>JAKARZ010000031.1 GCA_021828405.1 Bacillota bacterium
TTCCGATCTAAAACCGCGTCGCCGCCCCATTGCGGCGCGCTGTCAAAATGCCTTGGCCCCATAACTCGGGTGGCGGGCCCGCGGACCCTGGTGCGAGGGGAGGGATTCGAACCCTCAAGCCCGAAGGCACGAGATCCTAAGTCTCGCATGTCTGCCGGTTCCATCACCCTCGCCCACCGTGCCCGCATTATAGCACGGGTCCTGGCACGGCCCACCGGGCCCCAAAAATGCCGGCCCGTCCACAAGGACAGCGACCGGCCCGACGAATAGCGGAAGCGTGCATGACGAGTGGTGCGCCCGGTAGGATTTGAACCCACGACCTTCAGATTCGAAGTCTGCCACTCTGTCCCCTGAGCTACGGGCGCACAAACAAGAATTGGGGTGAATGAGGGGACTTGAACCCCCGGCCTCCAGGGCCACAACCTGGCGCTCTAACCAACTGAGCTACATCCACCGCGCTAGGCACCGTCAACCGGCGCTTATGAAGTTTACCACGCGCCGCGCGGCGCCGCAAGCGGGGTCCGCGTGGCCGACCTCCCTCCCGTGGCAGCAACCAGCCACCCCGAAGAACCGCCGTCCGCGGAGGGAGATGAATGCTCGCGGCCTTCGCCTGGTCTTTTTCTCCGACGCATTGTGCGACCGGGCAATCAATGCCGCCGACCGCCCAAGGCGCGGATGCTTCCCGCCCCGGAAATCCTTGCCTGGGCCTGCGACCGGCCGGCAAGAGCGAAAAGCCCCGCACGGTTTGCGGGGATTGAATGTTTTGTGGTGTCCCCGGCAGGATTCGAACCTGCGACACCGGGATTAGAAGTCCCGCGCTCTATCCAGCTGAGCTACGGGGACACGCCTGACGAGTCGACGGGAGCACCACCACATAGTTTACCATACACTCCGATATGGGACAAGCCCGCGTGCTGCTGGCAATCCCGCTGGGATCCCGGGAATACGTGGGAAGCCCCGCAATCCCATGCGGAGCTTCCTTCCTGAATGGTCGGGGCGGCAGGATTCGAACCTGCGACCCCTTGCTCCCAAAGCAAGTGCGCTACCAAGCTGCGCTACGCCCCGATGTGCCGCGCCTCGGTCGCCTCATGCTACCAGCCGCGTGGGATCGGCGTCAAGCGCGCCGCACGCTCCACGAAAGCGCCCCCACGATGACCGCAACCAAAACCACGGCGCCAATCGTGTGGTGTCCCATCCTGGCCACCAGGCCCCCGGCGGCCAGCGCCACCAGTCCCAAAAGAGCCAGCCACGGGTCTTCCACGAACAACCCGTAAATTTCCTCCAACGCCTTCACGCCGCCACCCCCTGGTCTCGGAGCTTAAGTCCCGCCACCAGTCGCTGGCTCAGCACCAGATAGATAACCACCAGCGCCAGGAGCGACGCATCGGATCCCGGCCAGTGCACGCCGAGAGCGCCGCCGGCCCAAAATGTCCCGAAACTGGTCAGCATCACACCCACCACGAACTTCAGCACATTTTCGGGCACCAGCGTCAAGGGGCCCTTCAGCGCCAGGCCCAGACTCACCACCACCACCAAGCCCAGCAGGGCCCCCGCTATGGCCGAAGGATACTGGTTGGCCACCGAACCCATGGTAAGGACGATCACCACGACTTCCAGCCCTTCCAGCAAAACACCGTTAAACGCCGTGAGGGCCGCCTGGAAGTCGCTCACATCGTCGCTGCCGATTTTGCTCCGCTCGCGTTCGTAGATCTTGGCCTCATCATGCAGGGCGGCGCGGCCCGCGAACCGAAGAATCGCCTTGCGGATCCACTTGAGCCCAAACAGCAACAGCAACACCCCGATGACGCCCTTCAACACGTCCACCGGCACGTACTTCAGCACCTCAAGACCCAGGATTGCGACCAGTAGTGCCAAAGCCAGCACCGCCAACAGCGTGCCTTTCATCGCGGGCCGGAATCCGCGCACCGTGCCCACCGCCAGCACGATGGTCAGTGCCTCGCCAAACTCCACGCTGGAGGCCAGAAAGGCCGCGATCAACACGGGCAAAACCAAATGCGTCACCTCGCTCAGGGGGGTTTGAGTGCCACAACCACGTTAACGAACAATCGCCGGGACGTAAAGACCCAACCTGCGGACGGGAGCGCAAAACCTGTCATCCTGGACCGAGGACGAGACAACCTCCCGCCAGCGCCTCACACACCCTCACCGGGTTGGCACTCGGCCACCAGCTGGCGAAGCGCCAGCGCCCGATGGGACACCGCATTCTTCTCGTCCGTGGACCACTCCGCCAGGGTGCGTCCGTCGTCCCCTACAAAGATGGGATCGTATCCAAACCCATTGCGGCCGCGCGGCACCATCCCGATGTGGCCTTCGATGACCCCTTCGGCGGAATAGAACCGCCCATCAGGACTGGCCAGGACCACCACCGCTCGCATGCGAGCAGTGCGCTCGGGCCAGGGCACCTCCAACAGCTGGGCAAGCACGGCCTCGACGTTCTGCCCCGGATCGTCGCTGACGTATCGAGCGGAACACAAACCCGGTGCGCCGCTTAGCGCGTCCACCTCTATGCCGGAGTCGTCGGCCAGCGCGGGCTGGCCCAATTGCGCCACCACAAACCGGGCTTTGGCGGTCGCGTTCTCAAGATAGCTGGCGCCGGTCTCAGGCACCACCACGCCGCCTCCAACGAACGCCGGCACCACATGGATGCCGTATGCCGCCAGCATCGCATCAAACTCGCGCGCTTTGCCTGCATTACGGCTCGCGAGCACCCACTCAGTCACCGACCAGCCGCCCCGCTGCCGGGAGCGCCTGCTCCACCGCCTCGACGAGCGCGTCGATACCCATCTCGGCCGCATCCAGCACCGCATCCAGCTGGTGGCGGTCGAACCAGGCGTGCTCTGCCGATCCCTGCACCTCCACCAGTCGGTGGCGCTTGGTCATCACCAGGTTCAGGTCCACATCAATCTGGGAGTCTTCCGGGTAGTCCAGGTCCAGCCATACCTCACCCGCGGCCAGCCCGACACTCACGGCCGCCAGCCAGTCGCGTACCGGCGGTTTCGGGTGGCGCTCGCGATCCAGCGCCATCAGCAGGGCGGCAAAGCCCGCGGTGACGCCAGCCGTCCGGGTACCGCCATCCGCCTGAAGCACGTCCACATCGATGATGTAGCTTTTTTCCCCCAGTCGGTCCAAATGGACCGCGGCCCGGAGCGCCCGGCCAATGAGCCGCTGAATCTCCATCGTGCGGCCCTGCAGACGACCGCGCACCGACTCCCGGGGCGTGCGCTGGAGGGTAGCGCGCGGCAGCATCGCGTACTCGGCGTGCACCCAGCCCTGACCCCGGCCGCGCAGGAACGGCGGCACCCGATCCTCCACGCTGGCCGTGGCCAGGACGCGCGTGGCCCCGATGGAAAGGAAGCACGAACCCTCGGCGTGTTGATTCACCCCCATTTCCAGTTTCAGCGGCCGCAGCTCGCGGGCACCGCGTCCATCGGTTCGGTCCACCTGATCATCCCTTTCGTGCCTGTCCGTGTGCCGGAAAAAAGCCCTCCCGCGCGAGCCGGGAGGGTCAACAGTGGTGGAGGCGGGGACGCACTGCCCGTCCCGTCCGAAAACCTGTGAAGCAAAACCGCTACGAGCGTAGCCCCACGCTTGATCTCGTTCACCGATGCCCCGTGGAGCTGGATCCCGGCGAACCATCCCTACGGTTCCCCGCCGTGGTTCAGGAAGGCCACGAGGGTATCCTACAATTTTACGCTGCCGGGGTCGGTAGGCACGGCGCCCCGGGAGACGTTAGCCGCGCTATTAGGCGGCTAAGGCGAGTTCGGAACCGTTGTCGTTGGCAAATAAAGCGTTCCGCTGTTTAACGAGGCACGGACCTCGGCTCGCTGTCTTACCTCCAGCATTCCCGTCGAATCTAGTTCGCCCCCAGGCGTTAGCGCCGTTCACGCACCGCGCGCGCCATTCGGCGGTCGGCGTCCCGCCGCGCGATAGCCTCGCGCTTGTCGTACAGCTTCTTGCCGCGAGCCAGCGCCAACTCAACTTTAGCGCGGCCCCGCACATCAAAGTATACCCGAAGTGGCACCAGCGTAAAACCCCGCTGCTTCACCTTCGCTTCCAACTCTTTGATCTCGCGTCGGTGCAGCAGCAGCTTGCGCGCCCGGTCCGGATCGTGGTTCCAGCGGTTGCCCTGCTCATAGCGCGGGATGTGCAGGTTGATGAGCCAGCACTCGCCCCGACGCACCAGGGCGTGGCTGTCGCGTAGGTTCGCATGGCCCTGCCGCAGAGACTTCACCTCAGTGCCATAGAGCACCATGCCGGCTTCCACCCGCTCGATGATTTCGTAGTCAAACCGCGCACGGCGGTTTTCCGCCACCCGCCGCTCTTCTCCGCTCATTGCCGCTCCTCCCTGCCTGGGCTCTCGGAGTTTACGCGTCGGGGCCGCGTTGCGCAAGCGCTAGCCGTGACACTTCAAGCGGATCTCCCCTCCCCGCTTGGCGGCGCTTCTGTGTGCCTGGTTATGCGGCTCACTGGACACTTGACCGGGGGTGTGGCGCCGACAGGCGGAATCCTATTACCGTCCCTTTGGCCCAAGTTACCGTGCGCATGCCGATGGGTGGCCGCTACCGTGGTGTGATCCCTCCAAGTGTCGCGTCCGGTTTCCCTGGTGGAGAGTCCCGGACGTCCGACCCCTTGCGTTTGCGCTCGGCGTCTTGTCGACGGATACCGCGTCTGGTGGCGTCCAAGGTCGCCGCGCAAAGACCGGACACAGGGCATCATCCCGTCGAGGTCGTGCGGATGCCGGTGGTGGCCGGAGCCACCCGCCGTCCACAGCATCGGCTAGGTACTTGTCGCCAGTCCGCCGCGAATCTCAGAGGTTCTTGGGCAGCCTCACGACACGGCGCTCGCACCCGAACGATGTACGGCACACGCATCATACCCCCCTTTCACGCCGCAGAACGGTCGATGGCAGCAGCGCCAGCGGCCACGATGTCCGTTTCCTGCGAAGCACGACTCTGGCGCCGACTGCCGTAGGAGAGTGACGGCAACACCTCTGGGCGGCAGCGCGCCCGCCGGCCTTTCTTTGCCACCGCCTAATTTCCGGCTAGTCCTCCCGCGGCGGCGGCGGCCCGCTAAAATGGCGAGAGGAGTGTGATGTGTGGAGGGACCTCTGACGATGCCGGCCCTGCTAACCCCGTTTGACGCAGCGGGGCGCCTCGATGTGGGCCGCTACCCGGACTACCTGGACTGGCTGGAGCGGGCCGGGGTGGATGGTCACTTTGCCTTTGGCACCACGGGCGAGGGGGTAACCCTCTCGGTCGACGAACGACGCCGAGGGCTGGAAGCGATTGTGCGGGTCAGCCATGTGCCGGTGTATGTGCAGGTGGGCAGCCTGAACGTGGCGGACACCAAGACGCTTTTGGCTCACGCCGCCGACGCCGGCGCGGCAGGCGCGGCGGTGGTGAGCCCGCCGTACTACACCCACGACGCCGACGCGCTGGTGGCATACTACGCCGCCCTCGCGCGGCAGGCCTCGTTGCCCCTGCTCTGGTACAACATCCCAAGCCACGCACAGAGCGACCTCACGCCAGCCCTGGCCGCCCGACTGCTGGCCGAGACGGACGCCTATATCGGGATCAAGGACTCCAGTCGGGACGCCACCCGGCTCCTGCTGTACCGCGATCTGGGGCTCAACACGTACACGGGCGCGGAAAGCTTGGTGCTTTATGCGACGGCCATCGGCGCCGGAAGCGTCACCGGGCTGGCCTCCGCCTTCCCCGAGTTGCTCGCGGCCGCCACGCGCGATGCGTTTACCCCCGCCGGCGCCCCGCGGCAGCGGCAGGTCATTCAAACCCGGGAACGACTGAAGGGGCCGTACGTCCAATGCCTCCGCGAAGCGGCCCGCCTGCGGGGCATGGACCTTGGCCCCCCGCGGGCGCCCTTTCGCCCGCTCACGGCCGGCGAGCAGGCCGGGGTGGCCGAGGCCGTCCACCTCGCCGGCCGTCCCGCATAGCTACCGTCCTTCAAGGACTGGCCGGGGCGTCCTTCTGGCGAGGTCCCTTCTTGCGCCGACGTCGGGCGGGGCGAGGTGTCGCGGCCGCAGCGGGCGGGGCCGGCTCCGGCGCCAAGGCGAAGTCAATGCGCCGCGTGTCCTGGTCCACGCGGGCCACTACGATCCGCAGCGGATCGCCTAGCCGGTACCGCACGCCCCGCCCGGTGCCTGTGAGCGTGTGGTGGACGGCGTCATGCTCGTATCGGTCGGGGGGAAGGCTGTCGACGCGCACCAGGCCCTCGATGAGGGTAGGCAACTCCACAAACAGCCCGAAGCTGGTGACACCGGACACGAGGCCCACAAATTCCTCCCCGACTTTGTCCGCCATGAATTGCACCTGCTTCACAGCCACGGAATCCCGCTCGGCCTCCATCGCGGCCCGCTCCCGCTCGGAGGCTTGTTCCGCCACGGGCGCCGCATCGTGCCGCCAGCGGGCCAGGTCCGCGGCACCCGCGGTCTTGGTGATCCATGCCTTCAGCACGCGGTGCACAAACAAGTCGGGATAACGCCGAATCGGCGAGGTGAAGTGCGTGTAGTGGTCCGCCGCCAGACCGAAATGGCCCAAATTGTCCGGTGCGTAGCGCGCTTGTCGCATCGAGCGGAGCGTCGCCTCGGTCACCAAGCGCGCCTCCGGTTTCCCTTCGACCCGCTGCAGCAGCTGCTGCAGCGCCATCGGGGTAACCGGCGTGGGCAGTCGGTGTCCCAGAGCCGCCACCAGCGTGCGCAGGTCTGTCAGCTTCTCGTCGGTTGGCGGTTCGTGGACCCGATATAGCGCTGGGAGATTCATCTCGCCCAACTGCCGAGCCACCGCTTCGTTGGCCAGGAGCATGAACTCCTCGATGAGGCGCTCGGCCGGGCCCCGCTCGCGCAGCCGCACATCGACCGGGCGGCCATAATCGTCCAACAGGATCTTGGCTTCAGGCAGGTCGAAATCCACGGCGCCGCGGCGCACGCGTGCGGCGTGCAGCCGCCGCGCCAACTCCTCGGCCTCTCGGAGCCACGGCAGCAGGTCGGCCAAGTCCCCGCCCTCGCCCGCGAGCGCGCGGTTCACCCCTTCATAGGTGAGCCGCGCGCGCGTGCGAATGTATGTCGGCGCAAAGCGCACCGACACGGGCGCTCCGTCCTGGGCCACCGTCACAAAGGCCGACAACGTGAGCCGCAGCTGGGCGGCATTCAGGCTGGCCAAGCCATTTGATAGGGCGGGCGGCAACATGGGAATGACCCGGTCCACCAGATACACGCTAGTGCCCCGTTCGCGTGCCTCGGCGTCCAGGGCACGCCCCTCGCGAACGTAGTGCGACACGTCCGCGATGTGCACCCCCACCTCGAAGCGGCGACCCCGGCGCTCGACGGATATCGCGTCGTCCAGGTCCTTGGCGTCCGCCCCGTCGATGGTCACCACCAACCGGTCGGTCAAATCCTCCCGGCCGCGAAGGTCCTCGGTGCGGACGCCCTGAGGAAGTGCCTCGGCCTCGACCATCACCGCCGCCGGGAACGCGGCTGGCAAGTTGTGTTCCGCCATCACCAGGCGAACGTCTTGCCCCGGCCCGTCGGCAACGCCCAAGCGCTCCACGACCCGGCCCTGCGGCGCCCCCGTCGGCGAGGCCGTCCACTCCACCACCACCAAGTGGCCGGCGGTCAGATTCGGGTCCGTCACGCGCACCTCCGGCAGGCGTGCATCCGCGGCCACCACCCGCCAAACGCCGCGCGTCTCCTCGAGGCGCCCCACCATCCGACGCGGTCCCCGATCCAGCACCCGCATGACCTCGCCCTCCGGGCCCGGGCCATCGGGACGGGGGCGCCACCACACCTCCACCTGGTCGCCGTGAAACGCGCCGTGGAGCCAGCGGGCCGGCACAAAGACATCTCCGTCCGGCGGCCCCACCACAAAGCCAAAGCCGCGCTGATTCAGGCGCAGCTCACCGGTCGCCCAGCGCAGCTCAACCCCGCTGTCGCCGGCGGCCAGCCAGCCTTCGTCCACCAATTGCGGCCAAGCAGATTGGCTGCCGCGCCGCCCCCCGCCAAGGCGGCGCGCCAACTCCTCGCGCGGCATGGCTTGGCTCGCGTCGCGCAAGATATCGTACACACGCTGCCGGAGACCTGTGTCCGACGAGCGTCCGGCCGCCCCACGCCGCAAGCGCCGTCCCGCACCGCTGCGGCTGGGGCGCGGGGTTCGCCGTTTCACGGGCCGCCGATCCTTCGTGGGCATGCTAGGCTCCCCCGCCCCAGGCGACGTTCGCCAGGGCGCATGAAAAAACCGCGGCGTGCACCGCGGTGCTGGTTGTCAACTCCAGAGTTTGTCCGCCACCACAATTAAGACGACCAATACGCCGCCCAGAATCATCGTGACGCGCTCCAACAGGTCATCAAGACCCCGTTTTTTGCCGAACATCTGCTGTCCCAGGCCACTGGCACCGCCCGTCAGGCCCGCCACATTGCCGGTCTGCATCAAAATGGACACCACGGTCGCCGCCCCCACCACCACCACCGCGATCAGGACCACCGTTGTCAGCATGCTCTCGGTCCGCCTTTCCCCAACGCCCTTCCGTCCGGTCCAGGGGAGCGGTGCCACCGCCCCTATAGGGACATGGTAACACAGACGCTTTCCGGCGACGCCATCGCTGACGGACCCCCAACCTCGGCCTCCCGGGAGATCTTGCGCATCAGGAGACTCATCCGCGACACCGCGCGTCAGTTGAGGCGGTGGCCCGCCGGACCGCAGAGAACTGCTATACTGGCGGTGTCTTCAGTAGCTAGTCGCCCAGCCCCTGGGAGAGGAACGCCAATGAGCTTCAGCGTGCGCTGACCACAACGCGACCGGGAGGCTTGATTGTGCGATCGTTGCTGTCTGCCAACCGACTGGCTTTTGCCTATCCCGCCGCGCCCCCGCTGTTTGCCGACGTGTCGTTCACCGTCCCGCACGGGGCCCGCATCGTGCTGGTCGGGCCCAACGGCACCGGCAAAAGCACGTTGGTGCGGCTCCTGCTGGGTGAGCTCACGCCCACCGCGGGTCACCTGGAGCGCGCGACCGGCCTCACGTGCCGCTGGTCCGGCCAGCAGGTGGTCCACCCCGATGCGGCCAGCGGCGGGGAACGCCGCTTTCGGGATCTCATGGAGACGCTGAAATTCGCGGCCGACTTGGTGGTGCTCGACGAGCCCACCAACCACCTGGACTTGGACAGGACCCAGGCGCTCGCCACCCGCCTCGCTTCGTACGCCGGCGCGGTGCTGCTGGTCACCCATGACCGATGGCTCGGCGACCAGGTGGCGGACACCACCTGGCTCTTGGACCACCACCGGCTCCGGGTGCTTCCCGGCACCCCGAGCCACGCGCTGGCGCTGGAGGCGGGCGAGGCGGCGGCCGCCTCCACCCACCATGACCAGGCGAAGAAAGAGCGCCGGCGCATTGAAGCCTCGATGCACCAGCTCGACCACTTTGCGGCGAAGGCCCATCGGGCGGCCGGCTCCACCATGCCATCGGCCGAGCGGCGGGCCAAGCAGATGGACAAGCGGGTCACCGCCATGAAACGCAGACTGGAGCGGGACGCGGCCCGGGTGTCGCTGCCCGACCTCCCCGATGCCCCCGTGCGGTTTCGGTGTCCCGACCCACCCCCAGGACCCCCGACCGTGCTGCGGGCTGTCGACGTGGCCGTCAGTCGAGGGCGCGCGCAGCATCGCGGCATTGCGGCCACCGTGCCGCGCCAGGGCCGGCTCGTGCTGACCGGCGCCAACGGCGCAGGGAAAACCACGCTGTTGGAGGTGCTGGCCGGGCGGCGGCCGGCCACCCAGGGCCGGGTCGAGATCCCCCCGGGTCTGTCGGTGGCCTTTTGCCCGCAAATCCCCGTGGGCGAAGCGGAGCGGTCCGTGATGGCCTACCTCACGGCCCGCGGCGCCACGGCCGACGAGGCGCAGCGGATCGCGGTCGGCGCCGGCCTCGTCGGCGCGCGTCTCCAGGCACCCGTGAGCCACCTGTCAGGCGGCGAACGCCGGCGCCTCGAGATCGCGGGCGCCTTAGCCCAACGCGCCGCCCTGATTTTCCTGGACGAGCCCACGCTGGATCTGGACTTTCGCGCTCGCGAAGCACTTTACACGATGGTACGTGCCGTCCCGGCGGCGCTGGTAGTCGCGACGCACGACCTTTCTCTGGCTGATGCGCTGGGCGGGACGGTCCTGGCGCTTACCGCCCGGAGCGTCAGGACGGAGGACGCGGTCGACGTGGATCGGCTGAAGCTCCAACTTGACCAGGCGGCCGAGGCGGCAGCGCGGCTCCCGAGCCGACGGCCAGACCCGTCTCCGCTAAAATGACCGGGGCGGGGATCGAGAGAGCCGCCCAGCCGCCAAGGGGGCAACCCCCATTGCCGGCGAGCCCTGGGAATCCCGAGAAAGATTTTTAGGAGGATTATCCATTGAGTAATCTCACCGAGCTTGTCAGTCGCCGACGCAGTGCCGCCCTGTTTGAAGAAGGTGCCCCCGGCCCCGACCGGGACACCCTCGCGGCCCTGATCCACTTGGCGATCCAGGCCCCCAACCACCGTTTGACGTTTCCCTGGCGCTTTCACGTGGTGGAAGGCATGGATCGCGAGGCCCTCGGGGCCTTGTGGGCCGATGAAGCCGTCGCCAAAGGCTGGGCCCCGGAAGCCGCCCGGGCGCGTGAGCAGTCGAAGCTGCTGCGGGCGCCCCAGGTGATTTTCGTCGGCGTGGTCAGCGACCCGGACGACCCGGTGCGCCAGCGGGAGGATCAGGCTGCCACGTCCGCCGCCGTGGCGCAGCTGCTGTTGCTGCTGGAAGATGCGGGCTTTGCCGGCATGTGGCGAACGGGCCGCATGGTGGTGAGCGAGGCGATCCGGCACGCACTGGCGTACCAGCCCGGCGAAACCATTGAAGCCATTGTCTACGTCGGCCGGCGCGGCAGCCGCACGCCGCCGCCGCGGGTACGCCCCCCCGTCGCCCGGATTATGACCTGGGGCCTCCACCCGACCCCGCTCACGTCCCCCACGGCGAAAGACGCCGCGACTCCGTAAGGGCGATGCCCCAAACGGAAGACTCGGCGGCGTATTGGCAGGTGATGGAACGATCCCGGCCAGAAATCTGGCCCGGATCCTGGCCTTGGTCCGATCCGTGGGGCAGCTTTGGCACGCTGCCTGACGCCGAGGGGCTTGGATCCAGCGTCATGCGGACCCGGGTGCCCCCGGATCGGCTGCCCCGGTGGTGGCAGGATCTCGCCGCGCGCTACCCGTCGTGGCCGCGGTTTGCCGTCGGACCGTATGACACCCCGGGTCTCCGGGATTTCTTGGCTCAGCACCAGTACCTCCGCGAAGATCGTGAGCGGGTGCTCGTGATGCGGCGGGGCGACTGGCCGGACCGGGCCGCCCCGTCACCTGGGGTGCAGGAGGTCACCACGCTGGACGACTTGGCGACGGTGCTGGCCCTGGACCATGCGGTGTTTAACGACCCGCCGCCTACGCCCGAGCGCCTCGCCGCGGAATGGGGCCGGCTGACGCCCGCACGACGGCTGTTCTGGGTCGCCGGCCCGGATGGATCCGCGGTCTCGGCCGGGGGCTTCACGGACTTTGGAGGCTGGGCGTTGCTGTGGGGTGGCGAAACCGCCCCGGCGCACCGGGGCCACGGCCTGTATCAGGCGGTCGTGCGCCGCCGCCTCCAGGCGCTTCGGACGCACGAGGCCGTCCAATTTGTGGCGGTGCATGCCCGCGAGGACACCTCCGCGCCCATTTTGATGCGCTTCGGCTTTCAAGACATCGGCTTGCTCGAGGTGTGGGCCCCGCCCAAGGCACCCATGCGCTAGCGCAACGTCCCCAGATGGGGCGTGACGGCCTGGGCCACCTGGGCCGCGGTGTCCAAGAACGAGCAGATGCCCTTCTTGCGATACTTGCCAGCCATGGCCAGCACGGCCGTCAGCTGCTCCCCCCCCAGAGGGGCGTTCCGGGCCGGCTCAAGCGCGCCGGCCAAATTTTGCGTGCCCTTTACACACACCGGGCACTTGCCGCAGCTCTCGCGAGCAAAGAAATCCAGGATGTCGTGGGCCACCGCCCCCAGAGATCGGTTGCTGGCCACCGCGATGATTGACGCGCCGAGGCCCGACCCGAGCTCTCTCAGCGCGGTCGGCTCCAACTCCACGCCAAAGTGCTCGGGGAACACCGGCGGAATCGAGTAGCCCCCGGGGAGCACGGCGGTGAAGACGTGGCCGTCCGGCGGTCCTCCGGCGTCGGCCAGCAGCCGGTCCAGTCGGTACCCCAGTGGCCGCTCGTACACCCCTGGGTGCTGCACATCGCCGGACACGGAAAACAGCGCCGGCCGCTCGGCCTGGAACCACGCCCGATCGTGCTGCCACAGCACAGCCACCGCCGCCAGCGTCTCCACGTTGTTCACGGCCGTGGGGCTCTGGCGATAGCCTCGGTCGCTCGGATACGGCGGCTTGTGCCAGGGCTGCGCGGGCTCGTGCATCAGCACGTTGATAAGGGCCGTTTCCTCTCCCGCGATGTACACGTGCGTTTCAGGCACCAGCGTCAGGCGGCCGGCCCAGGGCCCAGTGCCGGGCACCGCCGGCAGCGCCGCTGCCGCCGCGCTGAGCGCCGCGATGGCCGCCGTGAACTCGTCATTGATGTAAAACAGGACGCCCGTAGCCTCCAGCGCATGGGCCGCAATCAGGATGCCCTCCAGCACCGCATGCGGGGCCACCGCCATCAGGAGGCGGTCCTTCATGGATCCGGGCTCGCCTTCGGCCCCATTTACCACCAGGTACCGTTCGCCGCCCGGGCTCGAACGCGTCAGTCGCCACTTGGCACCCGTGGGAAAGCCGGCTCCTCCGCGACCCAGCAGGCCGGACGCCTCGACTTCCGCCACCACGGCGGCGGGCGCCAGGGCGCGAGCCCGCTCCCATCCTCCATATCCGCCCCGGGCGCGATAGGCGTCCAGCGACTCGGGTGGGGCAGCGCCGTTGGCAAGATGCATCGCGGTGCTGGGCAGAATGAATGCCATGTTGGCCTCCTCGTTACACTAAGAAATCGCAAAAAATCGGGCGTTGCCCCGATTTCTAGCATAGCGCTTTGGACCCGGCCGGGCCATGTCAGCCGCCAGCGGCCATCGCTTGCCGTGCAGCTAGCCAGCGCATCAGGTTCTTCACGTTGTCCGCCACCACCTCGGCACCGCGCGACGCGAACAGCTCCCACGCCGCGGGGCCCAGCGCCCCCGACAAAATGCCTGCAAACAGGCACGGGGGAGCCGTGGGGCCGCGCTCGGTTTCATAGCGGGCGGCCGCATCCCAGTCATCCAGATTGTCGCCCACATAGAGCAGAACCCGCGGCGCGACCGCCGACGCCGCCCACACCAGCCCCGCGGGGCTAGGTTTGGACACCCCCATATCCGCGTTCACGATGGCGCTCGGGGTGAGCCGAGCGCCGATACCCGTGAGCCTGATGGCGGCGGCGGTTTCCCCGGCGGTGCGCCCCGTGTAGAGGCCATAGGCTAGCCGGGGCGGCAGATCGCCGTCCCCCACCAGCGGGCGCTCTGACGCCATGAGCGCGGGGCCGCGGTAGGTTTCAGCCGTGATGCCATAAACCGCCTGGCTTTCCGGTCCGGCATAAAATTCCTGAGCCAGCCGCTCGATGCGGGCCCGGTCCACCGCCGCATCAACCCGCGCCGCGGCCTCCCGGGACAAATCCTGGAACAGGGTGCGTCGAAACCCGGTCAACCCGCCACCCAGCCGCGCCACTTCCCGCAATACCTCCCGAAGCCGCGGGGGCGCCTGCGACAGGACGTCCCACGCTTGGCGGCCCCCATGTTCGCCTTTGGCCAAGAAAAACAGCACGGCCGCCTCGGCCAAGATCCAGTCGCTGTTGAAGCCGCCGGCCGTTTTGAACCAGCGGGTTTCCTCCGGCGTCAGCGCCGGGCCGGAGCCGGTAAATCCGAGCTCACGCAGATACTGGGTGACCACCTCGCAGATCATGACGGGAAAGCTTTGGGACACATCGACCAGCACACCGTCCACGTCAAACACCACCAGGTCCACCACCTCGGCCAGCGCGGCCGCCCGGGCCGAAGCATAGACGCCGGGCAGCACCGCCCGAATGCCATCGCTCATGCAAACGCGGCCCGGCCCGCATACTGGAGTCCGGCATCGTCCGCCGCCATGATCAGGAGGCGGTTGTACTTGGCCACCCGCTCACTGCGCGACAGGCTGCCGGTCTTGATTTGGCCGGTGTTGACCGCCACCGCGAGGTCAGCAATCGTCGTATCTTCAGTCTCCCCCGAGCGATGGGAGATGACCGTGCGCCATCCGGCCTGCTGCGTCAGTCGCACGGCGGCCAAGGTTTCGGTCACGGTGCCGATTTGATTGAGCTTGATGAGCACGGCGTTGGCGCTGTGCTCCGCCAACCCCCGTCGAATGCGCTCGGGATTGGTCACAAACAGGTCGTCGCCCACCAATTGAATTTTCGAGCCCAGGCGCTCGCACAGAGTGTGCCAGCCCTCCCAGTCGTCTTCGGCCAGCCCGTCTTCGAGCGACACGATGGGGTACGCGCCCACCAGCTCCGCGTACCAATCGATCAGTGCCTCGGCCGACAGCGCACGCTTTCCGACGTGGTACTGGCCGTCCCGATAAAACTCGGAGGCCGCCGGGTCAAGCGCAATCACCATGTCGCGCTCGGGCACAACGCCGGCATCCTCCATGGCGGCCACCAGCAGGTCGAGTCCCTCCCGGTCATCTCCCAGGTTGGGCGCAAACCCGCCCTCATCGCCCACCGTCGTAGACAAGCCCCGGGCCTTCAGCTGGGCCTTCAGCGCCACAAACGTCTCCGCGGCCATCCGCAGGGCCTCGGCAAACGTGGGGGCCCCCCACGGCACCAGCATGAACTCCTGAATGTCGACCGTGTTGTCCGCATGCACGCCGCCATTCAGCACGTTCAGCATCGGCACCGGCAGCACGCGGGCCGCCTGGCCTCCCAGATGCCGGTACAGGGGAACGCCCGTGCT
Organism: Bacillota bacterium; assembly: GCA_021828405.1. The sequence goes on from JAKARZ010000031.1 coordinate 14,999, forward strand.
CGCCGCCGCCGCCTGCGCCACCGCCAGGGACACGCCCAAAAGCGTGTTGGCCCCCAAGTGGCTCTTGTTGTGGGAGCCATCCAGCCCCACGAGCGCCTGATCCACCCCGGCTTGATCCGTGGCCGGCCACCCGACCAGCACGGGCGCAATGACTCGCTGCACGTGGTCTACGGCTTGCCGGACGCCCCGGCCGCCGTACCGCGCCCCTCCGTCGCGCAACTCTACCGCTTCGTGCCGGCCGGTCGACGCACCTGACGGCACCCGCGCCAATCCCACGCTGCCGTCTTCGAGTTCCACCCGCACCGCGAGCGTCGGCACCCCCCGCGAATCCAAGATTTCGTAGGCCCTGACCCCCCGGACGTTGTCAGCCACGCTATCCCTCCTCTGGGCTCACTTCTTGGCTCTTCTTGGCTCTCCCTGGCTCTCGCCGGTTCTCCCAGGCTCTTTCGCCGCGGGTAGTGTCTTCGGCGCATCCCGCTCAATCGGCAACCGCCGACGCCCCATTTCGCTGCACCAGCACCTCCCCCTGCATGGCGGCGGGAATGGGCAGTCCCGCCACCGCCAGCAGCGTCGGGGCCACGTCCTTCAGCCCACCGGGCCTGAGTCGAAGCGGCTCGCTCACCCCCACCAGCACCAGCGGCACCGGCGCCGCCGTGTGGTTCGTATCCGGACCGCCGCGGCTGTCGCGCATGTGCTCGGCATTGCCGTGGTCCGCCGTAATCACCAAGAGTCCTCCGGCGTGCAGTACCCGCTCGGCAATGGTGCGGATCCCATCGTCTACCGCGCGCACCGCCGCGCGCGTGCTTTCCAGGTCGCCCGTGTGGCCCACCATGTCGCAGTTGGCGTAGTTGACCAAAATAAAGTCGTACCGGTCCTGCTCGATGGCATCCCCCACGATCTTGGTAATGGCCGGCGCCGACATCTCGGGCACCGTGTCGTAGGTGGCCACGTTCGGCGACGGCACCAGTACGCGATCTTCGTGATCCAGCGCCGATTCGACGCCGCCGTTGAAGAAGAAGGTCACGTGCGCGTACTTTTCCGTCTCCGCGACATGCAGTTGGGACATTCCCAGACGCGCCAGCCACTCCGCCAAGTTGTCCGGCACCGCCTGCGGGGCAAAGAGATGCGGCAGCGGGCGCGCCTCGTCGTACTGGGTCATCGAAGTGGCGCGGGCCACGGTGGGAAAGGGCCGGGCAAACGCATCGAACTGCGGATCCGCCAGGGCCGCCGCTATCTGGCGCATGCGGTCCGCACGAAAATTGAAGAACAGGACCGCGTCATCCGCCCGCACGCGCCCCACCGGCGCCCCCGCCTCGTCGACCAGCACGGTGGGCTCCACGAACTCGTCGGTCACCCCGGCCGCGTAGGATGCACTGATCACCTCCGGCACGCTCCGGGCCGTCGGTCCCTCGCCCTCGACGAGCGCGCGGTACGCCCGCGCCGTGCGGTCCCAGCGCTGGTCACGGTCCATCCCAAAATAGCGGCCCATCACGGTGCCCACCCGGGTGCCCTCCGGCCCGAGGTGCATGCGGTCCGCAAGCCAAGCGACTTCCGCGAGCGCACTCCGGGGCGGCACGTCCCGCCCGTCCAGATTCAGGTGAAGCACCAAATCCTGAACCCCCGCCGCGCGCGCCGCCTTCAGCAGCGCCTCCACATGCAGGCGGTGGCTGTGCACCCCACCCTCCGACAGCAGCCCGTACAGGTGCAGCCGCGCCTGGCGGCGCACCGTGTCGCTCAACAGCTCCGCCAGCACGGGGTTCTCGGCAAAACGGCCCTCGGCCACGGCGCGGTGAATGCGCGCCAAGTTCTGATACACCACGCGGCCCGCCCCCAACGTCAGGTGCCCCACGTTGGAGTCCCCCATTTGGCCCGGGATCAGGCCTACCGCCTCGCCGTGCGCTGTGAGGGTGGTGTGCGGCCACTTGGCCCACAGCGCCTCGAACGTGCGGGCGGGCGCTCGCCGAATCGCGTTATCGGGTGCATCCTCCCGAAGCCCAAACCCATCAAGCACCATCAGCACCAAGGGTCGTGGCGTCATCACCCCAAACCTCCCGTCAGGCCGGACGGCGCCGGTGCCACGGTGCGCACCATCGCCAGCCACGACTCTATCTCTAGGGAGGCTCCCCCCACCAGCGCCCCGTCAATCTCCTCGGCGTGCCAGAACCCCAGGATATTGTCCGCGGTCACGCTCCCGCCATAGAGAATACGGACCCGGGCGGCCGCCGCCTCCCCCCACGCGGCGGCCGCCCGGGATCGACACCAGCCCGCCACCTGATTCGCATCGGCCGGGGCAGCGCCCTGCCCGGTGCCAATCGCCCACAGCGGCTCGTAAGCCACCACCAAGCGGCCATCGCCCTCGGGCACCGCGTTCAGCACCGTCGTAAGCTGTTGCGCCACCACGTGCTCCGTCGCGCCCGACCGGCGCTCCTCCGGCGACTCCCCCACGCACACGATCGGAGTCAGGCCGGCCTTCAGCGCCGCCGCGGCTTTGGCCGCCACGACGGCGTCCGTCTCGCCAAACAGCTGGCGGCGCTCGGAGTGGCCAACAATCACGTGGGTGGCCAGGGCTTCGGCCAAGAGATGGGCGGACACGCCGCCGGTCACCGCCCCCTCGGTGCCCACGTCGGCGTTCTGGGCGCCCACCGCCACCCCTAGCGCGTCCAGCAAGCCTGCCATCGGCGCCAGGGCGGGCAGCGTCGGGCACACCACCACCTCCACCTGAGTGCGATCGGGCAGGGTCGCGCCCTCCGCCACGCGGCGACTCCATGCCCGCACAAACGCCACGGACTCCGCCACGGACTTGTGCATCTTCCAGTTCGCGACCAGCATCGGGCGGCGCTCGGGGTTCATCGCGCGCCTCCTTGGGCCAGCGCCGCGACCCCGGGCAGTTCCAGTCCCTCGACGTAGGCGAGGGCGGCCCCCCCGCCGGTGGACACATGCGCAAACTGCGCGGCCAAGCCCGCCCGGGCCACCGCCGCGGCGGAGTCGCCGCCGCCCACCACCACGCGGGCTGGCAGTTGGGCCAGCAGGCGCGCGGTCGCGAGCGTCCCCTCCGCAAACGCGGGCCACTCAAACACGCCGAGCGGCCCGTTCCAAAACACCGTGGCCGCATCGGCGAGCGCCTCCCCCAGCCGCTCGACGGTCCGGGGGCCGACGTCCATCACAAAGTCGCCGGGCTCCACGCCGTCCACCGGCACCACCCGTGCGGCGGCGTCCGCCGCAAAGGCCGAGCCGACCACCACCTCCGGCGGCAGAAGCAGGCGGTCGCCAGCCGACGCCACCAGTTCCTGGGCGGCTTCCAGCTGATCCACCTCGACGCGCGACGCTCCCACCGGGTGTCCCGTGGCCGCCAGAAAGGTGTTGGCCATGCCACCGCCAATCGCCAGCCCATCCACCTGGCTCAAAAGGCGCTGCAGCAGCGTGAGCTTGTCCGCAACCTTGGCCCCTCCAATGATGGCCCAGTAGGGTCGGCGCGGGCCCCGGCGCAAGTCCCCGAGCGCTGCGAGCTCGCGGTCCACCAACAAGCCGGCCGCCGCCGGCAGCCGGGCCGGCAGCCCCACCGTGCTGGCGTGTGCCCGGTGCGCCGTGCCGAAAGCGTCATTGACGTAAAATTGGCCAAGCCGCGCCAGCGCGTCCGCGAACGCCGGATCGTTGGCGGTCTCGCCTGGGTGAAACCGGAGGTTTTCCAGCACCACGACCGATCCTGGTGGCGCCGCCGCGACCGCCCGCTCCGCGTCCGGCCCCACGGTGGCCGGCACAAACGACACGGGCGCCTCCATCAGTTGCTGGAGGCGAGCCGCCACGGGCGCCAGTGACAGGGCCGGATCGCTTTCGCCGTGCGGACGCCCGAGATGGCTAAGCACGATGGCGACGGCGCCCCGCCGCACCAGGGCCTCGAGGGTGGGCAGGCTTTCGACGATCCGCGTGTCATCCCCAACCTGCCCGTGGTCCACGGGCACGTTGTGGTCCACCCGCACCAGCACGCGGGAGCCTCGCCCGATGGGCAGGTCTGACAGCTTCAACACCGCCATCTCAGAGCCCCTGCTCGGCGATGTACTGCGCCAGCTCCACCATCCGGTTGGAGTATCCCCACTCGTTATCGTACCAGGCAATTACTTTCGCCAAGCCCCCGACCACCATGGTGAGCGGCAGGTCCACCGTCGCCGAGTGCGGATCGCCCTTGAAGTCGCTCGACACCAGCGGAAGGTCCGACACCGCGAGATAGTGGCTCAGCGCTCCGGCGGCCGCCTCGCGAAACGCGTCGTTGATGGCGTCCACACTGGCCGCGCGCTCCGTGGTGAACGCCAAGTCCACCACCGACACCACCGGCGTGGGCACGCGCAGCGCGATGCCGTGCATCTTTCCCTCCAGCTGCGGCAGCACGCGGTGCAGCGCCTTGGCCGCCCCGGTCGAGGTCGGGATGATGTTTTCGGCCGCCGCCCGGCCCTTGCGCAGATCGCGATGTGCCAGATCCAGGAGCCGCTGGTCGTTCGTGTACGAGTGGGCGGTGGTCATAACGCCTGCGGTGATGCCAAAGCGGTCGTCCAGCACCTTGGCCACCGGGGCCAGGCAGTTAGTTGTACAGCTGGCGTTGGAAATGATGTGGTCGCGGTCGGGGCGGTAGCGTTGCTCGTTGACACCCAGCACCAGCGTCACGTCCTCGTGCTCGGCGGGGGCGGAGATGATCACCTTCTTGGCCCCACCCTGAAGATGGCCGCGCGCCTTGTTGCCGTCCGTGAATAAGCCCGTGGCTTCGATGACGATGTCCACGCCCAGTTCCCCCCAGGGAATGTCCTCCGGGCTCCGGTGCGCCGTGATGGCGATCTCGCGGCCATCCAGGTAGAGGCGCCCGCCGTCATAGCGCACCTCCCGATCCAGCACGCCAAAATTGGAGTCGTACTTCAGATAGTGGATCCCCGCCGCGGGATCCCCCAAATCGTTGCCCGCCACCACTTCGACCGCTGGATGCGCCAAGCTTGCGCGAAGAAACCGCCGTCCAATGCTGCCAAACACTCCGTTGATGCCAACCCGCACCTGCCGCACGTTCCACCACCTCCAACTTCAGTCTCATGGCGCGCCCTCGCCCCGCCACGGGTCGGCCGGAAGGCCAACCGGTTTGTGCTCCGGTCCATTCTAAGGGACTCGCTCCCGCCGGCAAACTCCCCCGGGCCCCGACCCTTTCTGGATTGCCACACCGTCAGCCGCTGGGCCCGTCGCGCCGGCGGCGGAGCAGGCGGGTGGCAAGCTCGACGGCCGGGCTGCCGAAGCCATCGTAGCGTTGTGCCCAGAAGACCGGGCTCCGGATGATCGCGAGATCCGCCACGGGCACCTCCAGCAGACGCCCCTCGGTGGCCTCGCGAAAAGCCGCCGAGATAGGCAACACCGCCGCGCCGAGCCCCTCGGCCACCAGGCGCTTGACGACCGCCACCTGATCCACCCGGAGCATGCGCGGCCGCAGGCCCAAGCGTGACAGAAGGGCCAGCACGGCGTCGTTGTAGGGGGCCCCCGCGTCCAGCAGCAGCCGCCGATCCGTCAGCACTTGCCCGGCGTCCGGATTAGGTCCCTCGAAATCGCGGTCGTCGGCCCCCGTGTAGAGAGCCACCGGCTCCGTCCACAGCGGCTCGGCTAGCCACGCGCGGTCCAGAGGCGCCTCCTGCAGGAGGGCGGCGTCTACCTGGGCCGCGACCAGTTCGGCGGGCGTCCCCACGCGCACCACCAGGTCCAAGCCCGGGAGCGCGGAAAGCCAGCTGGCCGCCAGCCACGGGAGAACCGTCTCTGCCAGCAGCGGAACCGCCCCCACGGTCACGCGGCGGCTGGCCGACGCGGCCGTCCGACTGGTGGCCTCCTCCCAGAGCGCCACCAGGCGCGCCGCGTACACCCGAAACTGCTCACCCTCCTCGGTCAGCACGACGCGCCGCCCGACCCGCCGGAACAGCGGATGACCCACGGCGGCCTCCAAATGGGCCACCTGCTGCGACACACTGGCCTGGCTCACGAAGCGTCGCCGCGCCGCCTCCCGGAACGACAGCTTATCGGCGGCCAGCAGAAACGTGGACAGCCACTCAATGTCCAAAATGCCCCCCTTACGCCCCTAGCCTGCTGAATGTATTTAATTATCACCTTAACACCGATTGGACGAGTGTAGGCTATCACGGATTTTTATCGTGGTGGCGAGGTGAACAGCATGCCCGCATACAGCGACACGAGCCCAGCAAACCCAACCCCGTCCGCGCCCATCACGGTGCCGCCGGGCCTCGACAACGTCATCGTCGCCACCACCCACCTGTCCGAAGTCGACGGGGCGGCGGGCCGGCTCTCTTATCGGGGTCTTGCCCTCGACGAGGTCGCCACGCGGTTTCCCACGTGGACGGCCCTGGTGCCGTGGCTGGTGACCGGCCGCCCCGACCTTCGCCCGGCCGAGGGTGCCGCCCCCGGCCCCACCCCCGACATCCCGCGCGTGGCCGACCCCATGACCCGACTGGCCATGCTGGTGCTGGCCGCGGGGGACGGCGCGCCGCTGGATACACCCGAAGAGGGCGCCGCCTTTGCCCAAATGCTTCCGGTCCAATATGCCGCGCTGGTCCGCCCCGAGGCAGCCGCCACGCCGCACGACGCGGCGCGCGGGTTTCTCGCGGCCGTGGCCGGCCACCCGCCGGCCGACCACGAGGCATCGGCCTTGAACGCCTATTGGGTGATGGCCGCCGAGCACAGTCTGAACGCGTCGACCTTTGCCGTGCGCGTGGCGGCCAGCACCGGCGCCCGCCTGCCCGAGGCGCTGGCGGCGGGCATCGCCACCCTGTCGGGCCCGCTCCACGGCGGCGCGCCCACCGGCGTGCTGGCCCAGCTGGCGGCGCTCGAAGGCGAGGCCGACCTGGAGGCGGCCCTCGTGAGCCTGCTAGAGCGCGGTGAGCGCCTGATGGGCTTCGGGCATCGTGTCTACCGCGCCGAAGACCCCCGGGCCAATCGACTGCGGGCCGTCCTGCACACGCTCGCGGGCCCGGGATCGACCGCCCGCGCGACCCGAGTGGAGCAGGCGGCGCTGGCGGTACTTGCCCGGTGGAAGCCGGACAGGCGCCTGGCCGCCAACGTCGAGTTCTATGCCGCCCTGGTGCTGTCCGCGCTGGGTCTGTCCGCGTCGGACTGCCCCGTCACCTTCGCCTGCGCCCGCCTGGCGGGTTGGACGGCGCACTACTGGGAGCAGCGGGACGCGGGGCACCTCATCCGCCCGCTGGCCCGCTACGCGCCTTCGGGCACTTGACGACGGCTACCTGAAGCGCACCGGAGTTCGCTCCGCCGCCCACCGCACCCATCGGGGAGGGCGCGGCCCGGCGGTCACGCCCATCGGCTCCTCAATCCACGCTGGCAAGCCTCCTCGGGAGGGCCGCGCAGCCGGAGACGTTTGCCCGATTCTCTCGCCCGTCGGCCCCTAGCCAGGCGCCCCGGCTTAAGATAAAGTTTAGCTGAAGATGGGGCGCGAATGTGGGAGGGAGTCGGCATGACGGGCACGATTCGGCGCGCGCTGGGCATGGGAGGCCTGCTGCTGATGGCCCTGTCTCTGGTGGGGATGAGCCAGACGGGCACAGCGCGCCCAAGCATCTCGGTGGTCATCATCGGAGGATCGGCGGCGGACGGCTGGCTGGACCGCACCCATGAGGGGT
>JAKARZ010000084.1 GCA_021828405.1 Bacillota bacterium
CAGCCCCACCGTCAGCCAACACCACGCGACGGTGGCCCTGGACGATCTGCGCATCGGCCATATGACGGCATCGGCCAAGGGCACGGTGGAGCCACCGGGCACGCAGGGGCGTCAGAAGGCGGGACTGAATCGTGCCATACTGGAGATGGGCTGGGGGCGGTTCGTCACGTTGCTGGCGTACACGTTGGCGGCCCAGGGCGGTCAGTTGGTGTTGGTGCCGGCCACCTATTCCTCGCAAGCGTGTCCGCAGTGCGGGCACCCGGCGAAAGCCAACCGGCCGACCCGCGAGCGCTGTTGTTGTCTCGCATGCGGGTACGCGAAGATGGCGGACGGGAAGGCGGCGGAGACGCTGGAAGATCGGGGGCGTCAGCGTTTGGGCGTCCCCTTGCGTCCCCATCCCGCCTGACCCGTGTCCCCCGCCCGGGGGCTCGGGGGGCTGCCTGTGGAGGGATAGGGCGTTGGCCTCCCGATGAAGCAGGCACCGCGCCACGGCTCGGGGGAATCCCCCGGCTTGAGCCGTGGGGAGGATGTCAACATCAGAGTCGGGCGGCGCGGCCGCCAACCGTGACACACGAGAGGGGTGGCCAGCGGTGGAGACACCGTTGAGCGGAGTGAACGGGCATCATGGTCCGGCGCTGACGGTCATTATGGTGGGCACCTACAAAGGCCTCTTTCGATTTGCCTGGACGGATCGGGTGCATTGGGACGCTTTGGGGCCGGTGTTGCGCGGCACGAGTGTCTACACCACGGCCTACCATGCGCCGACGCGGCCGGTGTTCGCGGGCGCGAACTCCGTGTTCTACGGCGCGGCGGTTCGTCGGTCCCGAGACGGGGGGCGACTTGGGATCGTGGCGGCGGGGGGCTCGCCTACGGGGCGGAGGACCCCGAGCGCGTGATGACGCTGTGGTTGCTGGCGGTGGGCGACGAACATGGTCCGGGCACGATTTACGCGAGTGTGGAGGCCAGCGGCCTGTTTCGGTCGTTGGACGGCGGGGACTCCTGGGCCGAGGTGGCCGCGCCGCGGCGCCACCCCACGCACGAGGTGTGGGACGCGGGCTTCGGCGGCAAGTGCCGTCATATTATCGTGGTGGATCCCAACGACGCCAACCACATGTACATCGCCGTCTCGACCGGGGGCATCTATCGGTCCGGGGACCGCGGCGAGACCTGGGGTCCCGTCAACCGGGGGATTCGCGCCGATTTTGTGCCGGAAGGGCAGCAGTACCCGGCCGCGGGCCAGTGCGTCCACAAGTTTGAGCTGTCGGCCGCGCGGGCGGACCAAATCTGGCTGCAGAACCACGGCGGGGTGTGCCGGTCCGACGATGCGGGCTTGCACTGGGAGCGCATCTCGGCACCGCTGCCGGACGACTTTGGGTTTCCGGTGGTGCCGCATCCGCGCCGAGCCGAGACCGCCTTCGTGGTGCGCCTCACGTCCACGTTGGAGCGATGGTACCCCGAGGAGCAGATGGCCGTGCACCGCACGGACGACGGTGGCCAGACGGGGAGCCGACTCCATGTGGGTCTGCCGGACCGGGTGTACAGCGGCGTCTTGTGCGACGCCTTTCGGGCAGCTACCCAGGACCCGCTGGGACTTTACGTCGGCACCACGAACGGCCAGCTGTTTGGGTTAGCGGATGAAGGGGCGTCGTGGACCCCGATCGCCGAGCGGTTGCCGCGGATTCTCTCGGTGCAGGTGTTTGAGGGCGACCCGTTCTCATGATTGCGGTGCACTTGCCGCGCGACCTAGCGGCGGAGTTTTCATCCCGGGACACCCTCACGGTGGACGGTGTGGGGGATCTGGCGGAGCTGTGGGTGGTCCTGGACCACCGCCATCCCGGCCTGGGCCGGTGGCTCCGCGAGCCGGACGGCGCGCAGCGCCAGCACCTCTCGTTGTTTCTGAGGGCTGGGCGGACGAGCCTCTCGCGCTCCAGGCCGACCAGGAGGTGTGGATTCTGCGGGCCGTGTCTGGGGAATAGCGAGCGGGACAGGAGGGCGCGGTGAACGAACACGTGAATCCACAGCGGGCGGAAACGGATCGGGCGCGGGCGGAAAGCGACGTCGCGCGCTACCACCGCCAAATTATCCTGCCGGAGCTTGGTCTGGCGGGCCAGCGTGCCCTGTCCGCGAGCAGCGTGCTAGTGGTGGGGGCCGGGGCACTCGGGTCGGCGGCCGCGCTTTACTTGGCGGCCGCCGGCGTCGGCACCATCGGGATCGCCGACGGCGATCGGGTGGACCTCTCGAACCTCCACCGGCAGGTCCTGCATGGGACTCGTGACATCGGGCGGCTGAAAACCGCCTCCGCCAAAGACCGTTTGGCCGCTCTGAACCCGGAGGTTCGCGTGGTGGAGCACGTGGGCTACCTGAACAGTGGCAACGTGCTGGACGTCATGGCGGGATACGACGTGGTCGTGGACGGGAGCGATTCGTTTGTTGCGCGCTATCTGGTCAACGATGCAGCGGTCCTGCTGGCCAAGCCGCTAGTGACGGCCGCCATTCTGCGCTTCGAGGGCCAGCTGATGGTGTTTCGCCCAGGCGAAGGCTGTTATCGGTGTGTGTTTCCCGAGCCGCCCCCGGCCGGCACGGTGCCCAACTGCGCAGAAGCCGGTGTGCTGGGCGCTGTCGCAGGGGTCCTGGGCTCTACTCAGGCGGTGGAGGCGTTGAAGCTCATGGGGCGCATGGGAGAGCCTGCGGTGGGGCGCTTGGGGCTGTACGATGCCTGGACGGGCCGATGGCAACAGGTCCAGGTGGCCCGGGACCCTGCGTGCGCGGTGTGCGGCGACCACCCGACGATTACCGGGCCCATCGACTACGACGCCTGGTGTGGCGTGCCCGCGCCGGCAACAGGACCCGGGGCGCGGGAGGTGTCGGTCGCGGAGGCCGAGCGCCTCATGCACCAGGGTGTGCCGTTCGTGGACGTACGTCCCGAGGTGGAGTACGCGCGGGGCCACATCGCGGGTGCCGTCTTGGTGGGGCCCGAGCCCTCGTCCGCGCATCTGCCAGGGACGGCGGACGCGGCGGTGGTGTGTGTCTGCCTCCAGGGCGTGCGCAGTGCGGCCGTGGCCACGCGGTTGGAATCCCAGGGTCGCTCCGCCGTGAGCCTCGCCGGAGGGCTCCTGGCTTGGGTTCGAGCGGGGCTGCCATGGGACGGCCGAGTGACGAGTTAGAAGGTACCGAGGGGGGCGGACGCCAAGCCAGCGCCAAATCGGCAGCATCCAGCACTCGCTGGGCGCCTTCCTCACGGCATTCCACCGAGGAGATGAAGTTCAGGTCGCCATAAATCACGAACTCTCGCTTGTGTCGGAGCCACTTGGATTCTGTGGCCAGTTGGGTCCACGGATTCGGCGGTAGGGGGGCGCGGGATCCACGTGTCAGGACCGTAAGGTCATAGTGCGGCGGCCCTTACGAGTAGTTCGGCAACGCACGGTAGCTGAGACGGTCGCCGGTGGCGAGGTGGAGTTCCCGGACCACGGCTTCCGGCACGCGGATGTATCCCGGCCAAAGTACGCCGCCGCGCAGACGGCGCTGGCACTGTTGGCCGAGATCGCGTTCGACCCGTGTCGGTGGGGGGACGGCGCGGGTACCGGATCGGCATCGGGGGTCACACCATCCGGCGCGGCGTCCAACAGGGCGTTGCGGAGCTCCGGCGGCAGCGTGTCGGTGAGCCGGGCCCAGAAGGCAATGGCCTCCAACTCACCTGCAACTTGAGGTAGACCCTCGGGACTCAGCCGATCCAGCCGGCTTTGCAGGTACTGCGCCAGCAGTTTGGCGAGGGAAGGCACAAAAGCTCCTTTCTCAGGTGAACAACAGGCCCGAGACAGCCTCCTTGAGCGCACGGCGGGTCGGATCCACATAGTGCACTGTTGCCACCCTATCACGGGGTTCGCATTTATCAGATGAGGCGTAAAACCCCCGGCTTTAGATAGCATGACAGCACCCGCCCCCACTAATCGCAAGTGTCGCGGGCTACACTACCGACGCATGAACGTGCAGCGGTGCAGAGCCGCATACGATGGGAGGCTGGTGCTATGAGCGAGTATACCCGGTTTGTGGGGTTCGATGTGAGTGCCGCGACGATTGCGGTGGCGGTGGCGGCGCCAGGTCGCACGCCGGCGGTAGACGCGGGCGTGCTGGCGGCCGACGCGGCCGCCGTGCGGAAGGGGGTGATGCGGCAGCCGGACCGCGGCACGCTGCTGACCTGCTACGAGGCGGGGCCGACGGGGTATGGGCTGCAGCGGCAGTTGACGGCCCTGGGGGTGGCGTGTCAGGTCATCGCGCCGGGCCTGGTGCCGACGCGGCCGACCGACCGCCTCCAGACGGACCGGCGCGATGCGCGCCACCTGGCGGACGCGCTGCGAGCGGGGACGCTGACGCCGGTGCGGGTCCCGACCCAGCCGCTGAAACACCGGCCCACCTTTAAGAAGCGGGGCCGCGATGACACGCTCCGGTTTCCCCAAAGCGTCGAGATTGTCGGGAACCGCGTGCGTCTCCCCAAACTTGGCTGGGTGAAGTGTTTCCCGAGCCGTCCGATTCCCGGCGTGCTCAAGAACACCACCGTCAGTCGCCAGGACCATCACGGGTTCGCGAGTTTTCAGACGGAACAGGAAGTGGCCGATCCCCTCCCCCAAGACCCGGCGGACGCTGTCGGCGGGGACTTGGGGGTGCGGCATTTTCTGGTCCTCTCTGACGGGACGATCGACGACGCCCCGCGGGCGGCTTACGCACACCTGCGCC
>JAKARZ010000032.1 GCA_021828405.1 Bacillota bacterium
CTAACAAGTGTGATCAACACCTTTCCAAGGAGGCAGGAACATGGACATCCGTCCGCTGGCCGACAAGGTCGTGGTCGAGGTTGTTGAGGAGGAAAAAACCGCGTCCGGTATCGTGCTGCCGGATGTGGCCAAGGACAAGCCCCAGAAGGCCAAAGTGGTGGCGGTCGGCGCGGGCCGCTGGCTGGCCAACGGCCAGCGTGTGCCCGTGGAGGTGGCGGTCGATGACGTCGTCCTCTTCACGCCCGGGGCGGGGACCAAACTCAAGGTGGGCGACCGCGCCCTGCTGGTGCTGAGTGAGATGGATTTGGTGGCAGTCCTCGAGACGGCGAACGTTGCCGTCTAGCCGGTTGTCCCGCCAAAGTGCCGAACACAGTTTGATAGGGAGGCCATATTGTGCCGAAGCAGATGGTGTATGACGAGGAAGCCCGCCGAGCGCTGGAGCGCGGGGTCGACAAGTTGGCCAACGCGGTCAAGGTCACGCTGGGGCCCAAGGGACGCAACGTGGTGCTGGAGAAGAAGTTCGGTGCTCCTTTGATCACCAACGACGGCGTCACGATTGCGCGCGAGATCGAACTGGAAGACCCATTTGAAAACATGGGTGCGCAGTTGGTAAAAGAGGTTGCCACCAAGACCCAAGACGTGGCAGGTGATGGTACCACGACGGCCACCCTGCTGGCCCAGGCCATGACCCGCGAAGGACTCAAGAACGTCACGGCGGGTGCCAACCCGATGGGCGTCAAGCGGGGCATCGAGCGGGCGGTGGATGCGGCCGTCGCGGAGATCAAGAAAGTCAGCCAGCCCGTGAAGGGTCGGGAAAGTATCACCCAGGTGGCGTCGGTGTCGGCCAATGACCCCGAAATTGGCACGCTAATTGCGGAAGCCATGGAGAAGGTGGGCGCCGACGGCGTCATCACCGTCGAGGAGTCCAAGACGATGGGAACCACGCTGGAAACCGTCGAAGGCATGCAGTTTGACCGGGGCTACGTGTCGCCGTACATGGTGACCGACACCGAAAAGATGGAAGCGGTCCTGAGCGACCCGCTCATTCTCATCACGGACAAGAAGATCTCGGCGATTCAGGACCTCCTGCCGGTGCTGGAGAAGGTGGTTCAGCGGGGGCGGCCCTTCCTCATCATCGCCGAGGACGTCGAGGGGGAAGCTCTGGCGACGCTGGTGGTGAACAAGTTGCGCGGCACCCTCACTGCTGTCGCGGTGAAGGCCCCGGGCTTCGGCGACCGCCGCAAGGCCATGCTGGAGGACATTGCGATCCTGACCGGCGGCCAGGTGATTTCCGAGGACATTGGCCTGAAGCTGGAAAACGTCACGCTGGACATGCTGGGCAAGGCCCGCCAGGTCAAGGTGGAGAAGGAAGAAACCACTGTGGTCGGCGGCAGCGGAACCTCGGATGCCATCAAGAAGCGCATCCAGGTGCTGAAGAACCAAATCGAAGACAGCACCTCGGACTACGACAAGGAGAAGTTGCAGGAGCGCTTGGCCAAGCTCTCCGGCGGCGTGGCGGTGATTCAGGTGGGCGCGGCCACCGAGGTCGAACTGAAGGAAAAGAAGCTCCGCATCGAGGATGCGCTGTCGGCGACGCGGGCCGGTGTCGAAGAGGGCATGGTGGCCGGTGGCGGCACGGCTCTGATTCGTGCGCTCCCCGCGGTCGAGAAGCTGGCCCAGTCCGCGAGCGGCGACGAGAAGGTGGGCGCAGAGATTGTCCGCCGTGCGCTTGAGGAGCCGGTGCGGCAGATTGCGGAGAACGCCGGGGCCGAGGGGTCCGTGGTGGTGTCGCGGGTGAAGGCGGAAAAGGGAACAGTGGGCTTCAACGCCGCCACCGGTGTGTACGAGGACCTGGTCAAGGCCGGCGTCGTCGACCCCGCCAAGGTGGTGCGGGCCACCATCCAGAACGCTGCTTCGATCGCGGCCATGCTATTGACGACCGAGTGCCTGGTGTCGGACAAGCCGGAGAAGAAAGAGCCGGCCATGCCCAACCCCGGCATGGGCGACATGATGATGTAACAAGACTCCTGAGCAGGGGGCCCTCGTTGGGAGGGCCCCCTGCTTCTGTCCGGGAGGGGTGGCCCCGGCTCCTGCAACTGCGACGAACATGGCGAGATCATCCTGAAACATTAACCCGTCAATAGCGGATAGTCCCACTCACCTCCGGGCATCCTTGAGAGCGAGGTCAGCAATCGAAGGGGGGCACTCCCGGGCGGGAGGATTATGGACGTGACGCTGGGTGACATTGAACGCATATCCCCGGAGGCGGCGGCGCGGGTGCGCGACGCGATTCGCCAGGGACAGCTTCGGGCGGACCGTAAGACTGGTGTGGCGGGGCGCCCGTACCTAGTCCGGACCGAAGACGTACTGCAGTGGGACGGAGCGCTCGAGCCCATCGTACGCCGACTGGCGTCCGACGGCGCGGCGGGCGACGGAGGCGACGCGCGGGCTCGGCGGATGAGCGGACGGCGCCTGCCCCGAGAGGGCTTGGGGGCCCGCCCATGGCCGGAGGGCGATGGCCGCGAGACCTGGGGACGCCTGTTGGCCCTCATGGAGGCACAGGCCGTGATGATGCGGACGCTGGTGGACGGCATGAGCCGCGCCAACGGGCATCGGGAAGATCGACTGGACAAAATGCAAGACGAGTTGCAGCAGATGTCGTATAAGTTGGGCCAGGCGCACCAGGAGATTGGGCGTTTGGAGCGGCACTTGGCGGATCGGCAGGGTTTGTTGGCACGCACCGGGGAGGCGTAGCGGCCGAGTCCACCGGGTGGGGGTGACGGGTTCGTCGAACGCTGGGGACAGGTGGCGGTGAGAGGTGGGGGGGGGCCCCACCTCTTTGGCGTGCCGCGAGCGCCGTGCCCCGAATGTGTACAATATCAGCAGCACGGCGTGGCGCGGCGGCGAGCGAGCGGGGAAGGGGAGGGTGTCGTGGATGGCAAGGAGGCGGTGTCCATCGGTGCGGTGGAAGACGCGACCGGCCTCACCGCACGGCAGATCCGCTACTACGAGCGATGGGGCCTCGTGGAGCCGACGCGGTCGGCTGGCCGCCATCGGCAGTACACCTGGGAGGACGTCGACCGGTTGAAGGATATTCGCCGGCGCCTGCAGGCGGGCCAGTCGCTGGCGGCGGTGCGGGCGGCGATGCTGGCCCGGCCGGCGGAGGCGGCCACCCCTTCGCCGGAGACGACGGATGCGGCCAGCCATTTCCGGGGGCAAGCGTGGGTGCGGCGGCGCGCCGGCCGGGCGGTCGGGCCGCCGCTCGGGCGAACGCTGGCCTCCGGGGCGCCCCGCGCACGAGAGGAACGAGAGGAGTGAAGGGATGGTACCACCGTATCCGGGGGAGCGCACGGAGCCTCTGGTCATGCACGAGCAAATCGCACACAAAGTCGAGCGGCTAGGCCGGCGCATCACGGCGGACTACGAGCAAAAGCCGCTCACGATGATCGTCATCTTAAAAGGGGCGTTCATGTTTGCGGCGGACCTGGCTCGTCACATCGACCTGCCGCTGACCATGGATTTCATGGCCCTCTCATCCTACGGCGAATCCACGCGTTCGTCGGGTATTGTCAAGATCCAAAAGGACCTGGATCACAGCGTAGACGGGCGGCACGTCCTGATTGTGGAAGACATCGTGGACACCGGGCTCACGTTGAACTATCTGTTCGGCCACCTGAAGGCGCGGGGGCCACTTTCCCTGCGCATCTGCACGCTGCTGGATAAGCCCGACCGCCGCAAGGTGGCGGTGCCGCTGTACTACAAAGGCTTTGAGATCCCGGACCAGTTTGTGGTGGGCTACGGGCTGGACGTGGACGAGCGGTACCGGAATCTCCCCGACGTCTGCCGACTGATTCGCGAGGGGGAGGCATGAGCCGCGGCTCCTCACCGACCGATGCCTCCTCCAATCCTGTGGTCATCATCGACTTTGGGGCCCAGTACAACCAGTTGATTGCCCGCCGCATCCGTGAGCAGCACGTGTTCTGCGAGGTGGTGCCAGCACGCCGCGCCCAAGAGCGCTTGGCAGAACTGCATCCGGCGGCGCTGGTGCTGTCGGGCGGTCCCATGAGCGTGTACGACGACGGCGCCCCGGCCGTGGATCCCGCATGGCTGGACGGCCGCGTGCCGGTGCTGGCCATCTGCTACGGGCTGCAGGCGGTGGTGCATGCGGAGGGCGGCCGCGTGCGTTCGGCGGGGCGCCGAGAATACGGCCGGGCGGCGCTCACGCTGGGGGAGCCCACCCATCCGCTGCTGTTGGGCCTGCCGCGGACGAGTACGGTCTGGATGTCGCACGGCGACGAGGTGGAGCACCTGCCCGCGGGGTACCGAATCTTGGCGTCCACCCCCGACTGCGCCCCCGCGGTGATTGCGCGGGCCGACGGTCGGGTGCTCGGGGTGCAGTTTCATCCCGAAGTGCGGCACACGGAAGCGGGACGGCGCCTGTTGGAGAATTTTCTCGTGCGCGTGGCCCGCGTGCCCCAGGACTGGACCCCGGCGCACTTCGTGCCCGACACGGTGGCCCGTATCCAGCGGGAAGTGGGAGCGGCCGACGCGGTGGTGGCGCTGTCGGGCGGGGTGGACTCCGCCGTGGCCGCGGCGCTGGCCCAAAAGGCCCTGGGGAGCCGCCTGCACGCTGTGATGGTGGACAATGGGCTCTTGCGGGCGGGCGAAGTGGAAGAAGTGCGGGCGGCCTTTCCGGATCTCGACCTTACCGTGGTGGATGCCCACGACCGATTCGTGTCGGCGCTCTCCGGCGTGACGGATCCTGAGCAGAAGCGCCGCATCGTGGGCCGCGAGTTCATCCGGGTGTTTGAGCAGGCGGCGGAAGCTTATCCCGGTGTGGAGTGCCTGATTCAGGGCACCGTCTACCCCGACGTGATTGAGTCAGGCGGAGGCGGGGCGGCCACCATCAAGTCGCATCACAACGTGGGTGGCCTGCCGAGCGACGTATCGCTCCGGCTGGTGGAGCCGCTCTCGCTGCTGTTCAAAGACGAGGTGCGGCTGGTGGGCGAGGCCCTGGGTCTGCCGGCCTCCCTGGTGTGGCGCCAGCCTTTTCCCGGGCCCGGCCTGGCGGTTCGGATTTTGGGGGAAGTGACCGATGAGCGGCTCCGGGTCTTGCGAACCGCGGATGCGATCGTGCGCGCCGAGTTGTCGGGGGACGGCTGGGATCGCGAAATCTGGCAGGCATTTGCCGTGTTGCCGGGCATTCGCTCGGTGGGCGTGATGGGAGACCACCGGACATACGGCGAAACGGTGATCGTGAGAGCGGTGTCCAGCGACGACGGGATGACGGCAGACTGGGTTCGCCTGCCGCACGACGTGCTGGATCGGCTGGCCACGCGGCTCGTGGGAGAAGTGGCCGAAGTCAACCGGGTCGTCTACGACATCACCTCGAAGCCGCCGGGCACCATCGAGTGGGAGTAGTCTCAAATTGCTGGTGCGCGTAGGGGAGACAGAGAAGCCCGCCCAATGATAGGGGAGGCTTCTCTGCGCCTCGGGAGGTTGCCGCTGTAGGGGTCAACGCACCACTTGCACGTGGTCGGTGTGCCGCCTCAAAATATCGGCCGCCCGGTCGCTTGTGGGGGAATCCACCAAGACAATGGCTTCCCCGCGCTCCACGTCCTGCTGCAGCCGGTGCCCCTCGTTGGCAGGCACCCCCCAGTCGATAAAGGCACCGGCCAGGCCGCCAGCGGCGCCCATTCCCAGGGTGGCCGCCAGCGGACCCAGCGCCAGGATGGGCCCGATGCCGGGAATGACCAGCAGGCCAGCCGTGGCCAGCAGGCCGGCACCCGCACCAACCCCCGCCCCGATGGCCGTGCCATCCCACAGGCTGTCGTGCCCGCGGTCGCCCTGGTCCGCGGTATGCTTTTCTATCTTGCCGGTGCGCGGATCCTTGGCTACCAGGGACACGTCCCGGTCGGAGAATCCTTCGCGTTTTAGGTCCGCCACTGCGCGCTCGGCCTTGTCTGCGTCTTGAAACCGGCCAATAACTTTGCCCACCCCATCACCTCGCGTCTAGGGTCCCTTGGAAGCCGCGGTTCATACGGTCGGCGCGGGTCACCACCACCCGAACCCCTTGGCTGGCGACAGCAGGACGCCGAACAGCTGGACCCGACATGTTCCTTGCTAGGACAGACTCTGGTAAACTTAACGAGACTTTGGATCGATGACCATAAACCGGAATTCATCGTTGGCAGCGGGATGGTGTGGTGATGAGCGGCTCCCACGGATTGTGTGCAAATCAGGAGGTTTTGCTAGATGCGGGCATCGCGCCGCACGGGATTCCGTGCATTGGCCGGCAATCCCATGCCGGTGGTGGCCAGCGAATACCTCGCCACAGGCGCGGCACTGCCCGAGCGTTCCCCAGCCGAGCGGTGGGACAACAGCAAGAGGGCACCCGTCTCCACCATCTCGATGGCGGTGGGGCAAACCAGCGCGCCGGTGTGGCTGGTGAGCACGAGCGCCACCACGCTGGGCGGCGTGGGTGTCGTGGAGGCACTAACGCCGTACGCGACCAACAGCACCGACACGCACTGGGGTGTGGCCGCGGCCAACAACTGGGGCGCGCCGCTGCCGTCTGGGTCGGCCGTCACTGTGGATACGCATGCCCAGGGGCACCGGGTTATTGCCAACCTTCCCGCCACACTCACGGGGCCGCTCGGAGGGACGGTCGCCAGTGAAGATTCAAATGCTTTCACTATGTACGACCCGTAACCTCGATGTGCATGTCGGCCGCCGGGCTACCCGGCGGCCTTCTCCGTGCTTGCCCGCGCGAGTCCGAACGTTTGTTTACGATCGCAGGTGGTTTGTTCGCAAAAACCCTTGCGTGTGGGTCTGAGGTGTTTTACGGTGGACGTGTTTTCGGTGGCGTCTTAGACACGCTAACCGGGGCGTCGCGGCCCGGCGGCATCGACGGGAATGTAGCGGCGGCCGCGCGCCGGTGGTGAGGAGGCAGATTTCCGTGATCAAGCGCTACACCCGGCCCGGCATGGCGGCGCTGTGGAGTGATGACGCGCGCTACCACCGGTGGCTTGAAGTAGAGCTCTTGGCGGTGGCAGCCTATGAATCGCTGGGCCAGTTCCCGGCGGGAACGGCCGCGCGGCTCCGGGAGCGCGCGACGGTGTCGGCCGCTCGGGTCGACGAGCTGGAAGCCATGTATCGGCATGACATGATTGCTTTTGTGACCGCGGTGGCCGAGACGGTGGACCCCGACGACGCCCGCGCGCTGCACTTTGGGCTCACATCCACGGACGTCGTGGATACCGCGCTCTCAGCCACGCTGGTGGAGGCGCTGGATGTGGTGCTGACGGGGGTTGACCGCGTGCGGGCGGCATGCCGGCGTCTGGCGCTGGCCCATCGCGACACGCCCGCCGTTGGGCGGACGCACGGCATGCACGCCGAGCCCACTAGCTTCGGGCTCAAGTGGGCGCTGTACTGGCTGGAATTTGGCCGACAGCGGCATAGGCTCGAGCGCGCGCGCGCCCAGATGGCGTTTGGGAAGATTTCCGGGGCGGTGGGCCACTACGCCAACATCCCGCCGTTTATCGAAAAGTACGTGTGCGAGCACCTGGGGCTCACCCCGTCACCGCTCTCCACGCAGGTCCTGCAGCGCGACCGGCATGCGGAGGTGGTCCTGGCCCTGGCGCTGACGGCGTCCAGCATCGACAAGTGCGCGACCGAGATTCGCCACTTGCAGCGTACCGAGGTGGGTGAGGTGGAGGAGCCTTTTGGCGCGGGCCAGCGCGGCTCGTCGGCCATGCCGCACAAGCGCAACCCGGTGTCGTCCGAGCAATTGTCGGGATTGGCGCGGCTGGTGCGCGGCTACGCGGTGCCGGCCTTGGAAGACATGCCGCTTTGGCATGAACGGGACATTTCCCATTCTTCCGTGGAACGGATCATGCTGTCTGACGCCACCACGCTGGTCGACTACATGTTGCATCACCTGGCCCGCATTCTGGATGGCCTTACGGTGAAACCGGAGCGAATGTTGGCCAACCTGGAGCATGGCGGGGGGCTGGTGTACTCCCAAAGGGTGCTGCTGGCGCTGGTGGCCGCCGGGGTTCCTCGGGACGACGCCTACCGGGCGGTGCAGGCTGCCGCCATGGCGGCGATCCAGGGCGAGGGGCGCTCATTCCGCGACGCGCTGGCCGACGATCCACTGGTGCGCGGCCACCTGTCCAGCGAGGAGCGGGAGGGGCTCTTCGACTGGCAGGCGTACCTGGCCGAGGTGCCGACCATTTATGAGCGGATTGGGATTCTGGACGAGTCTTCGTAGTTGTCCAGGTGACCGGTACAAAGCCTCGGCGCGGGCGAGGATGCCGACGTGAAGGGGGAAAGCGCGATGCCTGAGCTGTTGTACGAAGGCAAGGCGAAAAAAGTTTGGGCCACCAGTGACCCGGAGCGCGTCGAGATGGAGTTCAAAGACGACGCCACCGCGTTTAATGGCCAGAAGCGTGGCACCATTCTTGACAAGGGCGTGGTGAACGCCAAGCTTTCGACCGTACTGTTCACGGTGCTGGAGCGCGCGGGCGTGCCTACGCACCTGGTGCGGCAGCTGGACGACCGCCGGTTGTTGGTGGATCGCTTGGACATGCTGGCGCTGGAAATGGTGGTGCGCAACGTGGTGGCCGGTTCGCTTGCGCAGCGCACCGGGATGGCAGAGGGCACGCGGCTTGAGACCCCTATCGTGGAGACGTACTACAAGAGCGACGCGCTGGGGGACCCCTTGCTCAACGACGAGCATGTGGCCATGCTGGCGCTGGCCAGTCCCGAACGGCTGGCGGATTTGAAGCAGCGGGCGCGCACCGTCAACCGCGTGCTGTCGGCGTTCTTCGCGCAGCTGCACATTCTCCTGGTGGACTTCAAGTTGGAATTTGGGATGAGGCGCGGCGAGGTAGTACTGGGCGACGAAATTACGCCCGACACGTGCCGCTTGTGGGACGCCCAAACCCAAACGCGCTTGGACAAGGACCGGTTCCGCCGGGACCTGGGCCAAGTGGAAGAAGCGTATCAAGAAGTGCTGCGCCGGGTGATGGGCCATGCCGCACTTTAAGCGGGTGGTGGCGGTCGATCTGAAGCCCGCACTGCTGGACCCCGAGGGAGAGGCCATCCTGGGCGTCTTGAAGCATTTGGGCTACCCGGTGGAAGACGTGCGGGTGGGCCGCCGCATCCAGCTGACCGTTTCGGCCGACAGCCCGGACGACGCGAGTGCCCTGGCCACGGCGATGGCGGATCGGGTGCTGGCCAACCCGGTGATGGAGACGTTTCGCGTGGAGGACGCGCCGGACAGAACGTTGGGCCGCGAGGATGGGTCCGCCCGATGAGTGTGGCGGTGCTGGTGTTCCCAGGCAGCAACTGCGACCGCGACGCGGTCCAGGCGCTCACGGGGCTGGGAGTCGCGGCGCGGCGTGTGTGGCACCGCGACCCGTTGGGGAACGCCGACGCGGTGGTGCTGCCCGGAGGGTTCAGCTACGGTGACTACCTGCGCAGCGGCGCGCTGGCCGCACATTCCCCCGCCATCGCTGAGGTACGCGCCCTGGCCCAACGGGGCGTCCCGATTCTTGGCATTTGCAATGGGTTTCAAATCTTGTGTGAGGCGGGGCTGTTGCCGGGCGCCCTGACCGTCAACCGCTCCCGGCAGTTTCGCTGCACTTGGGAGCATGTGCGGGTGGAGCGAGCCATGCCCGGTGGAGACGGGGAGGGCGCGGACCAAGCCGGTACGGTATGGGCCTTGCCCATTGCGCACCGCGAGGGCCGCTGGTGGGCGGACGCCGAGACACTGGAACGCGTCGAAGGTGAGGGCGAGGTGTGGCTCCGCTACTGTGGGCCGGACGGCTCACTGGCCGACGGGGACAACCCCAACGGATCCCTAAACCATGTGGCCGGCCTGGTGCGCGGCCGCGTGATGGCGCTCATGCCGCACCCCGAGCGGGCCACCGACGCGTTGTTGGGCGGTACCGACGGCGCGGCCCTGCTGACCGCCTGGGCCGACCGGGTGAGGGCGTCATGACGCCGGCGGACGCCGGGCTCACGGAGGTGGAGTACCGGCATCTGGTGGCGTCGCTCGGGAGAGCCCCAAACGATCTGGAACTCGCGATGGTGGGAGCGCTCTGGAGCGAGCACTGCAGTTACAAGTCGTCGAAACGTGCGCTCCGCTGGCTTGCGCCGGCGCCGCCGCTGGCCGCCCGCCTGGCCGCGGGACCGGGGGACAATGCTGGGGCGGTGCCCTTTTCCGACACGGTGGAGATTGTCTTTAAAGTCGAGTCGCACAACCACCCGTCGTTTGTGGAGCCGTTTTCCGGCGCGGCCACGGGGGTGGGCGGCATCATTCGCGATGTGCTGGCCATGGGGGCCGAACCCATTGGGCTGTTGGATTCGCTGCGGTTTGGCACGGGCCCGGAGCGTGAGCGCCTGGAGCCCGGAGTGGTGTCGGGCATCGCCGCCTACGGCAACGCCGTGGGGGTGCCCACCGTGGGGGGCGAAGTGGCGTACGGCCCCGGCTATGAAAAAAACCCGCTGGTCAACGTGATGTGCGTGGGGAGCCGGGCGGCCATCGGCCGCGTCAACGCGGCAGGCGCCCGGGCCGGTGACCACCTGCTGCTGTTGGGCGCCACCACCGGCCGGGACGGCATCGGCGGCGCGTCGCTGTTGGCGTCGCGGGCACTGGACAGCCGTCAGGCGGACCAGCGGCCCATGGTGCAGGTGGGCGACCCGTTTACGGGCAAGCTCCTCATCGAAGTAGTGCTGGCTGCGCTGGCCACCGGCCGGGTGCACGCGGTGCAAGACCTGGGCGCGTCGGGGCTGTCGTCGGCGGTGGCCGAGCTGGCCAGCCAGAGCGGGGTGGGTGTGGTGTTGGCCGTGGACCGGGTGGGTTTGCGCGAACCGGACTTGTCCCCCGCCGAAATCATGTTGTCCGAGTCGCAGGAGCGCATGCTGCTCGCGGTGGCGCCCGAAAACTTGGACACGGTGGCGGCGGTGGCGGCCCAGTGGGAGCTTCCCCTGTGGGACGTGGGGGATGCGACCCCGGACGGCATTCTCGTGGTCCAGGCGGGCGGCCAGGCGCTCGCGATGCTGCCCGTCAACCTGCTGACGGAGGGCGTGCCCCTCACCGAGGCCGAGCGGCCGCGCCGCCTGGCCCCGGCCCGTGAGCGGCTGGAGCTTGGGGAGGTCAGCGCGGTGCGGCTTGATGGCATGTGGCGCGCCGTGTTGGGCCACCCGGAGGTGGCGTCCCACGTGCATGTGTACCGGCAGTACGACTCCATGGTGAAAGCGGCCACCATCGTCGGCCCTGGCGCAGATGCCGCGATCCTCCGGATTCGGGGGACCGAGGACGCGGGGTTGGCGGTCGTGGTGGATGGCCAGGCCCGCTGGGCAGCCGGTGACGCCTGGACGGGCGCGGCCCGGGCGGTGTTGGAGGCGGTTATGAACCTTAGCGTGTCGGGCGCCGAGCCGCTGGGCTTGTCGGACGGCCTGAACGCCGGCAGCCCCGAGGATCCCACCACGTACCGGCAACTCTTGGAATTGGTGGCCGGCGTGGCCGAAGGGGCAGCGGCGCTGGGCGTCCCGGTGACCGGCGGCAATGTGTCGCTTTACAACCAAACCGTGTCGGCCGCGGGAACCGCCCAGGCGATTTGGCCCACGGCGGTCATTGGCGCGGTGGGACGGGTGGCGCCGCTCGAGCGGGTGACACGCATGGGCCTGCCGGAGCCGGGGCTAGTGCTGTGGCGCATCGGGGCGGCCGTGGGTGACCTGGCGGCCAGCGTGTGGCGCCTGGCGGTGGGCGACGGAGCCGTGGGTGTGGCGGCGCCCCCGGACTGGGATGCGGCGGGCGGTGTGCTGGCGGTGCTGAGGGATGGGATCCATGCGGGCTGGATTCGGGCGGCCCACGACGTGAGCGATGGCGGCACTGCCGCGGCGGCCACCGGGATGTGGCTGGCGGGCCCGGCGGAGCTGTCGCTCGCACTGGATCTGGAGGACGTGCCGGTGTCCCAAGTGGTGCCGTTGCTGTTTGGCGAAGACCCCGCCGTGGCCCTGATTGCCCTCTCGCCGGCCGACGTGCCGCGACTCACGGCGGCGCTCGCGGCGCGGGGCGTGCCCGGGCGCGCGCTGGGCGTGGTGCGGCCGTCCGGCGCCCGGTTGACCTGCCATACGCGTGGCGGGGTGGTGTCCTGGTCCCGGGCTGAGATGGAAGCGGTGTGGCGGCGCCTCGATGTTTCGGCATCAGTGTGGCAGGAGGTGAGGGGATGACGCCGGTCGGCACGGCGGCGCGGGATGGGGCCATGCGGCCGGAAGACGACCGGCCGCGGGAAGAATGTGGCGTCGTGGGCTTGTTTCAGGTGCCCGATGCGGCCCAATTGGTGTACCGCGGCTTGTTTGCCCTGCAGCACCGGGGTCAGGAAAGTGCCGGCCGTGCCTGGGCCGCCGACGGGGACATCGTGGTGGACAAAGGCATGGGCCTTGTGTCGGAGGTACTCAGCACCTTAGGCCCGCCCGCCGCGCGGCTAGCCATTGGCCACGTGCGGTACTCCACCACGGGCACATCCTCGCTGGACAACGCCCAGCCGCTCCTGATGCGGTCGCGCTTCGGCCCGATGGCGCTCGCGCACAACGGCAACCTCACCAACCATGCGACGCTGCGCCGGACGCTGGAGGCCCGGGGGGCCATTTTCCAAACCAGTTCGGACAGCGAGGTGCTGGCGCATTTGGTGGCGCATGGGGTGGCGCAGCGCTGGCTCACGGCCTTGGAGGGGGCTAGCCACCAGCTGCTGGGCGGCTTCGCCTACGTCGTGTTGACGCCCACGTCGCTGGTGGCGCTCCGCGATCCTCACGGGATTCGTCCGCTGGTGGTGGGCACCCGGGATGGTGGCGTGGTGCTGGCCTCTGAAACGGCGGGGCTGGATGCCATGGGGGCCACGTACCTCCGAGACGTTGAGCCAGGCGAGATGCTGGTCATCGACCGGGAGGGGATGTCCACGCGCCGGCCCTGGGGCCCGGTGCCGGCGACGCCGACCCCTTGCGCGTTTGAACTGGTCTACTTTTCCCGGTCGGACTCCATGTCGCACGGCCAAAGTGTGCACCGCACCCGCCGGGCGCTGGGCCGTCAGCTTTGGAAGGAGCAGCCGGCCGAGGCCGATGTCGTGGTGGGCGTCCCGGACTCCAGCCTGCCGGCGGCGATGGGCTACGCCGAAGCGGCCGGGCTTCCCCTGGACTTTGGCCTGGTGAAAAACCGGTATGTAGGCCGCACCTTCATCGTGCCCAACCAAACCGGCCGCGCGGACAGCGTAGCCCTCAAGTTGTCGGCGGTGGAGGACGTGGTGCGCGACCGGCGGGTGGTGCTGGTGGACGACTCGCTGGTGCGGGGCACGACGGCGGCCCGGCTGGTGGAGCTGCTGCGCCGGGCAGGCGCCCGCGCCGTGCACATGCGCATCGCGTCGCCCCCGTACACCCACCCGTGCCACTATGGCATTGACACCAGCCGCTCGCGGGAGCTAGCGGCGGCCAGCCTGTCGGGGCCGGAATTGTTGGAACGCATTGGGGCCGACAGTCTCGGATACCTGTCCCAGGAGGGGCTCCGCGAGGCGCTACCAGGCCGGGGCGACTGGTGCCTCGCCTGCTTTGGCGTCGGATATCCGGTGCCCATCGGAGCGGACGGGGAGCTGGAGCGCTCGGATCGGACGGTTGCACCCGGTTTCTCTGGAAGCTTTTCAGAAACACTCTCCGAAGGGCTCTCTCACCCGTTGTCCCAGTCGTCGTCCCATGTGTGCGCAGCGTCCCAGCTGTCCAAAGAAGGAGCCTCGCAAGCGCGATGACTGAAGACCGAACCCTTAACCCCGGTCAAGCGGGCCGGCACTCGCCTCACTACGACCAGGCCGGTGTGCACATTGATGCCGGCAGCGAGGCCGTGGCGCGCTACCGGCGCGTGCTGCGATCGGCGGCGGCCCGCCCCGAGGTGCTGGAAGGCGTGGGCGGCTTTTATGGGGCGTTCCGACTGCCAGAAGGCCCCACGCTCGTCGCCGGCACGGATGGCGTTGGAACGAAGGTGCTGGTGGCGGCGGCCTTGAATCAGTGGGACAGCGTGGGCATTGATTTGGTCGCGATGTCGGTCAACGACGTGCTGACCGCCGGGGCCGAGCCCCTGTTTTTCTTGGACTACCTGGCCACGTCTGCGCTGGACCCCGCGTGGGCCGAGCAAGTGGTGGCCGGCGTGGACCGGGGGTGCCTCATGGCGGGCTGCGCCCTGTTGGGCGGTGAGACGGCCGAAATGCCGGGCGTGTACGCGCCCGGGGTGGCGGACCTGGCCGGCACCGCCGTGGGCCGCCTCTTGGCCGACCGGGTCCCGGCGCCGGGGGTCGCGCCGGGGATGGCGGTGCTGGGCATTGCCGCCAGTGGCTTTCATGCCAACGGATTCAGCCTCCTGCGGCACGTGCTACAAGAGCAGGGCGTGCCGTACGATGCGCCGGTGCCCGGCGGCACGCGGTCGTGGGGGGCGGCCCTGCTTGAACCGACGCGCATTTACGTCAAGCCGGTGCTGGGACTCCTGCGGGAGGTGCCGGTGGCGGCCATGGCCCACATCACCGGGGGAGGGCTGACGGAAAATGTGCCGCGGGTGCTGGGCGGGCACGGGGTTACGCTGGGCCCGGTGGACTGGCCCCGACCGCCTGAGATGATCGCGTTTCAGAAGCTGGCCGGCGTAGACGTCATCGAGATGGGCCGGGTGTTCAACCTGGGTGTGGGATACGTCCTGGTGGTGGATCCCGCAATGGAAGACGCGGTGCGACGGCAACTGGCCCCCACGGGCTGGCCGGTGCATCGGGTGGGGACGGTGA
Source organism: Bacillota bacterium (assembly GCA_021828405.1). The sequence goes on from JAKARZ010000032.1 coordinate 14,823, forward strand.
CTGCGGCGGCGGGCGTGGTGTGGGGATGAAGTGGGCGGTACTGGTAGGGGGGCGTGGCAGCAATTTGGCGGCGCTGCTGGATGCGGGCTTGAACGTGCGCTTGGTGGTGAGCCACCGGGCCAACGTGGGGGCGCTGGACATTGCGGCGCGGGCGGGGGTGTCGGCCCGGGTCCTGCTTCCGCGTGCGGACCGGGGGCCCGTCGCTTACGACCGGGAGCTGGCGGCGTGGCTCGGCGACGCCCACATCGATGCGGTGGTGGCGGCTGGGTACCTGCGCATCCTGCGCGCCCCGGTGGTTGACCGCTATCCCGGTCGTATCCTGAACGTGCATCCCTCGCTGTTGCCGGCGTTTCCCGGGCTGAACGCCGTTGAGCAGGCGCTGGCGCACGGGGTCAAGGTGACTGGGGTGACCGTCCACCTGGTGGATGCGGGGCTGGATTCGGGTCCCATCGTGGCGCAGGAGGCGGTCGCGGTGGCGCCCGGCGACACCCCGGACACGCTCGCAGCCCGACTGCAGGTGGTGGAGCATCGGCTGCTGCCCGCCGCCGCCTGGGCGCTGGAGCAAGGGTGGCTGCAGGTAGATGGCCGCCACGTGACCTGGACCGAACCCAAGATCCATGCCCGCTCCGACCGGGAACTCTAGCGGGCGATGTGGGGCAAGAGACGTTGGGAGAAGAAGTTGGCCGGAAGTTGGCAGGAGGTGGAGAGATGCGGGCCCTTATCAGCACGTATGACAAAACCGGACTCATCGAGCTGGCAGCCTGGCTGGTGGAGCAGGACGTAACGCTCATGGCTACCGGGGGAACCGCTCGGGCGCTTAGTGCGGCCGGGCTTTCTGTGCAGGACACTCAGGCCATCACGGGGTTTGGTGAGATTTTGGGGGGACGTGTGAAGACGCTTCATCCGGGGATTTTTGGTGGTATTTTGGCTGACGGCAGTCCGGAGCACGCAAGGGAGCTGGACCAGGCGGGCATCGCACCCATCGACATCGTGGTGGCCAACCTTTATCCCTTTCGGCAGGCTTGGCTCACCGGAGCTGACCCGGCCACCCTGATTGAGCAGGTCGACATTGGCGGCGTGAGCCTGGTGCGTGCGGCGGCCAAAAACTTTGCTCGCGTGGCAGTGCTTGCGGATCCCAGTCAGTATGCGGACGCCAGGGCCCGGGGCTTGGCCGGCTGGGATGAGGCCTACCGTCGCGAGCTGGCCGCCTATGCCTTTCGACTGGTGGCGGCCTACGACGCCGATATTGCTCAGGTGTTCACCGGGTGGGCGGGGCCCGAGTGGCCTGAGCGGCTGACGCTCACCGGAGATCGCGCGGGAAGTCTTCGCTATGGGGAGAACCCGCATCAGGAGGCCGCGGTGTACGAGGTGCCGGGCCCCCTGGGGTGGGGCGCCGCACCGCCGCTGCAGGGCAAAGCGCTCTCCTATAACAATTGGACTGATGTGGAATCGGCGTGGCGGCTAGTGTGGGACCTGCCTGGACCGGGCGCCGTGGGATTAAAGCATCAGATGCCGTGCGGCGTGGCGCTGGCGCCGACGGCCGCGAAGGCGTGGGCCCGCGTGCAGGCGGCCGACCCGGTGTCGATCTTTGGCGGCATCGTGGCGTTCAACCAGCCGCTCGACGCCGATGCGGCGCGCGCACTGGTGCGCGGGGGCTTTCTGGAGGTGGTGGTGGCGCCGGAGGTGTCGCCCGAGGCGTGCGCCGTGTTGGCGGCCAAGAAAAATCTGCGCGTGCTTGAGGCAACGATGCCCAAGGGCTTGGGCGTGTGGGGCCGCGAGGTGAAAAGTGTCGCCGGAGCGCTCTTGGTCCAAGACCCCGACCGTCGCCGCGTGGACGCAGCCGAGTGGCGGCAGGTGGCCGGCCCGGCCGGCACGCCGGACGACGATCTGACACTAGCCTGGGTGGTGGCCCAGCACCAGAAATCCAACGCCGTGGCGCTGGTGCGCGACGGGGCCACCGTGGGACTGGGCCAGGGCCAAACCAACCGCATTGACGCGGTGCACCAGGCCATAGCCCGCGCTGGGGATAAGGCGGCCGGTGCAGTGCTGGCCTCCGACGCGTTTTTCTTCCCGGATACCGTGGAGGCTCTGGCGGCGGCCCATGTGCGGGCCGCCGTGTCTCCGGGCGGGTCGGTGCGCGACGCCGCCGTGATCGACGCGGCCTCTACGGCGGGTCTGGCCCTGTGGTTTACCGGCGAGCGCCACTTTCGCCACTGATCCCTCGATTGACGGAGGGATGCGACCGTGTCGCCGGAGGGAGGTGCCCCATGAACGTGGTGGTGGTGGGAAACGGGTTTCGTGAGCACGCGCTGGCGCGCGCGTGCCAAGCGAGCCCCATGGTGGACCGGGTGGTGGTGTCCCCTGGCAACGCAGGAATGGCGGAGGACGTGGAGTGTGTGGAGGCTCGGGACGTCACGGCCGTGTCGACGCTGGCGAAGGACCTTCACGCCTTGGTCCTGATTGGACCTGAAGCACCACTGGCGGCCGGGTGGGCCGATCATCTGCGTCACGAGGGACTTTTGGTGTGCGGCCCCTCGGCGGCGGCCGCGGAGCTGGAAAGCAGCAAAGTGGGCGCCAAGACCCTGATGGAGCGGCTGGGTGTACCCACCGCGCGAGCCCAGGTGGTGGCCTCAGCGGCCGAGGCCGACCGCGTGTTGTCCGATTGGCAGGGACCGGTGGTGGTGAAGGCCGATGGCCTGGCGGCGGGCAAGGGCGTCTTGGTGACGGAGGACCCTCGGGCTGCGCGCGACGCAGTCCGCCAGCTCATGGGTGATCCCCGGTTTGAGACTGCGGCCGCCCGCGTGTTGCTGGAGGAGCGACTTTTTGGTCCGGAGCTTTCGGCCATGGCGCTGACCGATGGGCGCCGCCTGGCGTGGCTGCCGGCCACGCAGGACTACAAACGCGTGGGAGACGGGGACCGTGGGCCGAATACGGGCGGAATGGGGGCGGTCGGGCCGCATGCCCAGTGGACCCCCCGACTGGCAGATTGGCTCGCGGACCGCGTCTTCATGCCGGTGGTGGACGAACTTGCCCGCCAGGGGCGACCGTTTGCGGGGGTGCTGTACGCCGGCCTCATGATGACCGCCGACGGCCCTCGGGTGTTGGAGTGGAATGTGCGGCTGGGCGATCCCGAGGCGGCGGTGGCGCTTGCCCTCGTGACGGACGACCTCATGCCATATTGGCTCGGTGCGGCCACGGGCGAACTGCCCAGTCGGTCACCCGCCTGGTCGGGCGCGGCGGTGGCCGTCGTGATGGCGGCGTCGGGCTACCCAGACCGCTCGGTGGCGGGGGCTCGGGTGTCCTACCCCGCCGCGTCCGGCGTCGTGATGCTGCACGCCGGTACCCAGCGCGACGCCGAGGGTCACCTGGTCTCAGGCGGGGGCCGCACGCTTTTGGCGGTGGCGTCGGCCGACAATGTGCCGACGGCGCGCCACCGGGTCTACAATCAAGTGTCCGAGGTTCAGTTTGCGGAAATGGTGGTGCGATCTGACATAGCAGGAGAGTATTGCTGCTCGTAAGCCGCGCCCGCTGAGCCACCCTGAGACGGGAGGGGTGACGCGTGGCGAGCGGCGGCGTCGCGAACAGCGAAGACCGTGAAGACAGCGGGCGACGGCTCGGCGCCACGGGGTTGGTGCTGGCCACGCTGGCATTGGTGTTGACGCTCACGCTGGTCGGTTGTTCGCTGGGGGGTGGCGCGGTGCCCCAGCACGGTAGCACCGGTGGCCGCACCAGCGCCTCGGGGGGTTCCAGCGGTGGCAGTTCGTCAGGCGGCGGGTCCGGCGGTGGTGTCCCATCCGTGGAGGTCCAAAAAGCCGTGCGCGACGAATTGGAAACCCCCAAGATGCAACACTTCATCGCGGAAACGCTGGCGGCTGGCCAAATGAAGGCAGCGCTCATGACGCCGGAAGGCGAAAAGACCCTGGCTGCGGCGGTGGCGCTGGCGCTGTCCTCGCCGACCGGCTCGACGCTGGTCCAAACGGAGGTCAAGAAGGTCATGGCGTCTCCCACCATGACCACGGAATTGTCCATGATGGTCAAGCAGGAGCTGATGAAGATGGTGAGCTCGTCGTCCCGCTCCTCGTCGGGATCGTCTGGCGGCAAGTCATCGAGCAGCGGAGGGGGATCCTCTTCCGGCGGCGGCTCCTCCGGTGGGGGCGGCTCATCAGGGGGTGGAAGTTCGTCCGGTGTCGGTGGGTCATCAGGCGGCGGCGGAGGGTCGTCTGGCGGCAGTGGGTCTTAAGCGCCCGAGAGCGGGAGATTCGAGGCACGCGGGCCGCCGTCCTGGTGGCGGCCTACGCTTGCCACCCGGAACGGTATGGGGCCGGCCCGCCCCAGCCCGCGGCCCTGCCGGACCGCGTGGCCATCAATCCCCCCGCGGATCCTCCCGTAACAAGAGAGCGTGAATGTCTTGTGCTGATGTGTCTCCGTGGGCGTGACACCTACCGCGGCAGTCTGGCGAAGCTTAAGCAACAGCTTAGCGGCACACACTCGCGATATTGCGGGCGACGGGCGGCCCGTCGAGAGTTTTGCACTTGATCGAGGTCCAACGGCGGGCTTACAGGGCGAAGGCAGGTACGCAGCCTTTCCGGTGGCAGTGGATCCTGTCTGGCAGGCTGGCCGCCACGCGGTCAGCTAAGGGGGGCGGCGATGCCCAGCGGCGTGGTGGCGCGTTACTGGGAGCGCTTTTGCAGGATGGGCCACCACCCGGCCCTTGACGGGGAGCATGCCGACCGCAAGGGACGCCGCGGAGACACCGTCCGCGCCTGCACGGCCCCCCGAGGGGTATACGGGGCTGGTGTACAGTGTGATCACCAATCGGCGCAGGCGCCTGTCTTCGGGACGGCGAGGCGCGCCAGGGTTGCTCGTCCTACGCTTGTCCCTGTGCGTCGGCGCGGTGGTCGGCCGCCTGGAGCCAGGTGGCCCCCTACGTGTCCGCGAGGCGCAGCATCCCCACCTCCGGACGGAGATGCGTGGTTGGGGTGGGGCATAGCCGACCACCGCTGCCACATAGCCCGCCCCAGCCACGCCGCCGGGACCCGACACCGCCTGGCGGTGTCGGGTCGGACGGCCCGCGCTCCCAGGGTTGGACCGGGAGTGCATCGCCGGTTCGGCCCCCGGGGATACGCCGTGGAGCAACTGTCGAGCCCCCTCCAACGGAGCCATCTGAATCTTGGCCGAGGTGATTGCCGCCCTTGGGCCAGTCGGCCGGTTCGTAGACGATCTGCCGGAAAAAGTCCTCCGGCAGAAGGTCTTGGATGCCCTGCCAACGGTGACGACCCTCTGCGTCCTGCGGCGGGAAGTCATGTATGTTACTCGCGGCCGCGCGCCAGGATCACCGGGTCTACGTCAGAGTCGAGCGACTTGAGATTCATCGCGAACACTTCTCTGGCCAATGTGTGACGAATGTACTGAGAGATCCCAGAGGCCATCGGCCCGATTGGGGGTCGACGGCTGTACCGCAAGGCGCGACATCGTCAGGGTAAGGCAGTGTTCGGTCGGAGTCGAGGTTGTGCGGGTCGACGTCCATCCGGTGGCACCAGTGCGTGCCGAGGCTGGCACCCGTTGTCAAGGTCCGATCGCAGTGCCGCGATGAATGGGCGATAATGAACCACGACCAGGAAGGCACACGGCAGTGGTGTCGAATGATGGGGAAAACTAGCGAGTGTTTGGACTTGACGGTGAACGGACGCGCGCCCATAGTGTATAAAAAGTTGGCGCTGGAATTCTCGACCGCCCGGTGAACGAGGTCTTGCCTCCTTGGCAGCGCACAGGCCGACTTCGACGGCTTTATGGGAAGGGTTGGCCAATACTCGGCCCAGTTATGCGGAAAGGGGGAGTGCCGTGAAAACGGGGACCTCTAAAACCGAAAGAAGGGACGCCTAGCCGTACGCGACTCATTCTGGGTCGGCTCGACGCGCTCCGTCATCAGATGGTGGACGTCCGTTGGCCGACGGACCGCGGGCCCAAGGACGTGGGTCGCCGAATCGAATCGTTGGGCGGGTGGTGGACATGGAGCTCGGACGTCTGGCGACGATGATGCTGGGGCGCCTGACCACGTTACGGGTGCCGGGACCCTACGCGGCATGAGGGGAGCCGAAGAACCGAAAGGCAGGTCGATCGGCGTGGTAGAGAGCGGCGGACCGCCGAAACCGGGGGACGAGCGCCCGAGCAACACGTGGCTCATTCTTGAGCGGTTGGATGACATTAGCGCGCAGGTGAGCGACGTACGTGCGCAGGTGAGCGACGTACGTGCGCAGGTGAGCGACGTACGTGCGCAGGTGAGCGACGTACGCGTGGAAGTGTCGGACCTCCGCGGCGAGGTGGCCGAGCTCCGGGCAGCAACGGATGCCCGGTTTGATGGGGTGGACCGGCGCTTCGAAGCGGTAGACCGGCGGTTCGAAGTGGTAGATCGCCGGTTCGACCGGTTGGAGCGACGCTGGACGTGGAGCCTCGGCCTCATGGCCATGATGATGCTCGGCTTGTTGACGAAGTTGCTGTTGCCCGGCGCGTAGCGGCCGCGCTCCGGGGCACGCCGCGGTTTCCTTTCCGCCGCTGAGACATGGCACCGGGTCTTTTGCCGCGCCCACAGGCGGCCCTGCTCACGGCGCAACTGGTTGCGCGCCGTCCAATTCGCCTATGACTTCTGGCATGACACCGAATGCGCCGTGTATGACCGACATTAATCCTCAGTCGGTGGTGCTGGCGCGCTTCCCCCCAACCGACCTCTCGACGGCGACACGACGGCCGTCCATTGTGGTCGGTACGAAGGTGTTTCATCGGGGGAGCGGTCACCAGCGTGCCGAGCGTCTTGCGCGCTGGCTTCCCTGGATGGCTTGGCGGGTTTGGGATTTGGGCAAACCGTCGAGGGCACGAGCCGGAAAGATCCTCACACGCCACGTCTCTTTGGGGGAGGACGTCCTGGGCGAGGCATCCGACCAAGACTGGGCGCCGATGCGGGGGGATGGACCGCGCGTTCGCGTTTGGCCTGCGCCGCATGATTCGTCACGGGGTGGCGCAGTCTGAAGGTCTGACGAATGGGATGGCGTCGCGCCACCTCAGCCCTCGGAGCGCATGGCGAGCTCGCCCGTCGCGCGGACCTCTCAGCGGGGAGGCTTGGAGGGCTCCCGACGGACACACGTTGGCCGGCACGCGTTGCCAGCACGCGTGCGTTGTCCTTCGCCCAATGGCCGATCCGGGAGCGCGAGGCAGGGCAGAGAAGAGAGGTCTCCTGCGGTGAGTCGGCCAGACCAGGCCGCCAAGCGTCAAGCGCCGCCGGAACCTCGGCCACATCCTGTCATCGCCGTCCCGCTTGGGGGCGGTCGGGGTGCTGGTTTATCAGGTGGGGCGTAAAACCCCCGGCGTTAGCCGTGGGGATATGACCCTCGGAAACACCCGAAGGGGTGAATCCCCGCAAAGGATAAGCCCTTTGGCCCGCGAGGGCCAACCGGTTTCCCCGCCGGCGGGCCTCGGCATGAGAATGATGGCGGCATCGACCCGATGTGC
>JAKARZ010000033.1 GCA_021828405.1 Bacillota bacterium
AGGCAACCGGATAGAATGGAGACGTCCAGCATCTTCCCACCGATAGATCGTCCGCACGGTTACACCGAGGTATTTGGCGGTTTGTCCGGTAGAAAGCACCTTTTCCGTGTTCATGCTTCCATTATAGCCTCTTGTCAGGACTTGTCAAGCGGGAAAGGCACCTCCTGACCAGGTCCCTTCTCGGCAGGAATCCGGCGGCGGGCCGCGAACGTCCTCGGGTGCTTGAGAGATGGGAGGGACACTTCATGGACGAACCTCGCGAAAACCTGGCTTATGTGCGCTATCCAGCCATTCACGGGGACCAGGTGGCGTTCGTGGCCGAGGACGACTTGTGGACCGTGTCGGCCGCCGGGGGCACGGCGCGCCGACTGTCGGCGGGCGTCGGGCCTTTTGACGGTCCGCGTTTCACCCCCGACGGCACGCGCTTGGTGTTTGTGGGTCGGGAAGAAGGGGAGGCGGACCTATACTGGATGCCGGCCGGTGGGGGATCGGTGCATCGGGTGACATTCACGGGCGGGGTAGTGGCGGTGGCGGGCTTCACGCCTCTGGGACACCCAGTCGCGGCTGTCAACGCCAAGCTGCCTTTTCCCCAGGCCCCGCTCTTGTACACCGTAGATCTGGACGGCGGTCAGGTGGACCCGATGCCGTGGGGGACGGCGCGCGCGATAACATATGGGCCCCAGGGTGGCGTGGTGCTGGGGCGGAAGACGCAAGACCTGGCCACGTGGAAGCGATATCGGGGCGGCACCGCGGGAGAGCTTTGGATCGACTCCGATGGCCGAGGGCACTTTCACGTGTTTCGGGCCCCGGACCACGGAAACCTCACCAGCCCGATGTGGGTGGGCGACCGCATCTACTTTCTGTCCGACTACCAAGGCGTGGGCAACCTGTACTCCATTCGCCCGGATGGGTCGGATATTCGGCGGCATACGGATCACGCCGAGTACTACGCCCGCAACGCCAGCACGGACGGGCGCCGCATCGTGTACCACGCGGGCGGAGAGCTCTGGTCCTTCACACCGGGGGACGCCCAGCCCGAGCGGGTGACGGTCACGCTCGCGAGCCAGCGGCGCGACCGGGAGCGGCGCTACGTCGAGCCGGCAAACTTCCTGACGGAGTTTGCGCCGCATCCCGAGGCGGAGCAGTTGCTGGTCACCACGCGCGGGCAGCTTTTTCAGCTGGGCCCATTTGAGGGGCCGGTGCGGCAGTTGTCGCCGGGCTCCGGGGTGCGGTACCGGCTGGCCCGCTGGGTGGGTAACGACCGGGTGGTGCTGGTGGGCGACCCCGCGGGGGACGACCGCGTGCTGCTGATCCACCCCGAGGGCGGCCAATCCCCGGAGGTGCTGTGGGACGAGAACCTGGGGCTCATCGTGGGGCTGGAAGTGAGTCAGGACGGCCGCCACCTGGCGTTTGCCAACCAGCGCCAGGAGCTTTGGCTGGTGGACATCGGGGCGAAGCACGCGGAGCGTATCGACCAAAGCCCCTATGGTCAGCCGGCGCATCTCGCATGGTCGCCGGACAGCCGGTATCTCGCGTATGCCATGCCCAGTTCCGAATCCACCACCGGCATCCGGGTGCTGGACACGAAAGATGGCCAGGTGTACGCGGTAACGCGGCCGGTGGTGCACGACGACCACCCGGTCTGGGATGCCGAGGGGCGCTACCTGTACTTCCTGGGCGCACGGGCACTGGACCCCGTGTATGACCAGGTGACCTTTGACATGGGCTTTCCGCGTGCGGTCCGACCGTATCTGGTCACGCTGCAGCGCGACACCCCTTCGCCGTTTGTGGGACCGCCGGCAACGGCACCCAAGAAGTCCGACGGCGACGCGGCGGCCAAGAAAGCCGGCGCAGAGCCGAAGCCCATCGTCATCGACTTCGAGGGGATAGACCGACGCGTGGTGCCGTTTCCGGTGGACGAGGCCCCGTTCGGCCAAATAGCGAGCTTGGGCCAGAAAGTGCTGTGGACCACCTTCCCGATTCGTGGACAGCGCTCGGCCCCCATGGGGGCGGATCCCCCCGCCGACGGCACGCTCACGGTGTACGACCTCACCACGCGGGAGGCGGAGACGCTGGTCAAGGGCGTGACCCGCTTCGCGCTGGCGCAGAACGGGGAGCACTTGGTGTATCAGGCGGGAAGAAAGCTCCGGTGGGTCAAGCCGCAGGAGAAGGTGCCCGAGGCCGCGTCCGATGCTCCCGGTCGCAAGTCGGGCTACGTGGACTGGTCGCGCGTGCCGGTGCTGGTGACCCCGCCGGCGGAGTGGGCCCAGATGCTCTCCGAGTCGTGGCGCATGATGCTGCACCGGTTTTGGAATCACACCATGTCGGACGTGGACTGGGACGGGATGCACCGCCGCTACGCGGCGCTGCTGCCGCGACTGGCCACTCGGGGCGACCTGTCGGACGTGCTGTGGGAAATGCACGGGGAGCTTGGGACCTCGCACGCTTACGAAAGAGGCGGCGATTACCGGCCCGCGCCGTCGTTTGCGCACGGGTTTCTGGGGGCCGACTTTGCCTGGGATGAACAGGAGGCGGGCTGGCGCATCACGCACATTGTGCAGGGCGATCCCTCCGTCAGCGGCCACGACTCCCCGCTGAACGGGCCTGGGGTCGGCATCGAAGAAGGCGACGTGCTCACCGCAGTCGACGGGCAGGCGGCCAGCCGGATCCTCACACCCGAGCATCTCCTGATGCGCCGGCGCGAGCAGGAGGTCGCGCTCACCGTGCGGCGGCCGCACGCGGCGCCGCGCACGGCGGTGGTGAAAACGTTGGCCACCGAGCAATTGGCGCGGTATCGGGAGTGGGTGGAAGTCAACCGCACATGGGTGCACCGCGAAGGCGGCGGCCGGGTGGGGTATCTCCACATCCCCAACATGATGGCCTGGGGCTTTTCCGAGTTCTATCGGCTGTACCCGGAAGAGGTCACCCACGATGCCCTCATCGTCGATGTTCGCTTCAATGGAGGAGGGCACGTGTCGCAACTCCTGCTCGAGAAGCTCAATCGCCGGCCCATCGGCTTTACGATCCCGCGCTGGCGGTCCGCTGGCACCTATCCGCATGATGCTCCGCGCGGGCCGGTGGTGGCGCTCACCAACGACTGGGCCGGCTCCGACGGGGATATCTTCAGCCACAGCTTCAAGCTGATGGGCTTGGGACCGCTGGTGGGCCGGCGCACCTGGGGAGGGGTGATTGGCATCAACCCGCAGTATCGGCTGGTGGACAACACCGTGGTGACCCAGCCCGAGTTCCCGTTCTGGTTCACGGATGTGGGCTGGGGTGTGGAAAACTACGGCACCGATCCCACCATTGAGGTGGATTACACGCCAGAGGATTACGCGGCAGGCCGCGACCCCCAATTGGAACGCGGCCTGGCGGAGGCGCTGGCGCTGTTGGAGCAGCACCCGGCCCTGGCGGTCCCCAACGACCCGAAGCCGAGCCGGGCGGTGCCGCCGCTGCCGCTCCGCTGATCCGGTCCAACATCAATCAAGCCCAACCAGAGGCGGGCGCACTACCAAGGGTGCGCCCGCTCGGTATAGTCAACTGCGGCGGGGACACCCCACCAGCATCACCCCCACGAGGGTGACCATGAGGCCCAGCGCCCTCTCCTGACCGAGGGAGACGGTCAGTTCGGGATGCAGTGGAGCCATGCCGAAAAGCCCGGTGAAGAACGTGATGGCCAGGAACACCGTCGGGACGATGGTGAGAACCATCATGGTCTCGTTCAGCCGGGTGGGCGCCCTGGTTCAACGGCAGGTCCACCAAGCCGGTGAGGTTGTCGTGCAGCGTGTGCACCGTACCGATGATGTGGTCGACGCCGTCGTCCACGTCAGCGAACCCGCCGTCGCGCTTGCGCCGTTGCGATGCGTTGCGGCGCATCTCGGCCATGTTGAGGCGCAAAGCATGCACCTGGCGCCACCCCCGGAAAACGTCGCCAGCCGCCCGTGCCCCGACAGGAGCTGTCCTCAAGTAGGTCAAACAGGTCATCCGTCGCGTCAACCCACCCCCAAAAACCCGTCGGCAGCTCTAAGGCAGATTTCGACCGGCAGCCGGGAGGCCGTTGCCAGCAGGTTGGGGTTGTCGGCCATGTCGGGCGTCAACTCGTCCAGCAGAGAGCCAGCAGATCCACACCGCGCCCTGGCGGGCGAGGCGGGTGTGCGCCACGGCGGAGGTGCGACGGGACTACGGGATGTCTCCTTGCTTGTAGGGGCCCTGGGCCGTGCGTTGCGAGCTCTTGACGACCAACCTCTGTACCGAACGGGCTCTAGGCAAGTTGCGGTTTGCGCGCATGCCGTAGCGCACGACCACCCGTCTGTCGACGGGAACAAGCGGACGGGGTGGTTGGCACCGCGTATGTGGCTGGCGGGCGACGGGTCCACGTGATGGCCGCGCGCGATGAGGCCGTGTAGGCATTTGTCCAAGTGGCCACGGGGCAGTGGAGTGCGGCAGACTTGGCTGGATGGGCCGAACAGCATTCGCGGACCACTCCCGGCGGGGCACCGCCTGGGCCGTGACACGACCGTGCTCCGTCGCGGGTAGGGCGCAGTCCATTGCGACCACACTCAACCGGCGACGAACCCCTACGCCCTCGTCCAACGTTGTAAAGTCAAGACCGGGGTGACGCGGTCGTGCGCGGTTAGGCAAAGGTGGCGGACCATCGACGATGGCGAAGATGGATGGGGCGATGCGGGAGCCGGCGTGGCTCCATGCCCTCATGTTGGATTGGGCGGATCCGGTGCTGCACTTTGTGCACGACCACTTGGCAGAGCCGGCTCTGGCCCAGCGGGTGACCCGCCAGGTGTTCTTGCAAGTGCTGCGTCTTGCCCGCGACGAAGCACCGCACCCGGGGGAGCTGTTTGACCGGGCAGAGGTCTGGATCGCGCGGCACCGGGCCAACATCCCCGCAGCCGAGGGGGCATGGCAGGCGGCCATGCGGCGCCTGCATTCCGAGGACCGCCGGTGGTGCTCGCTTGCGGCGTACGGCCGCTGGTCCTTTGACGTACTCACCGCCAGCGCGTCGCTGCCGCCCGACACCGTGAGCCTGGCGCTGGAACGGGCGTGGTGGGCGCTCGGATCCACGGGGGCTCGCCCCAGATCCGAGGACGAGTGGCGCCAGTGGCTGGCCAAGGCGGGCCCGCCTTGGCCCCCGGCCGGGCTCGCTTTTGATTGGTCGGCTTGGACCCCTGGGGCGCGGCCGACTCGGCCGCCAAGCTGGCTTCGTCCGCGCCATGCGCTCATCGCCGCCGCCGCGCTGGTGGTGGCGGCGGTGGCGGCGATCGTGCTGCGGAACGATGCCCTGGCGGCGGTGCCGCCGTTGCCCTTTGCCGACCCCGCCACCGCGACGGCTCTGCACCTGGTGGTTGATGGGGCATCCCCCGTGGGGGCGGAGCCGTTCGGGTCGTCCCAAGAATCGTCCCTCGCGATGAAAACCCTGGCGCCTGGGCTCCGGTCGTACGCCGCCGCCACGGCGAGCCTGGCCAAGCCGTCCACCGCCTATGGCATCAGCGGGCTACAGGTGGGGTGGGCCCAGGGGCCCCACGGCCTCGTGCTGGTTCTGCGCATCTCCAAGGGCCCCGCGCCTGCTGTGTACAATTTGGCCAGCCACGGCCAGCGCGTTGCCGGCACGGTCGAGCCACGTGGGTACGTGCTGTATCCGTTCGCAGGCGAGGCGGGGGCGGTGCGGGTCGAGGCTGGGGGCCACGCGACGGTGTTTGCCTGGGCAGCCGGGCGCGGCCCGCACCCGTGGATGCACGTGGACAGCGGGGCGTGGAGCGTCGCGGCTGGCCAGCCCGGGCCCCGGGGAGCCGACGGATCCTGGGTATATCAGGCGCCGCCGAGCTCGGGCGGCCTAGTGTTGGGGGTTTTGCAGAGCGGACTCCTGTGGGTGCATCAAGACCGGTGGTGGCTGCTGCCCACGCGCGGTCCCGCGATTCCGCTGGTGCACCTGCTGCCGAGCGGCGCAGGCCCCTTTCCAACGCAGATCGCCGTCACCGCGTATCCGGGCATGGCCGATGAGGTGCTGGCCAACGATGTGGGCTCCGGCGCGTCGGGCTCGGCCGGTCTCTGGTGGAACCTGGCCGAGGATCGGTGGGGACACACCACTCCGCTGGCGGGACCGCTGCCCTCGATGCTGGCGCCCGAGACCGGGTGGATATCCCGAGGCCCCTTTCCCCAGCTCCTCACCTATGGATCCCCGCCGTCGACGCTCACGATGAAGCGCGGCCTCTACGCGCTCACCGCCTGGGAGCACTCGGTGTTTGGCCCGATTCCGCAGGCAGGCCATAAGTGGGCGGTCGGCACCTATGGGTGGCGCCATGGGACGTTTGTGCCGGCGCGGGTGGTAGAGACCAGCGAAGTGGCCGCCGTCGCTTTTCCGGACTGGGGGCCCACCTACGTGGACAATCTCACGGTCCCCAGCCAAGGTACCTTCGGCGACCAGGTCCAGGGACCGGCCACCGTGAGCCTTACCGCCGCCAGCGGCGGATATCGCACCACGGTTCAACTCAGCACGGCCGAGACGCTTTGGGTCGAGCGGCGCTGGCTGGTGGTGCAGAGTCCAGGCCAGCACGATGCCCGCGTGGGCTGGCCGGACGCGGCGGGGCAGCTCCAGTGGCATACGCTCGCGCCCGGCAGCGTGCCCCAGGTGGGCAACGGCTTTCTGTGGTGGGAGCGGAATGGCCACACGTACATCTGGATGCCGCCGTTCATGCCCCTGGCGGGCGGGTGATGCGCTACCCGTCCCAAGTCGCATCAGGAGGGAGCCAGGACGCGGCCGCCGTCGTGTGGCCTCGCCGGCCGAAAACCACCCGTCCTCGCCGCGCCTCGCGTGGCGATCGGCTGCCGGAGGGGCACGCGGGGAACTTCTTGTGCGGGGCCGCGGCGGGCCGCACGCACTTCTGGGCTCCGCGACTTCAGCCTTGCTGACCCGCCGCCGGACTGAGCGGCTTGTCTGGCGCTTGGCGGGAAGATGAGCGGACGCGGCAGGATCTTGACGGCGGGCGAGGAAAAAAGCACGGGGCGCGGACGGACGTTCGCCCCCGAGTCGAGCCCAAGCAGGAGGAAACATGGCAAACATAGCGTATCCGGAGACCCCCGTCGCCCCTGTGACGGATGTGGTGCACGGGGTGAGCATCGTAGATCCGTACCGCTGGCTGGAGGACGGGAGCTCGGCGGAAACCACCGCCTGGGTGGCTCAGCAGAACGCGCTGACACGCGAGGTGCTCGACGCGCTGCCGGTGCGCGCCCGGATCAAGGCGCGCTGGCTGGAACTGGCGCACGCCGGCAGTGTCGGGGCGCCCCGGATGGTGGGGGCGCATCTCTACTACCTCGAGCGGGCGCCCGAGGAGCGGCAACCCCGCCTCATGCGCCGGCTTCACGGCACCGGGACACCCGAACTGGTCTTAGATCCCAATGCCGACCACGAGGCGGGGCTGGTGGCCCTGGACTGGTATCAGCCCAGTCGGGATGGCACGCGGGTGGCATACGGCCTGTCCACCAACGGGGACGAGTGGAGCACGCTGTACGTGCGCGACCTGGTGCGCGGCGAGAGGCTTGGGGTGGCCATCCCGCGGTGTCGGATGAGTTCCGTCGCGTGGCTGGCGGATGGGCAGAGCTTCTTCTACACCCGCTTTCCGCTGGTGGGCACGGTGCCTGAGGCCGAGCTCCCGTATCACAAGCGCGCCTACTGGCATAACCTGGCGTCCGCGGATCAGGAGTATCGGCAGGACCCCGAGGTGTTTGGCGCGGGACGGGACCGGCGCCATAGTCCCCATCTGGACATCACCGAAGATTGCCGGCACCTAGTCATCACCATGATGATGGGCACGCAGCAGAACGAGGTATGGTGGGCCGATCTGGCCGCGGGCTTTCCCACCCCCGCCTTTCAGCCGCTGTTCGTGAACCTCGAGGCGCGGTTCCAGGTCGGCATCACGGGGCATCAGCTTGACGTGTGGACTAACTGGAAAGCCCCCAACGGGAGGATGCTCGTGGTTGACCTGGACCAGGCGCCCCAAGGCGCCGAGGCGGCGGTGGAGGTGGTGCCGGAGCACCCGCGGCGGGCCTTGCAGCACGCGGTGCGCCTCGGCGACGGGTGGCTCCTTGACTATCTCGAGGATGCGAGCTCGCGGCTTGTGCGCCTTGAGCAGACCGGAGGTGCGGCCCAGGAGGTGGAGCTTCCCGAACTGGGCACCATCGCGGGGCTGGCCGTGGACAAGGGTACGAGCCAGGCGTTCGTCGGCTACGAGTCCTTTGCCATTCGGCCGGGCATCTGGCGGGTGAGTGTCGAGGATGGGCGCATCATCCCGCACATGACGGTGCCGGAAGAGGCCGAGGCGCCCCCGATTCGCGTCACCCAGGAATGGACGCGGTCGGCGGACGGCACGCCCATCCCCCTGTTCATTGTTCGGCGGGCCGACCAGACGGAGGCGGGGCCGCATCCCACGGTGCTGTCCGGCTACGGGGGCTTCAATATCTCGCGGACGCCGACGTACAGCCACGACCACCGCCTGTGGGTGGAGATGGGGGGCGTGTTTGCCGTGGCCACGCTGCGCGGGGGCGGAGAATACGGCGCCGCGTGGCACCGCGCGGGCATGCTCGAGCAGAAGCAGCACACGTTTGACGACTACCTGGCGGCCGCAGACCACCTGGTGGCCCAGGGACACACCGATCGGCGACATCTAGCGCTGTGGGGCCGGAGCAACGGCGGGCTCCTGGTGGGGGCTGCCCTGACCCAGCGCTCGGATGCGTGCCGAGCCGTCGTCTGCGGTGTGCCCCTCTTGGACATGGTGCGCTACCATCGCTTTCTCATTGCCGATCTGTGGACCGCGGAGTATGGATCGGCGGATGAGCCCGGGCAGTTTCCGTACATCTACGCGTACTCCCCGTACCACCACGTGGAGCCGGGGACGGCTTATCCGGCCGTGCTATTCTACGCGGCCCACAGCGACAGCCGCGTGGACCCCCTGCACGCGCGGAAGATGGCGGCGGCGATGCAAAGCGCCAGCACGTCGGACAGGCCCATCCTGCTGCGGATCGAGTTTCAGGCCGGACACGGCGTGGGCAAGCCCATCCCGAAGCAGGCGGATGAGTATGCGGACATTCTGAGCTTCCTGGCCGATCAACTGGAGCTTGGCCGCGGCAACTGACTCCCCTTTGCGAAGAGCGCCGGTGCTTCCCGCACCGGCGCTCCTGTCGTTCAAGCGTGGCCGCAGCCCGGCTTCATCCTTCCAGCAGGAGCATCTCGGGGTTTTCCACGAGGCTCTTGATGGTGGCCAGAAACCGCACGGCTTCGCTGCCGTCCACAATCCGGTGGTCATACGAAAGCGCCACGTACATCATGGGGCGAATCTGCACCTCGCCCGCGACCGCGGTCGGCCGGTCCTGAATCGTGTGCATGCCCAGGATGGCCACCTGCGGCCCGTTTAAGATGGGCGTCGAGAACAGCGACCCAAACACGCCGCCGTTGGTGATGGTAAAGGTCCCGTCGACCAGGTCCTCCAGGACCAGGGCGTTGTCGCGCGCGCGCTTCGCGAGGCGGGCGATTTCGGCCTCGATCTGGTAGAAGGACAGGCGGTCGGCGTCGCGCACCACCGGCACGACCAGGCCGCCCTCGGCGGCCACGGCAATCCCAATGTGATAGAAGCGCTTCACCAGCATGTCGTCACCGACAATCTCGGCGTTCAGGCGGGGGAACTGCTTTAGGGCCGCCACGGCCGCCCGCGTGAAGAACGACATGAAACCGAGCCGCACCCCGTGCCGCTCAAGGAACTTCTCCTGGTGCCGGCGCCGCAGCTCGCGGGCAGCGGTCATGTCAATCTCGTTGAACGTCGTGAGCATGGCTGCCGCGTGCTGCGTCTCCACCAGGCGGCGGGCGATGGTGAGGCGGCGGCGCGACAGGCGCACCCGCTCGATGGGCCCCAGGCCCTCGGGGGCCACGGGGGCGGCCGGCGCGGGCGCCGGTGCGCCGGGGGCGCGCCTGGCCACGTCGTCCCGCAGCACGCGGCCGCGCGCCCCGCTGGGCTCGACGTCGCCGAGCCGCACGCCTTCAGACACCGCCAGCCGGCGGACCGCGGGCGCTGCGCGCACCGCACTCACGGCCTCCGGCTCCGCGGCGGGTGTCGGGGTTGCGGGTGCCGCCGCCGGCGCGGCACCGCCCGCCTCGAGGCTGCCCAATTTGTCACCTGGCTTGACGACGGCGCCGGCCTGTTGGTCGATGGACGCCAGCACGCCGCTGTCATCCGCCGCCACCTCCAGATTCACTTTGTCGGTTTCCAGCTCCAGCACGGCTTCCCCGGCCTTCACCGGGTCACCCACTTTTTTGAGCCAGGATCCTACCGTGGCTTCCACTAGGGACTCGCCCAGCGGCGGCACCACAATGTCAATGGCCATGACGGCCTCCCTTCGCCAGAGACGCCGCCCGCGGCGTGTCCCCTGCCAATGTGAGCGCTTCGCGGAGAATGCGCCCCTGTTCGGCTTGATGCATGTCGGGGTCCCCTTCCGCCGGGCTGGAGCGCGCCGGTCGACCGATGTATAAAACCGAACGGTTCCCGAAGAGCTCCTGCAGCCGCGGCCGGGCGTACCACCACGCCCCCATGTTTTCCGGCTCCTCCTGGACCCAGGCCACCGGCACCGTGGCGGGCACGTGGGCCAGAGCCTGGCGCAAAGCGTCGGCCGGCCACGGGTAGAGGTCCTCTAACGCCAGCACCAGCACGCCATCTGACTGGGCATCGCGGGCGGCCGCCACCAGATCGGTCGTGACTTTGCCGGTGGCCAGCACCACGGCGCGCACGGTCCTCGGGGTCACCTTGGCCAGCACCGGCTGGTAGCCCCCGGAGGTCAGGTCCCCGAGGCTCGAGCCAGCCAGCGGGTTGCGCAAAAGGCTCTTGGGGGTCATGACCACCAGCGGCCGGGGCGCCGTCGCGGCACTGAGCGCCTGGCGCCGCAGCAGGTGAAAGTACTGGGCGGCGGTGGTGGGATACGCGACCGTCCAGTTTTCCCCCGCCGACAATTGCAGGAATCGCTCCAGCCGAGCGCTGGAGTGCTCAGCTCCCTGGCCCTCGTACGCGTGCGGCAGCAGCAACGCGAGACTGGCGGTTTGCCGCCACTTGCTTTGCCCGGCCGCCAAAAATTGGTCGAGATGCACCTGGGCCGCGTTGACGAAGTCCCCAAACTGCGCTTCCCACAGCGTCAGCGTCTCGGGGCGCCGCACGCTGTACCCGTATTCAAATCCGACCACCGCCGCTTCTGACAGGGGGCTGTTGTAGAGCGAAAACGCCGCCCGGGCCTCCGGCAGATGCTGCAGCGGGCGATAGACGGCGCCCGTGTCGGCGTCGTGCCAGGCCCCCTGGCGGTGGCTGAAGGTGCCGCGCTCGGTATCTTGCCCCGTGAGCCGGACCGGCACTCCGTCGGCCAAGAGGGTGGCAAACGCGAGCCACTCGCCTAAAGCCCAGTCCACCGCCCCCGGCTTGTCCAGCGCCTCTCGCCAGCGGTCCACGCCCCGGTCAAGCTTCGGGTAGACATGAAAGCCATCCGGCACGGAGAATAGATGCCCGTGAATCGCCCGAAGGCGAGGTTCAGGGACCGCCGTGTCCACCGGCGGGAGTCCAGCGGCCAGCACCACCGCGGGCTCATCCTGGTCCGCCGCATCGGCGGGAGCCCCCGCGCGCGCCCGGTCGTAGGCGGCGCGCATTTCCGCGGTCGCCGCCTCGATGAGGGCGGCGGCCTCCGCATCGGTCACGACCCCGCTGCGGGCGAGCCGCGCCTGCCACACCTTGCGCACCCGCGGATGCTGATTGATGAGCTCATAAAGCTTGGGCTGCGTGTAAACGGGGTCATCGCCCTCGTTGTGGCCGTAGCGCCGGTATCCCACCAGGTCGATGAGAAAATCGCGGTGAAACCGCTGCCGGTACGCATGCGCCAACCGGATGGCCGCGATGCAGTCCCCCGGCTCATCGGCCGACACATGCACCACCGGGATGTCAAACCCCTTGGCCAAATCGCTGGCGTACCGAGTGGATCGGCCCTCCTGCGGGTCGGTGGTGAAGCCAATGGCGTTGTTGGCAATGATATGCAGCGTTCCTCCGGTGCTGAAGCCGGCCAGGCGCGCCAGGTTCAGCGTCTCGGAGGTCACGCCCTCGCCGGGAAACGCCGCGTCGCCGTGCACCAGCACCGGGACCGCGCGGTCGTGGTTCTGCACCGGGGCGCCCGGCGCGTCCACCTGCTCCTGCGCGGCGCGGGTCAAGCCTTCCACCACGGCGTTCACAAACTCGAGGTGACTCGGATTGTTGGCCAGGGTGACTCGCACGGTGGAGTGCGTGTCGCCATTGGGTGGCAGCGTGCGCTGGCGGCCCAAGTGGTACTTCACGTCGCCCACCCACCCGGTGGACAGGGTTTCCGAGCCTTCGGTCACCCCCACGGGCGCCGCATGAAATTCTTCCAGGATCGTGCGGTACGGCTTGCCCAGCACGTGAGCCAGCACATTCAAGCGGCCGCGGTGGGCCATGCCCAGCACGACGTCGTCCGCCCCCGCCGCGGCGGAGAGCCGCACCGCTTCGTCCAGCATGGGGACCAGCATGTCCGTCCCTTCAATGGAGAAGCGCTTCTGACCCGGAAACGTGGTGTGCAGGAAACGCTCAAACGCCTCCACCTGGATGAGCCGGTGCAGCAGAATGCGCTGCTCTGCCGGGGCGAGCGGCGCCGCGTAGCGACCGGTTTCCACGGCCTCACGGAGCCACCGGCGCTCGTTGGCGTCGTCCACATGGCTGAATTCATAGCCGACCCGGTCCATGTAAATCCGGTGCAGCGAGGCCCAGGCGTCCGCCATGGTGCCCGTCCAGGGCAGCGGCGCATCGAGCCCACGGTTGACGTCGTCGACGCGGACGGCGGCTTCTTCGGAGGTCAGCGCCGGCGGCTGCTCGGCCGGGGGGGTCAGCGGGTCGAAGACCGCCCGGCGATGGCCGTTGCGCCGCACGTCCAGCACCGCGCTGATGGCGGCACCGGTGGCCGGGGATCCGCTGGGCGCGGCAGGGCCCGGCGCGGCCACCTCGGCGGCCACGGCCGCCGCGTGTTGGTCAAACCACCGGCGGTCCTCGTCTGACAGCGCGCCTGGGTCCTCGCGATACTGCTGATAACGCTCCACCAGACAACCCCAGTTGGCGCCAAAACGGTCCCTAAGGGATGCCGAGCCTATGTATGCAACGGCGCTCGGGTCGTTGTGTGAAAAATCCAGCGGGTCCTACCTCCTAACATGTCTATTCTTGCGCTCTCAAGGCGTCAGATCAACGGCCCCGAGGGCGGCAAGGAGTGGCCGCACGCGCTTCGGCAAGCCGCATCCGGCAACTCGCCTGCCCCGGCCCGGCGACCCGCGCGGCCGCCGCCTCCCTCCACGTGCGGAGGCGCTGGTGTGGTCCGGGCCGAGCTTGCACAGCAAAATCCCATTATGTCCCGCACGAGCCGCAGCATCAAGGGGAATATCTAGGCATCTCGGCCGCGGATGGAGATGGCGAGCCGTGATGCCACATGCCGAGGCCAGAGATGCGTGCTGGGAATTTATAGGTCACCGCCACGCTTGGCGCTCCTCAGCCCCCGGCTCCCGAGGGAGCCGGTCGGCGTGTGCGGGGTGGATCGCACCGCGCAGGAGCCGGAGCGCTGCCGTCAGCAGTCCGCTCCCATCCGGGCCGGGAGATCCCGCCCGCGGCTGTGTGATTGGTCAGACACTCTTGGCGCCGCCTGCGTGGACGACGGCCGCGGAAGCGGCCGACAGTGGCACCCGGCATGGCGCTCCGGCGGAGAAGACAGCCGAGCCGGAGAGGCCGGGGATTCCCATTCCTCTTGGGTCCGCCATGGGAGGGTCGGTGCGCGATTGCCAGCCTAGCTCCGTGCGGGCGCGGGCGAACACGCGCCCCGAAGCTTTGGATGGCGGTGGGCCGGGGTGGCTGAGAGGCCCTGAAGCCAGCCGGAGTGCGCCGAAGGGCAGCGGGCTCGCGTGCGCGAGGTCGGCAGGAATTAGGGCGCCATTCGAGAAGTCGACGGCGGAGGTGAACCTGTGAGCCTTACACTGAGCGATCTGCACCGCGTGGTGACCCTGTCCCACCCGGTCGTGCATCCGGACGACCACGGTGGAGTAGTGGTCCACAAGACGGCCCTGCCCGATGGAAGCGGGTACTGCCGCCGCCTCTTGTGGGTCTCGCCCCAAGAGCGCCGGTTTCTCACCGGCGGGCCGAGCGACACGGCGCCAGCCTTCGGGGCGGACGGCGCCGACCTTTGGTTCGTGCGCACCACGGACGACCTGGGCCAGGTTTACCGCCTGCCGATGGCTGGAGGAGAAGCCGTGCCCGTGGGCCCGCGGTGGGAGGGCCTCTCCCAGGTGCTGCCGCTCGCCGATGGCCGCGCCGTGGTGGCGGCCAAGCGCCCGGTGGACGGGGCGCGGCCAGATCCGGTCTGGCCGCGGCACTATCGGCAGTGGCAGTGGCACTACGACGGAGCGGGATTCTTTGAGGAGCCGACACGACTTTACCTCATCACCGGGGCGGCCACCGAAGTCCTGGACGACAGCCCCTACAATGTAGGGAATGCGGCGTTGCCACCGGGTGGGGCTTTTGTCGTATACACCCGGCTGGCGGATGAGCAGGCGGCGGCCACCGAGCGCATCGATCTTTTTCGCGCATCCCTCACCGGCGCACCCCGCGTGGAGCGCCTAACCCACGGCCCGGTGGCGGCGGGGGCCGCCGCCCCGATGGACGACGGGACGATTTGGTTCTACGGCGACGACCGACGGTTTGGGCCCGCTACGGTGGGGCAGTTGTACCGCCGCACCCCCGATGGTCAGTTGGTGCAGGAGCGGTTTGCCGACGAGTGGTCGGTCGGGAGCCCGCTCTCCAGCGACACCCATGTGCCGGCGGGGCCCGGGGGTCCATGTTTGGCCGGCCGCTTTGTGTATGGCCTCGCCACCTGGCGGGGCACCACAAAAATTTGGCGCCGGCCCGCCGGGGGCGGCGGGGCGCCGGAGGTGGTTGCCACCGTAGACCCCGTGGTGTATGAGCTGGCGGCCCACGGCGAGGCACTGCTGTACGTATCGGCCAGCCCTTCGAGTCTGGACGCCGTCCACTGCCGCGCGGCGGGTGGAGAAGAGGCCCGGCTGACCGATGACAACGCGTGGGCTCACGGAGAGCTCAGCCCCACCGAGGAAATCGCGGTGACGGCGGCGGATGGGCTCACCATTCCCGCGTATGTGACGGGGCGTGAGCCCGGGGGGAAGCGGGCGGCCATCCTGTTGGTGCACGGTGGCCCCCATGGCGCCTACGGCCGCACCCCGCGCTTCGACGCGCAGGTGATGGCGCAGGACTACACGGTGATTCAGGTGAACCCCCGCGGCAGCATGGGCTACGGCCAAGCGTTTCAAAATGCCGTGCGCGGCGATTGGGGCGGCGCGGACATGGCCGACCTGATGGCGGTGGTCGACCGCTTGGCGGCGGTGGGGGACATCGATGGCGAGCGGCTGTACGTCACCGGGGGCTCGTACGGGGGCTTCATGACGTCTTGGATTGTGGGTCACACCGACCGGTTCAAGGCGGCATCCGCCGTGGTGCCGGTCACCAATCTGGTGTCTTTCTATGGCACCAGCGATATCGGATGGTGGTTTGCGCCGGGCGAGGTGGGGGCGGACCTGTGGGACGATCCCGAACGCCTCTGGAAGCAGTCCCCGCTGGCCTACGCGCCACACATACGGACCCCCACGCAGGTGATGGCGGGGGAGGACGACCAGCGGTGTCCCATCGAGCAGGCCGAGCAATTGTACGTCGCGCTAAAGCACTTTGGCGTCGACACCGAGTTTCTGCGCTATCCGGGCCCACACGGGTTTGGGGCCCTGTCCAAGCCGACCCTGCGACAGGATCGCCTGCGGCGGCTACTGGAGTGGTTTCGCAGCTATCCGTGACCACCGCTACCGCGGCAAGAACCTCCGGCATGCGCCACCTTGGGTGGCGCATGCCCGCTGAGCGGGTGGCAGCGCACCCTGGTTTCCCTGCAAGTTCACGGACCGCCAGGATGGCCTCCCTTGCGCTCCGTCCTAAAGGCGCGGTCCGCCTGCGCATGGACCCCGGGCATCACACGTTCCCGGTCGCCGGTGCCCTAGACCCGGGGGGTTCGCACAGCTTCGCGACGGGTGCCGAACAGGGGAAAAGAGATTCGAAACCACTGGATCCTGGCGGTGGAGGCAGGCAGGAATCTGGGATGGCGTCGCGAAGGTCAGTCTATGAGAACCTTGACTTCTTCTCGACGGACCGACAGACCCCACAAGGTCAGTTTACCGGAAAGCGGGCCCGAGGGTCGGTGGGGCGGATGGTAGTCGCGGTGCTGGCGCCGGGTGGCGGTGAGCCGGTGGGTGTCCCCCCCGCGCTCGATGCGCTGGCGGCCCAGGGATTTCCGGTGGTGCACGTTCGTCTGGGAACCACCGGCCGGTTGGGGGTGCCCCTGGCCCCGGTTCGGGAGGGTCAGGACGCCCTCGACGCCTTTAGGCGGTTTGTGAAAGCCTCCGTGTGGCCAGCGGCCCTCGGTTCACTGGTCATCCCGGAGGGCGGCCTGTTTGCAGCGTATGTTCCAGCCATCTGGGCAGGAGCCGACGGCGTTCAGGTCCGGTGGCCGGCGCTGGGGCTCGGCCTGTTGCTGGCGACGCTGGCCCCGCCCCCCTGGCTGGTGCTCAGCGAAGAGGCGCCCCCGGACTGGCTCCTGGCGGAGCGGCAGATCGTGGCGCACCGGCTCGCGTGCCTGACCGAGCGTCTGGGTTGGGAAGGGAAAGAGCCCCGTCCGGCCGTCGCGGCGGCGACGGTGAACTGGGCCCGCGGCACGGTGGTGGTGCTTGGCGAGACGCCGGCTCCCGCTTTCGTCGACGAGCTGGCCCTCCGACTCGACCCCATGGCGGTGGTGGCGTCGGACGTGGTGCGGCCGCCCGGGGTGGCCCCGGCCCCGGCGAATGTCTCGGCATGGCCCGAGGAAGAGCTGAAGAGCGCGTGGCCGGCCGCCTGGGTGGTGGCGGTGCCTCCGGGGGACCGGGCGCCCGCTTGGGCCAACCCCATCGTCGTGCCTCAGGTGGGCGGAACGCATGCCGTCGCTTGGCCGGCGGTGACGCTGGACGAGTACGAGCGCGCTGTGGCCCTGGCCATCTACGGGCATGCACACCAGCCTCCCCTGGACGACGCCCATCCCGTGAGCCGGGCGTTGGTGGAGTTGGTGGCCGAGCGCTGTGAGCGACCGTCATGAGCAGTGGGGTGGTGTGGGTGTCGGTCGGCATGTTTCCGTGGCAAGGGCGCAGTTTGGCGGACAACGCCCTGCTGATGCTCAAAGAGTGGACGGCCGAGCCGTCTCCGCACGTGTTCATCCACCTGGACCCGGTGGCTGTGGGAACCGGCGCGCAGGTGCTCGGCTACCGGGCGTTGCATGCCGGGCCGTTCTGGCGCATTGAGCCCGGCCATGCCCCCGCGCATGCCGACACGTTGGGCCGCCGAGCCGTCCCCATGGCACCCAAAGCGCTGCACCAGACCCTTGGGGCACGGCCTCTGGTGGTGCACCTCACCTCGCTGCATCTTGGCACGATGGGTGAGTTCTGGCGCCCGCTTCATCCAGACGTGCTGGTGTACGAGGTGATGGAAAATGCGGCGGAGATGGACGCCCGGTTGGCCGCATTGCATCGGGCGGTGTCGGCCGAGGCGGACGTCGTGGTGTCGATCTCCGAGGCCACCACCGCCACGCTGGCGACGCCGCCCGAGCGGGTGCTGGAGTTCGGATCGGGCGTGGACGTGAGCTTCTGGCACCGGCCGCCCGCGGTCCCGCGGTGGACGTTTGGGTTTTTCGGCAACCTGATGAATTGGATTGACTTCGACTTGCTGGACGCGCTGGCCGAGGCCATGCCTGCCGACCGCATCGTGCTCATCGGCCCGGTCTCTCCCGAATCGGCCGCGCGGCTGTCGGCCCTGGTGGCGAAGCACCGCCAGGTGGTGTACCAGCCCGCGGTGCCGTACGCGGCCCTCCCTGACCTGGTGCGCCACATGGCGATTGGCCTCTTGCCGCGTACGTCCACCCCCCGGTCGCTGGCCTCTGACCCGCTGAAACTTTATGAATACCTAGCGGCGGGCAAGCCCGTGGTGACGAGCCTCCCCGTCCCGGGTGCCGTGGCACCGCATGTGTACAACGGCGCCACCCCGGACGAGTTTGTGGCGGCCTGCCGGCGGGCCCGCGACGACTGGACGGCAGGGAGACACCGGCCTTGGTCTCCCGGGGTAAGGGCCCTCTTGGACGAGCGCCACTGGCGCCGCCGGGCTGCCGCCATCTGGGATCGGGCGATGGCCCGGATGGCGTAGGCGATGGCGTTGGTACTGGTGGTGGGCGCCGGGTTTTCCGGGGCCGTGGCGGCCAGGGAGCTTGCCGACGCCGGCCACCGGGTGGTGGTGGCCGAGCGGCGCGGGCATCTCGGGGGCAACGCGCACGACGAGCAGGACGCCGCCGGGATCCTCGTGCATCGGTACGGGCCGCACATCTTCCACACGAATGCCCCGCGCGTGTGGAACTACCTGTCCCGGTTCACTGCGTGGCGGCCGTACGAGCACCGGGTGCTCGCGTCGGTCGACGGCCAGCTCCTGCCGCTGCCCATCAACCGGACGACCATCAATCGGCTGTATGGCTGGCAGTTGACGGAAGAGGGCGTTCGCCGCCACCTGGAGCGCGTGCGCCTTGTGCGCGAGCCGCTGCAAACCAGCGAGGACGTCGTGCTGAGCCGCGTCGGGGAAGACTTGGCGGATCGGTTCTATCGGGGCTACACGAGGAAGCAGTGGAACCGCGAGCTTCACGACCTGGCCCCCGGCGTCGCGGGGCGCATCCCGGTGCGGGTGACCGACGACGATCGCTACTTCGAGGACCGGTACCAGGCTATGCCGCAGGACGGGTATGCGGCGCTGTTTCGGCAGATGGTGGACCATCCCCGCGTCGAGGTGCGCCTCGGCGTGGAGGGCCTCGCCCTGCCCGAGCGCCGCCAGGCCGCGGTGGTGGTGTACACTGGCCCGCTCGATGCGTATTTTGGCCATGGGCTGGGCGAGCTGCCGTATCGGTCGATTCGGTTCGAACACGAGCACCTGGCCGGCGTCGCGCGCCTGCAAAGTGTGGCCACGGTCAACTACCCGGGGCTCGAGCCGTATACGCGCATCACCGAGTTCAAGCACCTCACGGGGCAGCGGCACCCGGGGACGTCCATCGTGCGGGAGTATCCCACAGACGCGGGGGATCCGTATTACCCGGTGCCGGGTCCAGCCAGCGACCGCCTCGCGCGGCGCTATCGGGCCGAGGCGGCCCGAGAGCGCCGCGTGGTGTTCTTGGGCCGCCTCGCGCAGTATCGGTACCTCAACATGGACCAGGCGGTGGCGGCGGCGCTGGTGGCGGCGGCGCGACTGGTGAGGGCTCTGCGAGGCTAAATCCTTGGTCACCGGATCGCTGCCCCTTCTACCGGCTTTCCGGGTCACCCTCGTTGGCGCGGAACCGTTGGACTCCCATCCGATATACAACGCGTATATCGGGAGGGATTTGGTGAGCACGCTCAAGTTGATTCCCATACGGTTGCCCAGCGACTTAATCCAGGCGATTGACCGGTTGAGTGGGCCAGGCAAGCGGACAGCCTTTCTGGTGGCGACGGCGAGGCGAGAGGTGATTCGGCAGTCCCAACTGCGTGCCTTGAACGAGTCGGCCGGCGCTTGGCGTGCCGAAGCCCATGAAGACCTGCCCGATACGGTCGAGGGATTCACGGAGTGGCTCCGTGAACGCCGGCGTCGCGAGGAACGTCCGCAGACCGATGAGTGATGCCGTTGCCTACGTTCTAGATTCCGACGCGGTGATCTGGCATCTGCGGCGGCGTGCGCGAACGACGGCGCTATTGCGCCGGCTCGCGGAAGAAGGCCCATTGGCGGTGGTGTCTCTGACGGTCTATGAGGTGACCGTGGGGGCGCGCCAAGAAGAACTGGCCGCCACCCATGGACTGTTGGAGCCTCTGGTCGTGCTTCCGGTGGGCGCGGCCGAGGCGCGCTTGGCGGCGGCGCTCGCGCGGGACCGTGGCCCGGGTTTGGTGGAGTGCCACATCGCGGCGGCCGCCCTGTTGCGCGATGTGCCGCTCGTGACATACAACCACAGAGATTTCCGGCGTACCGGGGTGCTCCTGTATGATACCCAGCCGTGGTGACGCGACGGGCGCGACCCGCGGCATGGGCCGAGCCCCTGCTGATATAGTAGGGCGTAACTGAGGTCAGGCGCTTGGGTGGAATCCCACGCCATCTGACCGGGATGGGGCAGGATTGTCTCACCGGCGCCGACCGCGACCGAATCCCTCTGGTTCGCAGCCTGACGGGAAAGCTCCTTATAGAGTGGTCGGGCCCCCGGCCGCCGTGGCTCGCTCGAGGCACCCGGATCCTAAAGGAGCATGAAAAAGGACGCCGGCCGCCTCGCGTCCACCCAGACCGTGGCCCGTCGCATCGGGTTGGCCACGGTCGACCAGATGCTCCCCTGGGACGCGACCTACTGCCGCCTCTCGCCCGGTGAGCGGATCCTGGCCCTCGTCCTGCATTTGTTGACGGACCGCGAGCCCTTGTATCGCTCGGCCCCAGATCCCATGGAACAGCCCCAGGCCCGTATTGGCCCGGCGGGCTTGGGTCCCTCTGGAGCCGGACCCAAAGATACTGGTTGACACGCGATACCCCTCCGGCATTTACTTAAGTCGCTAAGTTATTTAGACGATGGGGTGTTGTGCATGGGAACGACTGAGGGGGATGGATCTCTTCTGGACACCTGGCTCCTGCTCATGGACCAGGTGCGGCCCCGCTACCTGACGCCCCCCGTTTTCGTTCCCGGGCTCACGATTCTTCGATGGCTGGCTCGCCGTGGTGCCGTGACGGTATCCCATGTGGCCAAGCTGGCCGGCGTCAGCCCGTCCGCCATCACGCAGGCCGCTCGGAAGCTGGAGCGGGAAGGATATCTCGCTCGGCGGCGCGATGAGCACGATCAGCGTGTGGTGTGGATTGACCTCACGGAGCGTGGCGTGCAGATGGTTGGCGAGGTGAGGCAACTGCAGCGTCGTCGGCTGCGCGAGATCCTGTCTGTGCTGTCGGCGGAGGAGCGGACAGAGCTGGGGCGGCTCCTGGAGCGCATCGCCGAGGGTCTCCCCGCCGGCGACAGCGGAGGGACGGTGGGGCATGCCGAGTGAGGAGGCAAGCGTGTCGCAGTCCACGGGGCCCTCGGGACGATGGAAATGGGCAGGGGCCGGTGCGGCGGGCTTGGTGCTGGCGGCCGCAGCCGTGCGGCACTTCGGGCGGCTCCATTCCGGATCGGCGACATCCGGCGCGATACCGGTCGTGGAGGTGCGAACGGTTACCCAAGGCACCCTCGTCCCGACCGTTACGGTTGCTGGACGCGTCGAGCCCTCGGCCGTCGTGGCGCTGACGGCTCCAGTCGCTGGCACCCTCACTGTGGCGGTCTCCGCCGGACAGGCCGTCCAATCAGGCCAGGTGCTGGCGACGGTGTCATCGACCGCCCTGGCGGCCGCCGTGATGTCGGCTACGGCCAACCTGTCAGCGCAGGAAGCCAAACTACAGCAGGCCACGACTCCTCTCACGGGACTGCAGCAGCAGGCCGCCGAAGCCAACGTCACCGTGGCAGAGAGCCAGTTGGCCACCGCCCGCGGCGCGCTGGCGGTGGCGGACAGTTCCTCCGGGCCCTATGCGAGCACCGTCCAGGCTGCGGAGTCCGAGCTTGCGTTCACGGCATCCGCCGCCAGTCCCCAGTCTGTGGCTGTCGCCGCCGACTCGGCGGCGTTGGAGACCGCAGAGCAAGCTTTCGCCGGGGCCGAAGCCACTGGCGCGTCCGCGTCTGCCCAGGCGGTGCTGTCTGGCGCCGTCGCCGGTGCGCAGATGGCGCTGGCGGGTGCCGAATCATCCTACCGCCAAGCCGTGTCCGCCGACACCCTGGCCGTCGCCAGCGCACGCGCGGCGGAGAGCTCAGCGCTGAGTTCGCTCACGGACAATGTTATCGTAGCCGAGGCGAACCTCGTGAAAGCCCAGGCCCAAATGGCAACCGCCACGGCTACGGCCAGTGGGTCCGCGCTTGCGGCTCTGCAGCAGGCGGTCGCCGCGGCGAGCGCGGGGGTGCAATCGGCGACGGTCATGGCCGCCAGTGCCACGCTGCGGGCGCCATTTCGAGGCACCGTGACGGCCATCGACGCGCCCTCCGGATCGGAAGTCGGGCCGACATCGGTGCTCATCAACTTTAATTCCGCGAGTGAACAGTTC
>JAKARZ010000005.1 GCA_021828405.1 Bacillota bacterium
ATTTGGAACGCCCAGCGCCGCACCGACATGACCAAGTTGCTGGCCGACCGGGCGACCGTCCACTGCCGCTACATCCCCCGCGCGAAGTGGCTCAACATCCGGATGCGCGTGCGGGTCATCCCGCGGTGACTGGGCCGCAACACGGGGATCACGGCCTGGCGAACGCTGGTGGGGTCGCCGACGGCGCACCCCCCGGCCCATCATGACCTTGGGCCCTCCCGACGAGACCGCCGAGCAGACGCCCGCCGGCGGGTCCTCCCCGGGCGCGGCCGGCTACGGAAGTCTGCGGTCCGCCACATGCCTGGTTATCCGCCGGTGCGCGGGAGCGGCGACGCAAACCACATCGCCTGGACGATGTGTGGATCGCCCCGCGACAGCGACACTTGGATCACGATCCCCTTGTGCGTGTGGGTCAGTGCGAGCGCACTGGCTTTCGGCGGCACCGTGTTTACCACAATGCCTACCGCACCCACCGGCACCGTGGGCGGCGGGCCATTGTTGGCGTTCTGCACCACGAATGCCTCGCGGCCCCGCGTGAGATCTTCCAGGCCGAATTGCACGCCCCACCCGGCGTGAAACGTGCTCTCGACATGATTGCCAAAATAATAGTCCCAGGGCACCCAGGTGTACGGCCCCACGTAGGACACCAGCGGTCCCCCGCGGATGCCCTCCTGGTGCAGGACAGCAAGCGTCGTGAGCATCAGCGACGCGTCAAGGCGGCCGCTTTGTTGGTACGCCTGAACATCCTGCGCCCGGAGGCTCGCCCCTAAGAGCAGCATGACCGCCGCCAGCACGCCTGCCGCCGCGCGGTCGGCGGTGGGGTGGGCGCGTGCTGCCAGCAGCACCACCGCCTCGGCGAGAAACGCCACCCCCACCACCGTGGTGGTGGCCGACCGCGCCGACACCCATCCATAGGTGGTGAGATACCAGGGCACCACCGACAGCACCCCCCACGCCGCGCCAAAGCCCGCAAACGCGAGCGGGTGGGGTGGGGCGGGCGCGGTGCCCGGGGGCCGCGGCCGTGCGACCGTGGCCACCAGCACCAAGACGGTGCCCGCGGCGACGGCGAGCCACCACCCCCCGCCCATTCCCACGCCCGGGCGGGCAGTGAGTCCCTGCCACGCTTGGCCAAAGGCCTGCTCCACCGTGTGCAGCCACAGCGCGGCAAGCTGGGGATTCACCACGGCCACCTCGTGGCGGAACTGGGCGAGCGTGCGCACACCTCGCTTGCCGTTGGCATGCAGGGCGCGAGTCTGTAGCAGGTACCAGGCGCCGGTGACGCTGAGCGCCGCCACACCCGGCAACACGCTGCGGAGCCAAGGGGCCCGGTAGCGCCACGCGAGGGCAGCCAGCACGGCGAGCGACGGCAGCCACACCTGTTCATAGGACGTGTCGGCCAGCAGCAGCGCCACGCCGGAGGCGATCCACCAGCCGTACGCCGGTCGCGCGCCAGCCACGTTCAGTGCAAAGTAGGCGGCCCAGGCCCCCAGCACCAGGAGCCAGATGCTCAGCACGATTCCTGACGACGCGGCAATCCAGTACTGCCCCTCGACGACCGCCGGAAACAGTAGGACGATGGCGGATCCCAGCCAAAAGCCGCGGCCGGTCACCCGCTCTACCAACCGCCGGCCCATGAGCACGGCCACCAGCATGAGCGCCATGATGATGGCCCAAGGGATCGTGGCATCGGGCCAGAAACGGGCCCACACCTCGACATCCATCGCGAACGACACGGGACGGTAGCCGTAGTAGGCGTGGGCCAACAAAAACTGCCAAGGACTACCCGTGCGGCCAGGTGGCGGCCCGACCCAGAAGGACCCAGTCATCGCGATACGGTCGGTAGTAAAACCCCGCCGAAAGGCTGGTGGCCACCCACACCGCCGCCAGCCCCACCTCGGCCCAATTGAGGCCGACACGCCCGCCTTGCCGCAGGGACCCTCGGCGCGTACGCATGCCACCCCTCCACACCGTGTCTATGTCAATGATAAATTCGGTCGCACAGTCTGCGCAAATTATGTGGGATGGTGGGCATTCGATCAACCGAAAAGGGAACGCGCCCCATGCAGGATGGCAGGTCCGTAATGCCCGACCACCAGCGCTGAGGCGAACTTCGCCGATCGCGGCACGCGGTGACGAGCCCCGTCGGCTCCGCCTCAGATAACCACACCCCGTTGGTGTGGAACGCCCTGTCACGCGACCGATTGATGACCGTAATGAAGGGGATGGGATTGGAGACCGCCAGCGCGGCCGCATGAGCAATATAAGTGTGCGGCATGAACGGTAGATTAGGCACAGAGCCGACTGCGAACTTCCGCCGAGACAGTGGCCACGTGGGCCAAGAACTTCTCGACACTCGTGGCGATGCCGCCAGTGCCTGAACACTTACGCCCGGTAGAGCGTCGCCACCGCCCGGTGTACCGCGAGGTGCGGCGCCCGGTCGGGCTCCGGGCCGGCCAGGGCCCGCACGTAGGCGATCCACACGCCCAGATCCCCCTCGCGCCACGTTTGGTCATGCCACCCCAACCACGTCGCGGCCTGCGCCAACTCCCGCCTGGGCGGTCCCCGCATACGTGAGGTGCGCCGGCACATACGCGGCCGTCGGCGCCTGGTCGAGGTACGGCACCCGACCCGGGAGGTCGTCGATGCGTCGGCGGATAGCTGCGTAGGCTTGCCGACGCAGCCGGTCCCACAGCTCGGTCTGACCCACCAGAATCAAGGCGAGCGGAGTCGCCGTGTCCATTGCCTGGTTGAGCAAGAACCGCACTTCCTCCCGCCTCGCGCAGTCCAGGAGATGTGCGTCGTCCCCCCACCACCACCGGCCGTTGGTGGCGGACGGCCAGCAACAGCACGTGATGGCGCGGGCGCTTGGCCTCGCCGCGTTAGCACGGGGCGTCACAGCCGATCTGTTCCAGCAGCCCCTTGTACAAGGGGCGCGGTGTGAGTTTCGAATCGGTGATGGACCAGCAGGGGGTGCGGGGCACGGTCGCACCGAGCGGCCAGCCGCCGGATGGTGGTGCTCTTCCCAGTGCCACCATCCCCCGTCACCACGGCGAACCCCGGCCGCCCTGCGGCATACTCCAGCCGGCCCAAGATCTCGTCCAGTTCCACCGAGGCGTACAAGGCGTCGGGCGGCAGGGCACGCGTGAACGGGGTCCGCGTCATCCCGTCGAAGGCCTCAACCCCCGCGCGCCGCTTCCTCCGGGACCGACGACCCGGTGAGGTCGCGGAACGAAAGGGCCCGGGGGTGCGCCGGCCACGGCGCCGTGCCAGACGCCTCGATGGTGATGGTGGACACGCCCGTGGGGTCATCCCCCCTCGGGGATTCACCCCCTCGGGTGTTTCCGACGGGCATCCGAGGGGCATACACCACGGCCACCCGCGGCCCCACCCACCCGACGCCCGGCTCATAGGCCGGGCCGCGGAAGCTCACACACCCGGTCTTATAGACGTTCTGGTGGTCCACCGATTGCAACGCGACCGTGAGGGTCTCCGCGTCTACGAACCTCAGCGGTTCAGGGTCCCCCCGAAACACCGCCTCCGGATGCGGGGCGTCCGGGATCGCGCGGTGGGGTTGCACCTGGTAGCACTCCGCCAGCCACACGTCCCACGCCGCGTTGAAGCGACGATTCGCCGCGGCCTAGCCGACTTGGCCCATCCCGACCGGTTGCCCCCCGCCGGGGCGCCGCTGCCGCCCGGCGGGGGGCGCAAGGCCTTGACGACCGACGGCCCGACGCTCCAGGACCCGCTGCCTGCCCTGGGCGCGCCGACGACTCGGGCCGACCCCGAATCGTCGTTGCCATGGACGTGTAAGATCTGCCCTCAGTTGGCCGCAGCCCTGCAGCAGCAGGGCCACCCGGTGAGCCCCTCGCTTGAAAAATACGCTCCACCGACTACTAGTGGTGGTCGCAACGGATTACGACCACAACTGGCAGGCGGTGCTTGACACCGCATCGTCCCGCTCTCGGAGGCCATTTTTCATTCCCGCTACGGGCCGGCACGGCCATGGGGGTCTGCTTTAGGATCCAGGTACCTCAAGCGAACCACGGCCGCCGGGGACCGGCAACGCTATAAGAAGGTTTCGCGTCAGGCTGCGATCCAGGGGCGGATCCGGCGGCAGTCAGCGACCGTGAGACAATCCTGCCCGGTCCCGGTCAGATAGCGTGGGAATCCCCACCAACACGTTCCGTGGCGCTCCGAGTCATGTCACTGTCAACGATTAACACCGAGCAACTCAGGAATTTCCCTCCATCCACCGGTCCAGCCATTCTCGTGGGGTTAACACTCGACACCCCTGACGAAGTTCCATGGGGAAATGCCGGAGGTTGCCGGTCACCAGCACGGTGATGTCCCCTCCAGCCAACGCCACCTCGAGGAACGGTTTGTCATCGGGATCTGGTAGAGGCGCGGGCAAGGGGGTCGTCTCAGCGGACAGCCCGCCGTATGCGAGCAGCTCCAGTAGGGTCGTGACCCTGTCCGGGTCGAAGCTGAACTTCGGCCGCAGCGCCACCTCCCGGTATTCGCTCAAAATCCGCGCATCGTACAACAGCCGGACTTGGTTCGACAGCACCAGCCGCAACACTTCCGCCGGCGCGCTGAAGGGCTTCAGTAGGGCCGAAATGAACACGTTGGTGTCCAAGACGACTTGGACAGGGATCCGGCCGACGCTAGGCCTCATTACGCGCTCGGCGCACCGCCAGAATCTCTTCGTCGATGTCCTCGTTCGTCAGCTGGTCCGCGCCACTCTTCGCGGACGCCATCTGCAAGAGTTCCAAGGCTACGACCGCTCTCGCCCTTCGCACAGCCCTCAGATCGTCTTCAAGGGAGTGCTCCGACGTTGGGGTGATGAGGGCGATGGGTTTGCCGTTCGACGTCACCACCACTTCCCCCGCCAACTCCAGGATCCGCCACACCTCGCCCAGCTGTGCGCGCAGGGCTCGCGAAGACATTATTCTCATTCAAACACCTCTCCCAACGTCGGCGTCCGCAATCGTGTACGCATTATAACACGCAAACGGGCCAGCGCGGGCGGCGCGGCCCTTTGATCAACTCAGACGTGGTCGATCGCAAGCTGGACACCTGGAGGTGGCCTGCTGAGAGTCTTTGCGCGTCGATAGACGAATGGTGGTGTGATGGGCGTTGCGCGTGGAGCGTCTCCACCCTGTATCGGTTGGAACGCGAGTCTCCCCTGACGGTGAGGGGAGTTGGACGAGGCTTGGCCACGCTCGGCCTGCTATCCGCCCACCAGATGGAGATTTTGCCCCGGCTTTTCGTCGTAGGACCACACGGTACGGCCTGGTGCTGCTGGACGACTCCGCGCGCCGGGTGGTCGCCGGGCGCTTCGCGTGGGCGGGGGATGTCACCCGGCTCGAAGAGCGGCTGGCGGCGGCGGTAGCCCAGTGGGGCGCGCCCGAGCGGGCTTACTGCGATTTATCCCGACCTCGCAATTATGCCGATGACGGCGATCGCTACCGTGCACGGTGGGTAGCGAGCCCGACAAGGCATCGGCATAAACACAGGCCTTCCAGGAACGCCAACAGGGCGTCAGGCGGACGATAGCGCCCCACCTCCCACGTCGGAGGGGTGGTCGGCGAGGGCTTTCTCTTTCAACGCCAGATCCGCGTGGAGGTAGGCCTGGGTCGAACGGAGATCGGCACGTCCCAACCACAGCGCAATCACGGACGTATCGACGTCGGCCGTTAGCAGTTGCATGGCGCACGTGTGCCGCAGGACGTGCGGCACACGTGTTTGCCGGTCAGCGACGGGAGCGCCACCCGATGTTCGATGGCGCCAGCACTGAGTCGACGATTCGTCCGAGTGGGAAAGACGGGATCGTCGGGGCACCTGTCGTTCCCGGACCCACGCGCGTAACACGGTGACCGTGCCGGCTGTCAGCGGCACGGCCCGCGCCTTGCGTCCCTTCCCCACACAGTGGACGTGCGCCCCGGCGTCCAACACCACGTCACGTCCGCTGAGGCCGATGAGTTCTTGCAGCCGAAGACCCGTCTGAACCGCGCAGAGGATCAAGGCGCGGTCGCGGTGCCCCTTCCACCGGGGGGCGTCGGGGGCAGTGCTGCCGCAGCGGGGTCATGGCGCCACCTCCTCCGGCCAGAGTTGCGCCACGGGTCGCAAGGCGAGCCGATCCCCTTGGGCATAGACTGCCGTCCTCGCCAAATCTCGGTGGCGCAGCACTTGGCCAATGACGGGTAAGGTCGCTCTCTGATGGAGCAACGCGGTGGCCAACGCATGCCGTAGGCGGTGGGCCCCGAGGGACGCCAAGCCGTTCCGCTGACAGGCATTGTGGACGATCCAGGCGATGGTGCCACGGGTCATCTCGTGATGGGGCGCTCGATACGTGAGAAACAGCCGGCGGGGGGCCGCTCGTGCTGAAGATAGTCCGCGACGCCCGCCCCCACATCCACGGGCAGGGGCAGTCGGTCCACCTGGCGCGCCTTACCCGCGATGGCGAGGGCGCCAACGCGCCAGTCGAGGTCGTCCAAGGTGAGGCGGCAGACCTCGCTGACGCGCAGCCCCAGACGCGCGAGCAGAAGCAGAACCGCGTGGTCCCGGTGCCCTGGCGCCGGGATGTCGCCGCCCCCCTGCACGAGGCAGTTGATGGACGTTCTGAGCCGCTCCCGCGCTCAGGCGGGCCGTTTTCCCCAACAAAAGGTGGTGGCATCACGCGCGGCCAGCGTGTCCAGGGTGAACGGGCCCCTCTCGTGGGGGGCCCCGCGTGCCAAAAACCGCTGAGCCGTGGTGACGTGACCCTCGGCGGTCCGCGGCGCGAACTTGCGGCGATGGAGCCGAAACTGGCGATATTCCTTGAGAAACGCCATCAGCGGGGTGGCCGGGGGCACCTCGGCGCACGGGATGGGCCCCTCGTGACGCAAGTAGCGCAGCAACGGCGCCAAGCGGCGCCGACCAATGGGTGGCCGATAACGGATGGCCCGATGAAGGCCGCGATGTGTGCGTCGCTGAGGGAGGCGAGTGCGACCTCCGCCGATGCCATCCACTGACTCAACCGGGCCATGACCCACACCTGCCACGCCCTGGACCAACGGGTATAGCCCAACGTCTGGGTGTAGACGAAATACCCCACGGCTTGACATCCTCCCCACGGCTCAAGCCGGGGGATTCCCCTGAGCCGTGGCGCGGTTCCTGCGTCATCGGGCGGCCAACGCTCGAGCCCTCCACAGGCCGCCCCCCGGTGCCGGATACCAGCGCCGGGGCACGCCCAAGTACTGGCGCCCCGGTGGTCGATCGTCTCCGCACTGTGGACATTCTTGCGAGGAATCGGCGGCCGGCCCCAACACCAACTGCCCGCCCTGGGCCGCCAACTTGGACTCCAGCAACGTGACGAACCGCCCCCAGCCCCTCTCCAGGATCGCGCGGTTCAGGCGGCCGGCTGACGCACCTGGGTCCCCGGCTGGTCCACCGTGCCCTGGGCCATGACCGAGGCGCAGAGCCTCCAGCGCCCCCGTCGCGTGGTGTGGACGGACGGTGGGGCGGAGGTTGTGCACAAAGTCCCGGCGGAGATCCGCCACCCGGGCATACAGGGCATGGAGGCCCCGCCGCGTCTTCTGCCCGTGCTGCGAGAACGTCACCGGACGAGCCACTGTCACCTGAACCCGGGCGATCTGCTGGCGCAGGTGCCCGGACGCCGCCCGCGGGGCATCGGAGATCGTCCCGTCCGACAGGACCAGGAAATGCCGCACCCCCACCACCCCGCCGACAGCGTCCGCGGGGTGGCGGGGGAAGGGGTCGGCGACGGCCTGGTCCGTCTGAACGCTCACGCACCCGTGGCAGCCCTGGCGCCTGACGGTCGTGTTTTTGAGCACGCCGGGAAGCGGACGGCTCGGGAAAAACGTCACCCAGCCAAGCTTGGGCAGGTAGACGCGGTGGCCGCGAATCGCCACGCCCTGGGGAACCGGCGCGTGTCATCGCGACCCCGCTTCTTGAACGTCGGGAAACGCTTCATCGGCTGGGTGGGGTCAAAGGCCTCATGGAATGCACGCGCCAGATCCCTCCACCGCGGCTGGAACGGGTGGGACGGCGCGCCGGCCAAAAAGCCGCGCTCGTTCGTTGTCTTCCACAAGCGCAACCGGCCCGCCAAGCCCGCGTCCCACATCAAAGGCACGCCATGTTCCAGGCGGCGAAGGTTAAGCGCCAGCGCCTGATTCCAGACGGCGCGGGCGTGCCCCCCAACCGTGGTGAGCCGCCGGTCCACCTCGGGCGAGGGGGCCAGGCGGAACCGGGAGCCGCGCCGACGGACCATGCCGCCCGTCCCCCCCGTCTTGCGCACATCGGGTCGATGCCGCCATCATTCTCATGCCGAGGCCCGCCGGCGGGGAAACCGGTTGGCCCTCGCGGGCCAAAGGGCTTATCCCTTGCGGGGATTCACCCCTTTGGGTGTTTCCGAGGGTCATCCGAGGGTCATATCCCCACGGCTAACGCCGGGGGTTTTACGCCCCACATGATAACGGCCCGATCTACACCAGCGACCGCATTGCACAACTGGTAGCCAAAGGGTTTCCCCAACACACGCGGGCGGCCGGCGCGAGTGATCCCCTGCGTTCATCGCACAGGCAGCCTGGCGCCGCAAGTGCCCGCCACCTGCGGTTGCAAGCCCCACAAGGCCGTGGCTTATCGCGTGAGGGCTCTCGGCCGATCGCCGGCCGCCGTCAATCCGCTCCAGCACGCGGAGAGGCGCTTGGGTCGGCCGCGCCCGCCCGGCGCCGGCGGTAGGCCCGTGCTTTCATCAGCGCTCCGCATCCCTCCGACGTGCACCACGTACCTGAATGGTTTTTCGACTGGTCCAGAAAGATCCACCGACAGTCATCGCGTCGGCACGCTTTGAGTCGCGGCCACGTCCCCTCCATCTGGGAGGTCAGCACCGCACTCCAGATGCGGCCGATGGCGCCCGGCGCACCCCGCTCCACCGCAGTCATGGCCAGGGTCCCGCTTTCGTCAAAAGTTGCCACGAGGGGCGTGCGGGCGGTCACCCGATTCAGCACCGTGAGGCTTTCCGCTGGCACCTCGGCCCCATTGTGTGCGGCGAGGACGTCCCGCAGGGCCTCCCGGACCGTGCGCACCCACTCGCCGTCACCAGGGGCCAGATCGTGTTCTGACCCCACGAACCCGAGGGACGCCATCCAGTCACGCAAGCCATCCGGCGACGCCAGCTTGTCCGTCCCTTCCGCAATCTCGCGGCTATTCAAGAATGCCCGCAACATTTCTACGGCCGGTGTCACGGCGGATCCGGCCTTGGCTGAAGGTGCCATGATGCATGCATCCTCCTTGAATCCATCCTGAGTTCGACGCCGACGAGCGCTGCGCTCGGTCCCCTCTCCCTGCGGACAACGCGTTCGACATCCTCAGGATGAGCGCGGTGGGGCCGCTAATTCAACAATGCTACGCACGCGGGTCAGTGGTGACCACGCGACCCATGCAATCGTCGTCAGCAGCAAGACCACCCCGAGGAAGACCCGGCCACAGTCCCAGCCACTCGGCCACCCAACCCCCCGCAGCCGCCCCGACCGGGATCGCCCCGTAGGACACCATCCGGTAAAACGCGGTCATCCGCCCCAGCAGGGCGCTGGGCGTGACGGCTTGACGCACCGCCATCGTAATCACCGACGAGAAGGTGGCGCCGAAATCCATGAAAGCAAACGCGCCCACGAGCAGGGGCAACGCCCACGGTGACTGCCGTGGCACGAACGGCACCAGCAGCGCCGCGCCGCACTCCACAACGACCACCGAGAGAAAGCTCGCCCCCCAAGCCGACCCGCTTGGACATCGCGTCAGAAGCTTTGGCTCCGGCAAACGCGCCGACGGTACCCCCCGCAAGCGTCACGCCAATCAGGAAGGGCGACAGGGCGAGGTCGCGGACTGCATAGACCACGTACACCGTCAGTAGCCATTCGTTGAACAGGTTGTAGGACGCCGACACGGGAATGAGCGACCGAAGGGAGCGATGAGACCAGGTGAACCCCACCCCCGCGCGAAGCTCAGCCCACGGTCGGGTGCCGGGCCGGGAAGGAGCCGCTTCGTCGCGCCTGATGGCACCGAACGCCCAAGTCGCCCCGACAAACCCCAGCCCATTCAACAAAAGGGTCAGGGGCGCGCTCAGCACTTGCACCAACAGCCCCGCCGCCACGGGCCCGCCAAGCTGCGCGCCGGTGGCGGCGGACTGAAGGCGCTGGTTGGCCCCCATGAGATCGCCGACCCCCACCAAACTCGGCACATACGCAGGCAGGGCCAGTTCGAACAATACGGCCCCACATCCCAGCATAAACACCAGAGCCAGCAACAGCACCACGGTGAGATGTCCCGTGTAGGCCAGGTAGACGATGCCCCCCAGTGCCGTGGCGCGCACCGCGTTCCCCGCCATGAGCAGCGGACGCCGGCGATGACGGTCCACGACGATGCCCACGACGAGACTCAACACCAAGAAAGGCGCCCACTGCAGAGCGTTCAGCATCCCCACGGCCCCAGCCGATGCATGGAGGAGGATAGCCGTCAGCGGCAAGGCAAGCGCGGTAACCTGCGTGCCTGCGGCGGTGAGCCCCTGCCCCACCCAGAGCCGACCAAAGTCGCTGGACTCATGCGTACGTGTGATCGGATGACATCTCCCGTCCCCAGACCAGGGCCCATCATACCACGCCGTCACCATCGTTATACATATGTCGGTAACGGAGCACCGATGCGCTTATGGATGCATTCGGCGCTGACAAATCGAGTTCTTCCGAACACTTGACTCCCTTGTCCGCTCAGAATCACGTCTATTAGCCATTTGATCGTAACCACAAGTGTCAAGACCGCGGTCTGGACGGACCGGGAAGTTTCGTTCACAGTGGGGCACACACACGCTGTTGCCCCCTGACTTCCGCGACGAGTCGAACCGAGCGCCGTGAGTGGAGCCCAGCCCGCACGCGACGACGGCCCGAGGCATGTGGCCAGCCTTGGGAGTCACCGGCGGCTCAGCGCCACCGTTGGGCGCGGGCTCGTCGCCGACCCCCTCCGCCGTGCCGCGCGCCTCTTTGGTAAACTCAGGTGTAGGCGGCCACAAGCTTGGCGTAGGAGGGATGGCATGCTGAGACTACTGACGGTGGCCGGGTCGGACTCGGGCGGGGGAGCCGGCATCCAGGCGGATCTCAAAACCTTCACGGCGCTGAGCACCTTCGGCATGAGCGCGGTCACGGCGGTGACCGCGCAGGACACCCAGGGCGTGTCGGGGGTGTGGGAGCTGCCCCCCGAGGCGGTGAGCGAACAGATTCGAGTGGTGGCCCAAGACCTGGGCGCCGACGCCGTGAAGGTGGGCATGCTGGCCAGCGCCCCGCTGGTGGCGGCGGTAGCCGAGGCACTCGCGCGGTACCTGCCCGGATGTCCGCTGGTGGTGGACCCCGTGATGCAG
This sequence comes from Bacillota bacterium, assembly GCA_021828405.1. The sequence continues at coordinate 11,411 of JAKARZ010000005.1, forward strand.
GCAAAGGGAGGCCACGCGCTCTTGGCCACCGACGCGGTGGCAGAGCTTCGCGGGCGCCTCTTGCCGCTGGCCACGGTTGTGACCCCTAACCTGCCGGAAGCCGCCGCGCTGGCAGGATTCGCCGTGGACTCCGTCGCCGACCAGGTGCGCGCCGGCCGCCGGATCCTGCAGGATGGGCCCCGGTGGGCCCTGGTCAAGGGGGGCCACGGCGCAGGACCTGAAATTGTGGACCACCTGGCCGGCCCTGATCCCATGGACTACCGCCACCCCCGCATCGCCACACCCCACACCCACGGCACCGGGTGCACGCTCTCGAGCGCCATTGCGGTGGGATTGGCCCGGGGCTTGTCGGTGCCCCAGGCCGTGGACTTGGCGGAGCGCTACGTGGCCGAGGCGATTCGCCACGCACCGGGCCTGGGTCATGGGCATGGTCCGCTGAACCACATGTGGGCGATGGCGCTAACGTCCCACACCCTCGCCACCGAAGAAACGGCAGGAAACATTGAGGGAGATTTAGAGTCATGGCCTCCCTGCTGAGGGTCCGCGGCCTTCATGTCCTCATCGACCCCGTCCGCGTGCCGATGCACCGCCTGGACGCTTTTCTCGCCGACATCGCGGAGGCGGGTGCCCGCGTCGTGCAGGTGCGCGTCAAAGGGTCCCGAGATGCGGGCGGATTGGCTTACACCCAGCGTGCGGTCGCGCGGGCCCGCGCTCTCGGGTTGGTCAGCATCGTCAACGACCATGTCGACTGGGCACTCGCGGCCGGCGCGGACGGTGTGCATCTGGGCCAGGGCGACACCCCGCTGGCTGATGCGCGGCGCGCCGGCCCTCCGGACTTTATCCTGGGCGCCTCGGCGGGAACGCCGGGGGAGTTGGAAATCGCCTATCGAGGCGGCGCAGACTACGTGGGCATCGGGCCTGTTTACGCCACGGCGTCGAAGGCGGACGCCGGGGATCCTATCACGCCGGCCGGCTTGCAGGCCTTGGTCGCGTGGCTTGAGAACCAGCCGAATCCCCCCCCGGCCATTGCCATCGGCGGCATCCACCCCGACAACGCCTCGGCGGTGTGGCGCACGGGCGTGGCCGGCTTGGCGGTCATCCAGGCCGTGAGCGGCGCACCCGACCCCAAAGCCGCCGTCCGCGCCCTGGTGGCGGCAGAGACCGACCGGGCCTGATATGGCGGTCGCGCTGTAGGTATTGTTGTAAAGGGGGGCCTGTTCGTGGCGCGATCAAGCGAAACGCCGAGCCTGTGGACGGACCGCTTGGTTCAGCACGCTGCTGACCCATGGGCGGCGGCGCATCAGCATCCGTTCGTGCACGGCTTGGGCAACCACACCCTGCCGCGCGACCGCTTCACGTACTTTATTGGTCAGGATGCTATGTATCTGCTGGACTTCTCCCGGGTGTTGGCAATGGCGGCGGCGCGCAGCGAGGTGCGGAGCGATGAACGCCTGTTCCTGCGCCACGCCAACACCGTACACGCCGTGGAAGCCGCCCTGCATCAAGATTTGGGACCTCGGCTGGGGCTGTCGGCGGACGCACGGGCGGCCAGCCCCCCGGGGCCGGTGACCGTGGCCTACCAGGACCACCTGGTCCGGGTGGCGTGGACCGAGCCGCTGGCCGTGCTGGTAGCGGCGCTGTTGCCGTGCTACGTGCTGTATCAGGAGGTGGCGCGCGGCATGGTGCCGGGTGCCCCGGTCCCGGGTGTCTCCGCGTACCGCGAGTGGGTCGACACGTATGCGGGAGACGAGTATGGCCAGGCGGTGGCGGAAATGACCACGATCGCCAATCGCCTGGGAGAAGCCCTGAGCCCGGCGGTGGCGGCGCGCGCCGCACGCGCGCACTGGCGGAGTGTGCGCTACGAGTGGCTCTTTTGGGAGCAAGCCTGGACCAAGGGAGCGGGTTTCGCGGCGTCTCGCCTGGGTCCCGAGCCCCCGCTGTCGCAGTGACCCGCCATGAGGGGCGGACAGGCGCTGCCATTGCCGCCAATGCTTCAGTGGCTCACAAACGCGATATCTCCCCACGAAAGCCCGATCACCTGAATGGGTGCCGAGCTGCCCGACGGGGGATCGATGACGGCAACGTTGAACAGCGTCGTCGCGGCTTCGGTGCTATACGACCCGGGAGCCACAAACCCGCTGTAGCCGCTGTTGGCCGCAATCGTGAAATGATAGCCGGAGGACGCCGTGTACGTGACATGGCCCTCCACGGCGAAGAATATGACCGCACCGCCGCCCTTCAACCGGAACGCATAGGTCGCATAGGCGGCAGGCACCGCCCCGGACGCGACCGTCTGATGTTGCCCCGGTTTCAGGGACGCCCAGAGCTCAGTTGTGAACGGACCCGGCGCAAACGTGGCGGCATCGGTGGCGGGGGCTCCCTCAGACGCATCAGCCAGGTCGACCGCATAGCGGGACGCGATGGTGTTCGGCGCGAGCTTCAAGTGCGTGTAGCCGGAAGGCGGCAACAGCACCGCGTAGCCAGCGGCATTTACCTGCGGCGTGATGGGTGGCGCCCCCTTGGCGACTTCGGGGGAGTATACCTGCATCCAAGATCCCCCGCTCTTGACGAAGATCATGTACACCCCATGCGTCATGGCTTCGAACACGCTCGCGTGCTCGGGCACCATCACGGTAACCGGCTGGGTTGAGAGATGGGCAGGAGGCTTGGGGGCCGCGAAGTTGGCCGATTTGTCGAATTTCCAGGCGAAGTCGTCGATGAGGACCTGTGGCGCCACCTCCAGCGTGTCCTGGACGGCAGTGTTCCAGGTGGCTTGACCCCCCCACTCCTTCTCCATGTACGTGTGGACAAGCTGTATGGCCTGCGGGCGCTCTAACCCGGTCACCACCACCTTCTGTGGCCGCGCCGCAGACGTGGAGCCTCCACATCCAGCGACGAGGAGCAGGGCCACCAAACAGCCTCCGACGGCCGCCCCAACCGTCCTCCGTCTCACCGGTTCACCTCTTGAAGGATTTCTTGGCACAATGTTCTGGTGTTTGTCTCACCCTGTCAAATGCTCGCGTTGATTTGAAGCCAAGAATTCAGTCCTCCTCCGCGAGTTGCGCCGCAACACACGCGGGCCGGTGGAACCGCCGCCTAGCCGGAAGTCATGCCGCAAGGCGAGTGGAGTGGAGGCTCCCCGAGCCTCGCAGAGATGGACGCGCAGCAAGGCTCGACGCAAGTGGGTGCGTCCCTCGGGCCAACTTCCGCGCTCGCCGGGCGAACCGGCCATCGAGGTCGTGTCCGCATAAGCACCCTGTTCTGCACCGGGCCAAGGCGGGAACGTCGGCCGGTTGTGCCGCAGTCCTCTTCCCTGGGGCGCCGAGCCAGCTGGCCGCCCTTTCGGTGTGAGGCAGCTCGGCGGGGGAGGCCGAGCATTAGAATCTGCCGCTACTGGCAAGATCTGAAAGATAATGCTTGAGGTCGGGAGCAAAATCGGGACGGTAGAGCCCATACGAGATGACGGCCTTGATGTACCCAAGCTTATCCCCCACGTCAAACCGCTCCCCCTCGTACGCCACGGCGGTGAGCCGGCCCGCCTTCGCCATGGCGCGCAGCCCGTCGGTCAGCTGAATCTCCCCGCCGGCGCCGGGGCCGAGGTGCTCCAGTACGTCAAACATGTCGGAGTCCAGGAGATAGCGGCCCATGACCGCCCAGGCCACGTCACCTGATACCTGCGAAACGGCCGGCTTCTCCACGATGTCGGCCACGGTGAAGGCCGGGCCAACCTTCTCGCCCACAGGCGTCACGATGCCGTAGCGAAACGCCTCAGCGCGGGCGACGGGCATCACGGCCACCACCGACCGCCCCGGCACCCAGTGGTCCTCCAGTTGCGCCAGGATGGGCCGCGGCCCCAGCATGACATCGTCGGGCAGCATGACGGCAAAGGGTTCGTCCCCAACGTGATGGCGGGCCATGAGCACCGCATGGCCGAGCCCCTTGGGCTCGGGCTGCCGGGTATAGTGCATGACGGCCCCGGCCCCGGTCGACCGCACCGCCTCAAGCGCCGCCGTCTTGCCCCGCGCCGCCAAGAGCGCCTCCAGGTCGGGCTGGCGGTCAAAGTGGTCGGCCAAGAGCTCCTTGCCCCGGCTCACTATCACCAGCACGTCATCCATGCCGCTCTGCACCGCATCATCCACGGCCAGTTGAATCACCGGCACGTCGATAAGGGGCAGCAATTCTTTCGGCAGCGCCTTGGTGGCCGGCAGGAGCCGGGTGCCCATGCCAGCGGCGGGAATCACGGCCTTCCGAATGCGCGGTCCATCGGGTCTTGTCATGTCAATCGCGCCCCTTCTTCGGTCTCCTGCAGCTGGTGAACCATCGCCCGGACCGCCTGGGACTCCTCGGGTGGCAGAATGAGCACGGCGTCGGGCGTGCGCACCACCACCAGGTGCGACAGCGCGATACCCGCGATCAAGGGTCCCTCGTCGCCAATCACGGTAACGTCCTCCACGCGGTCCCAGACCACGCGCTCGGGGGCGCGACCCGCCAGCAGCCGCGCCACCGCCTGAAAGCTCCCCACATCGTCCCAGCCCACATCTAAGGGCAGCATGTCCACGGCCGTGGCATGCTCCATAATGCCCACGTCAAACGACACGGGGTCCAGGGCGGCAAACCGTGCGTCAAAGCCCTCCGAGGCGCCGCCGACTGCCGCCAGCGTCTCGGGCAGCCACCGGCTGAACGCCCTCCACACCTGTTCCATCGGCAGAATGAACATGCCGGCATTCCAGTAGTAGCGACCGGAAGCCACCATGGCGCCGGCCAGCTCGCGGCTCGGCTTTTCCACAAAGGCGGTCACCGGCACGCCGCCCGCCGCCGTCGGGGCGTGGGCCGATGTGTCTGCTTCTATGTACCCAAATCCGGTTTCGGGCCGCGTCGGGCGCACACCCAGCAGCGTCATACGCTGGCGGCGCTGGGAGGAAGCCATCGCCGCCGACAGCACGTCCCGAAACCCGGCGGGGTCTCCCACGGCATGGTCGGACGGCAGCACTACCAAGAGGGCATCGGGGTCCCGCGCACGAATGGCCGCCGCCGCCCACGCGATGGAGGCCGCCGTGTTGCGGCCGACGGGCTCGCCCAGCACCCATGTGCCCGGCAATTGCTCCTCCACCAGCGCCGTGTACGCCCGGCCCGTCACCACCACCGTGTGCGCCCCGTCGATAAACGGCGCCACCCGGTCTGCCGTCTCCTGCAGCAGCGTCCGCGGGCCCAGCAGTCGCAAGAACTGCTTGGGCCGCGCGGTGCGCGACAGGGGCCAGAATCGCTCGCCCCGCCCGCCGGCCAAAATCACGAGCCAGTTCACTCGGTCGGCGCACTCCGTCGCGGCACGCCCATCCCCCCTCAGTCCTCAATTTCAGCGATCGCCTAGGGTGGCGGCATGGACCCCTTTCGCCAGTAGCCATCAAAAAGGCGGCCCCCATATGGCGCCAGCGCTTCGTCCACGAGTCCGATGAGCGGCAGCACGTCGCCCTCTCGCGCCTGCGCCGCCGCCGCCGCCAGGCGGCGGGCGCCTTCCGCATCCCGATCCTCGAGCCGGCGATAGAGCCACTTGCCAGCCCCCGTCCAGCACCGGGCGGCTCTCAGCGAGAACTCCGCCAGCAGCAGGAACAGGCGGTCCGCCGTGCACACGCGCTCCCCGTCCGGCCCATGCACGAACCCCAGCCCCTCCAGGTCCTCCGCCAGATCCGTCAGGAAGTATCGATAGTCGTCCACTTGTTCGGCGGAGAGGGCGGGCGGCCCGCCGGCCAAGAGCGCGCGGGCCTCGGATCGCAGGGTCTGAAGCTCCTCGCGCCGATCGACCAGTACCCAACCCTCCGCGCAGAGGGTGGGGAGAATCGGCGTACCACTCGCGCAGTCAGCGCAAGCGTAGGCCCGGTATGACTCAGCGGTGTGCACGAACGCCTCCACGCGAAGTCCCTCGAACACCGACGCGGATCGATAGGGCGCACCGGTGTCGTCGGTGAGCACCAGCACATCGGCGTCCGACGTCGGTGTGCCGGCGCCCCGCATGAGGCTCCCCCCAAGCACCACCGCCCAGGCGTCGGGAAAGGCGGACTGGACGAGGCGCCTCATCTTGGACGCCACCTCCTCCGCCGTGAGGACCGGCGGTGGTGTCTGGTCCGATGCATACCCGTGGTCTTTGTTCATCGAGATAATTATAAAGTAACCCGAGGTACCAAGATTTTGGCGCTGCGCTACCGCGGAGGGGAACCCCGACGACGCCCCGGCCAGGCTGTAGGGTTCACCAAGTCGTGCGGGCGCTGTCCGGCCAGCGCCATCAACAGGTTGTCCACCGCCCGCTCGGCCATGGCGGCCCGCGTTTCCACGGTGGCCGACCCGATGTGGGGGGTCGCGAGCACGCGGGGGTGGGACGCCAGCGGATGCCGTCCGTTCACGGGCTCGCGGTCAAACACGTCCAACGCAGCCCCGGCCAGCCGCCCGCCGTTGAGCGCCGCGAGCAACGCGTCCTCATCCACCAATCCCCCGCGGGCGGTGTTCACCAAGAACGCCCCTGGCTTCATCGCGGCCAAAAAACGTTCATCCACCATGCGGCGCGTGTCTGGGGTGAGTGGCACGTGCAGCGTCACAACATCCGCGGCCGCCAAAAACGCTGCGCGCTCGAGCCGGGGGTACCGACCCTGTCCCCGGGACCCCAGCGCCACCACGGCCATGCCAAACGCCGCCGCTCTCGCGGCGACCTCCTGCCCGATGCGACCCAGCCCCACCACACCCAGCGTTTTGCCGCCGAGCCCGCGACCCAGGAATCCCGTCGGAGACCAATAGCGCCACTCATCATCCAGCAGCGCCTGGCGCGCGGGCACCACGCCCCGCACCAAGGCCAAAAGGACCGCCCAGGTGAGCTCGGCGGTTGCCTCCGTCAGCACGTCGGGCGTGTTGGTCACCGCGATGCCCAGGCGGGAGGCGGCAGCTACGTCGATGTTGTCGTAGCCCACGGCCAGGTTGGCCACCACGCGGAGTCGGCGACTGTGCTCCAGGGCGGCGGACGACACGGGGTCCCCCAGCAGGCATAACAGCCCGTCTTGGCTGGCAAGCTCGCTCATGAGGTTTTCCACCGGGATGGGATACGGACCCGGCCACACCGAGAGGTCCGTCCGCTCCGCCAGCCGCGTGAGTGCCCGCCAGTCCACGGGGTGCGTCAGCAACACGCGCATCCCCGGCTGGCGGCGGTCACGGGGCAACGCGGCGCCTTCCGCTGGGAAGGCGGCCGGGCTCGCGCCCATCCCCGTCGTGCTCTCTGTCATGACGCCATTATAGGCATGCCGACCGCGCCGCCGCTGGCCAAGTCGGCAGCCACCGCGCCACACGGCCGTTAGGCAAAAATTTTCCCGGGGTTTAAGAGCGACGCCGGGTCAAACGCGGCTTTGACGGCCTGCTGGAAAGCCATCTCCGGCGCCGTCAGCTGACGCGCGAGGTCCGCACGCTTCTCCACCCCGATGCCGTGCTCGCCGGAGACAGTGCCGCCGAGCGCCAGGCAGACATCCAGCACCTCATGTCCCGCCACCTGGACGCGCTCCACCTCGCCGGCGTCGCGCCCGTCGTACAGCAACAGCGGATGCAGGTTCCCGTCCCCGGCGTGAAAGACGTTCGCAATGCGGATGTCGCGCTGGCGGCCGACGTGCTCGATGGCGCGCAGCGCCTCGGGCAGCCGAGACCGGGGAATCACGCCGTCCTGGACATAGTAGTTGCGCGAGATGAGGCCCATCGCCCCAAACGCGGTTTTCCGGTTGGCCCACCACAGGGTGCGCTCCGCCTCCGAGGTGGCCCGCTTGAGGTCCGTCACCCCATGCCTGGCGGCGATCGCCTGAACGCGGGCCGCATCCTCCTCCACCTGCTCGGTCAGCCCATCCACCTCGACGAGCAGCACGGCGCCCAAGTCGACTGGATAGCCCACCCGGTACTGCCCACGCTCGACCGCGGACACGGCCATCCGATCCATCATCTCAAGCGCCGCCGGGACGATGCCAGCCGCGATTACGTCAGACACGGTTTCACTCGCATCATCCACCGCCGCAAACACCGCCATGACCGTGGCGTGGGCTTCCGCCAACCGCTCCAGACGAACCCATGCCCGCGTGATGACGCCGAGCGTCCCCTCGGACCCCACCAGCAGGGACAGCGCGTCCAGTCCCGCCGTGTCGCCGGACAGGGAGCCCACACGGCTCTGACGGCCATCGGCCCACACCACGTCGGCCATCAGGACGTGGTTGAGCGTCACGCCGTAGCGGAGACAGTGGGGGCCCCCGGCATTTTCCCCGATGTTGCCGCCGACGGTGCAGGCCTGCTGGGACGAGGGATCGGGGCGATACGTCAGGCCGGCGGGCGCCGCGGCCCGGCTCACCCATGCGTTGACCACGCCCGGCTCCACCTCGGCCACGCCTTCGACGGGGTCTATTCGCAGGATCCGATTCAGACGGCTCAAGTGCATCACCACACCGCCGGCGACCGGCGTCGACCCGCCCGAAAGGCTGGTGCCGCCACCGCGCGTCACCAGCGGCACCCGGTGCCGCGCCAGAACCCGCACCACCCCGGCCACCTCATCGGCGCTGTCGGGCCACACCACGGCCAGCGGCCGTACCGCCGCCAACGTGTAGGCATCCTGCGCATAGGCATCCAATAAGGCCGCGTGGGTCCGCACGGACCCCGGCCCCACCACCCGGCGCAGATCCTCTAGCAGTCCCATGCGATCCCTCCCGCCATCAAAGCACGCCGGCGTCGTGCGCCGCGTCCCACACGAGGTCCACCCAGTGGGCCACCGGCGTGGCCCGCCCGGCCTCCCGAAGCCCCGCCTGGATCTGAAGCAGGCAGCCCGGGTTGGACGTGGCCACCACGTCGGCGGCCAGGGGGACGCTCCCGACCTTTCGACGCTGGAGGGCTTCGGCCATCCCCGGATGCGTGAGGTTGTACAGCCCCGCGGAGCCGCAGCATACGTCGGCGTCTGGCATGTCCACCAGCTCATAGCCCGCCCACCGCAGCAGGTCCCGCACCTCCTGGCGAATGCCCTGGGCATGGGCCAGATGGCAGGCGTCGTGGACGGTGGCCACCTGCGGGCGCGGCGGCAGCGGCGGGCGCTGGCCGAGCGTCAGCAGTTCGACCACATCGCGCACGGTCTCGCGGAATCGCTGCGCCGACTCCCCTGCGGAGGATTCGCCGCCCAGGAGGTGGTCATATTCCTTCAGCGCCGCCCCACACCCGGCCGCCGTCACCGCCACCCACTCGGCCCCGGCGGCGGCAAACCCGGACACATTGCGGCGCGCCCAGACCCGGGCCTGCCCCAGATCCCCCACGTGTGTATGCAAGGCCCCGCAGCACACCTGGTCGGGCGCCGCCACCACCCGGAACCCGCTGAGCCGCAGCAGGTCCGCCGCGTGGGAGGCGGTCGCCTGGTACACACTGTCCATGACACACCCGTAGAACAGTGCCACGCTTGGGCCTTCGCCGCCGAGGCGCACGCGCTCGTGGGCCAACTGCCGCCCCGCCGGCTGGGGTAGTCCCGCGCTCAGGCGCGCCGCCGCGCCGAAGGTCCCCCCCCTCCGCGCCGCCGCTTGGAGGACTCCGCGCCCCGCCGGCCGACCGGCCCAGCGCGCCAGACGCTGAAAGCGGAGGAGACCGGACTCGGCTCCGAAGTAGCGGGCCCCCTGCCTGGCGGCGAGAGGGCGGCGCATGTGGCCCGCCTCAACGGCCCGTGCCCGAAACGCCTCCACCGCATGTCCCACCGGGACATGGGCGGGGCACACTTCCTCACAGGCACGGCAGTCGAGGCAGCTGTCGATGGCCCGGACAGCGCCAGGGTCCCCCGGGCCCCCCGCCTCCATGGCGGCCCACACTTGGTTCAACAGCAGCACCCGCCCCCGGGGCGACTCGCTCTCGTCCCCCGTCACCAGATACGTTGGGCAGGTGGGCAGACACAGTCCGCAATGCACGCAGGCCCCGGTATCTACTGGGCCCATGCTATGCCTCCGTTTCTCGCGGCCAAGTCGGCAGGATCCCGTGCGGATCCACCGCCTCCTTGAGGCGCTGCCATTTGTCGGCGTCCGCGCCCGGTACGCCGGGGCTTGGCGCGGGGCCGTCCCAGGACCGGAACGCACCACCGTGACTGGCCACGAGGTCGGCCACCCCCTGACCCGCTCCACCGGGCTCGGCGCCGTAGCCCCACACCATCCCGCTCTGCAGCTCAGCGCGGGCTGTCCCGCCCTGGCGCGACAGTTCCTCCAGCACCCGTCGCTGCCCCTCACGAGGCAGCCGCGCCTGCCAGGCCACCCGGTCTTCGAAGGGCCGATGCAGCCTCACGTCAAGCCCGGCGCCGAGTTGGGCTCCTAATGTGCGCCGCAGGCGGTCCATCGCCGGGTCACCGCCGTGCGCGATGCCCATCAGCTCCCAGCCGGACGGCTGGATGGTCAGCAGAAGCGCCGCTAGAGCTGGAGTGGTTGGGATACCGTCGCGCCATCGGCGCGTTTCCTCCCATACCCGCGGAGTGAGGGGGCCGCCGTCGGCACACGCCAAGGTGGCCGTCGCGCGCGGCAGGGCCGCCAACTTCCAGGTGATGGTCAGCACAATGCCGAAGGTGCCCCGGGTGGCCCAGTAGAGCTGCCACAGGTTGTAGCCCGCCACGTTTTTGACGACCGGCGCCCCCACCCGGACTACCCCAAATGCGGGCACCGCCACGGTCATTGACAAAATTCGGTCGCGGATGGGCGAATAGCCCCCGGACCAAACCCCGTTCACGCCTGCGGACACGATCCCGCCCAAGGTATCGGGCGCGCCGTCCGGGACCCCTACCGGAAGCCACTGTCCCTCCGCGGCAAGCTCTTGGTTAAGGTTCTCCCACGACAACCCCGCGTCGACTTCGACGGTCAGGTCAGGAGCGGACCAGCGGCGCACGGCCTGGAATCGTGTGGATGGCCAAGACGTGACCGGCCGCGTACCCCCCTCTGCGGGGAGGCGCTGGCGGAGCCCGGCTCCCACCGGCACGACACACGCGCCCATTCTGGCCGCCCCGGCAAGTGCCTCAAGCGCCGCGGCACCAGACTCGTCAATGTCAGCGGGCTCGTGTGTCATCCCACACCCTCCCTGAATACCAATTGTGAGAGACGGGTCACCCCCACGCGTGTGGGGACGCCGGCATCGTAACCATATTACGATACCGGCGGTCCGGTTCATCCCCACGCGCGTGGGGACGGCGCGACTGGAACTGAAAGCCCCGCCGCTGTCGACGGTTCACCCCACGCGGTCAGGGCATCCGTCACCGCCCCCACTGGCCCTTCTCCTGCTTGCATCCGGCACCGGTTATGCTACATTGCTGTACATGAAGACCGTAGGCGTGGCGCAACTGCGCCAGAATCTGAGCCAGTACCTGGAGCGCGTAGGGCGCGGAGAGCGTCTGTTGGTTACGGATCGCAATCGACCGGTGGCCGAGTTGGGGCCGCCCCCGCCGACTGGCCATGCGTTGGACCGGCTCATTGCCGAGGGGCGCGCGACGCGGCCCCTGCGACGGGTGCTGCCCGATCCCTTGGACGGACCGGGCGATCCCTATGCGCTTAGCCGGGCGCTGGACGAGGTGCGGCAAGAACGGTGAGCGACGGCCTCTATTATTTGGACACCTCGGCGCTGGTGAAGCTGGTCCGCCGCGAACCCGAGACGCCTTCCCTGGTGCTTTTCATGCAAGGCGCCGAGTGGGTTTCCTCGGAGCTGACGCTGGTGGAGTTGCCCCGAGCCGTGCGGCGTGCCGCCGCTTTTGACTCGTCGCTCGCCTTGGCCGCCTTGCTGGACCGGGCCAACGATGTGTTGGCCGCAATCGCCCTGGTGCCGGTCACCACGGCGCTCCTGCAGGCCGCTGGCGCGGTGCCAGAGCCTCGGTTGCGCTCCTTGGATGCCGTGCACGTGGCATCGGCGCTGGACATTGCTCCCATTACCCCACTGGACGGGTTTATCAGTTACGACCTACGCCAGGCCGCGGCGGCGCGACTGTGCGGGTTGCGCACTTTTGCGCCGGGTACCGACCCGCCGCCCGTGATCCCGTGAGACGACAGCACCTCAGGCAGGATCCGGCGCGGGAGCACCGGGTCGCCGGCCCCTCGGAGCCCACCCTGGGGATGCAGATGCCGCGCTCCGTACGCCGTGTAGGAGTCGAGACTCTCGGCGGCTCGCTGGGCCGCCGTGCGAAAGTTCTGCCCCCCAGACAGCTTCCACGGCCTCCACTAACGCCGCGACGGTGTACGCCGATGCCACCAATCCGGCGCCCGTTTCACGTGCGCGATCCGCGAGAGCCCCAAACGGCGACACCACCGCCGGCAGACCGGCTAGTCACGCTTCGGACAACGTGAAGGTTTCGGCGTAGGCCGAGGGCAGGATCGCCGCAAGGGATTAACTGCCACCAAGTCACTAGTATAACAGGGCACAAGCGCCCGCCTAGCTCTGGACGTCGACACGGGGGTTGGGGCCCGCCTCAGTCGGTTCAGGTGCCCGTTGGCGGCGCGATAACTCCCAAGCCACATCGTCCAAGTCCACTCTGGCCACGTGCAGGGCAAGCCACAGGTGGTAGATGAGATCGGCGGCCTCAGCGCGAATCGGCCCTGGGTCCCCATTTTTAGCCGCCACCAGAAACTCCGCCGATTCCTCGCCCACTTTGCGCAACACACGATCCAATCCCTGGGCCGCGAGCTGGCGGGTGTAGGACGCCTCGTCGCTCGTTCCCGTGAGCCGCTCGCGCTGCACGGCGAACAGCCGGCCCAGCATGGCGGCAGACGGATCCACGTCGCCAAAACAGCTGGTGCGTCCCGTGTGGCACGCACCCTTGGGCGCGTGCACCTGGTACAGCAGTGCATCCTGGTCGCAGTCCCACGCCATCCGCACGAACTCTAGACGCTGCCCGGACGTGGCTCCCTTGTCCCAAAGCGCATTGCGGGATCGGCTCCAAAAGTGAGCCCGCCCGGTCGCCTGGGTGGCGGCGATGGCTTCCTCATTGGTCCAGGCGAGCATGAGCACCGCCCCGCTGTCGATGTCCTGCACCACCACGGGCAGCAATCCTGCGGGTTCTGTCTCAGACACGCACCGGCACCCCCCGCTCGTTCAATTGCTGCTTTAACGCGGTGAGGGTAGTTTCTCCGCGGTGGAGGACGCCCGCCACCAGCGCCCCGGTCACGCCCGGCACCGCAAGCGCGGCGGCCAGATGCCCGGCCGTGCGCCCCCCGCCCGATGCGATCACAGGCAGGCGGGCGGCCACCCCAGCGCTGGCCAGTGCCTCAAGGTCATAGCCTTCGCCCGTGCCGTCCCGGTCGATAGACGTCAACAGCACCTCCCCGGCCCCCAGCGCGGCCACCTGCACCACCCAGTCCGAAAGCATCCAGCGGGTCCGGGTGCGGCCACCGTCCGCGTACACGCGGTGCGTGTCCGCTTCGCGCCGGACATCTATCGCCACCACCACCGCCTGGCTGCCCGCCTCGTCAGCTATTTGGCTCACTAGGCTGGGCGTGGCCAGTGCGGCCGAGTTGATCGACACCTTGTCCGCGCCGGCGGCGAGCACGGAAAGCGCCGTCGCCCGGTCGTGAATGCCGCCTCCCACCGTAAGCGGAATCGCCAGCCGCCGCGCCGTGCGTTCAACCACGGCCAGGCTGGGGCCACGGTGCTCCGCGCCAGCGGTGATATCCAGCAGCACCAGTTCATCCGCCCCCTGATCTTCATATTGACGCGCTAGGTCCTCAGGTCGGCCGAGGGAGATCAGCTCCTGGAACCGGACCCCCTTCACCACGCGGTCGGCCGCCACGTCCAGGCACGCGATGAGCCGCGGCCTCAGCACTGCAGCACCGCCGCCACCGCCTCGGCCCCGAGCGATCCGTCGTACAGGGCGCGGCCCACGATGGCGCCCACCGCCCCGAGCCGCCGGAGGGCGTCGACATCCTGGGCACCGCGAATGCCTCCGGCCGCCGTGACCTGAAATCCCTCGGCCATCCAGTCGGCCATAAGCTCTAGGTCCGGACCGCGCCCGGTGCCGTCCCGGTCCACGGCCGTGACGGTGACCGCGCGCCAGCCCAATGCACGGAGCCGGCGGGCCACCCCGGCGCGCGTCAAGGTGGCGTCGGTTCGCCAGCCGTGGGTGGCCAGCGTCCCGTGGCGCCAATCGAGGCTCACCGCCACCCGCGCTGTCCCCACCTCGCGCGCCAAAGCACCCAAGAGGTTCCTGTCTGCCACGGCCGATCCCACCACCACGCGGCGCACCCCCGCATCCAGCCACCGCCGCGCGGCGTCAATGCTGCGCACACCGCCCCCCACCTGCACCGGCACGCCGAGCGCCGTGATCCGCTGAACCTGACCGACCGACACTCCCGCTCGTCCCAACGCGGCGGACAAATCCACCACATGCAACGCGCGCGCGCCCGCGTCCACAAACGCGTGCGCTTGGGCCACCGGGTCATCGCGATACACGGTCACTTGGTTGGCGTCACCCTGGGTGAGGCGCACCACCCGTCCATCCAGGACGTCAATCGCCGGGATTACGCTGAACACCGCGCCACCTGCTGGGCAAAACCCGCCAGCACGCGCCGTCCGTAAGCGCCGCTCCGCTCAGGGTGGAACTGCACCCCGGCCACCAGCCCCCGCTGCACCGCGCTCACAAACCTCCCGTGATAGTCGGTGACCGCCGTCGCCACCAGCTGATCCCGGGGTCTCACGGCAAACGCGTGGCAGAAATACGCGTCACCGGCCCCGGCCTCCCGCATCCAGCCCGCAGCCGCCGTGGGCCGAACCTGGTTCCACCCCACGTGCGGCAGGGGGGCGGAGCCCACCTCCAGGCGCACCACGGTCCCCGGCAGCACCGCGAGGCCCTTCCCCCCCTCTTCCGACGACTCAAACAACAACTGCATGCCGAGGCAAATGCCCAAGAGCGGCACCGCACCCACGCGGTCCCACAGCGCCAGGTCCATGCCGGACCGGCGCAGTTCACGCGCTGCCGCCGCAAAGTGGCCGACGCCCGGCAGCACCACTCCGTCGGCCCGCGCCACCACCTCCGGATCCTCCGTGACCGCCACGTCGAGACCGAGCCGCTCCAGCGCCCACACCACGGACTGCAGGTTGCCCCGCTTCAAGTTCACCACTGCCACCGTCACGACGCATCACCTCTCCATCCGTCCCGTGGTCTCCGACGCTGCCTCTGGCGATTCCTCGGGGACGTCCAACATTCCCTTGGTGCTCAGTAGGCCGGGACGCCTGGCGGTGGCCATCCGGAGCGCCAGTCCCAGCGCCTTGAAGGCCGCCTCCCACTGGTGGTGCCGGTTTCTGCCCGCCCGCACCTGCACGTGCACCGTAAACTGCCCTCCGCGCGCCAGCGCCGGCCAAAATTCCTCCAGCACCTCGCCCTCCAACCCGTTGACGGGACCCGCGGGCATGTCAGTGAGCCAGCTTCCGGTGCGGCCCGACAGGTCCACAGCCGCCTCCACCCGGGCCTCGTCCATGGGCACGATGGCCCAACCGTACCGCGCAACGTCCCGATAGCCGGGCCAGCGGGTCAGAATCGTGCGGCCCAGCACCAGCCCGGTGTCTTCCACCAGGTGGTGGGGATCGACCGCGACGTCGCCCGACGCCTCCACCATCACAGGAACGCCCCAGGTGGTCATGCAGGCATCCAGCAGGTGG
The DNA here is from genome assembly GCA_021828405.1 of Bacillota bacterium. Next base: position 27,056 of record JAKARZ010000005.1, read on the forward strand.
CCAAAGAACGGCACAGGCACCGTGATGCCGGACGCGCCGCCCAGCTCCACCTCCACGCGGGTTTCGCGCGTGATGCGCGTCACCCGCGTGGCGGAATGCCCCGTCTTCGTCGGCTCCGTCATCGGGCGACCCCCTTGGCTGGATGCCGGGTCGATGCCGCAGAGGATTCAGAGCTTCCTGCCCACGTTGCAGCAAACGCGCGGAGCGCCTGGCGGTGGTGCTCCAATCCCTCGGCGGCGGCCAGCAGGGCGGCGGCGTCCGCCAGCCGTTGCGAATTTCCCACCCGGCGCGTCTCGGTGCGCCGGCGCAGGAAATCCTCCACGCCCAAGACAGACTGCCGCCGGGCGCGACCGCCCGTAGGCAGCACGTGGTTGGGCCCGGCCACGTAATCGCCCAGGGGACTGGGGCAGTCAATAAATGTGGCCCCTGCGTTGGTGAGCTCCGCGGCATGGGCGGCCGCCGGCCCCCAAAGTTCCAGATGCTCCGGTGCCAAGGCATTGACGAAGCCCACCGCCTCGGCAGCCGTCTCCACCACCACGGCCCCCACCCCTGGCCGGGCGACCAACTCGGGAGACAGGGCGGACGCGAGGCGGCCCACCTCGGCCAGCCATGCTGCATCCCGGCTCACGACCAGCGCCACGCTCGCGGAGTCGTGCTCCGCCTGGGCCAGCAGATCCTGCGCCACCTGGGCCGCCGACGCCGGCGGCTCCCCCCACACCACCACCTCCGATGGACCGTTCAGCCCGTCGATCCGGATGCGGTCTGCCACCTGGCGTTTGGCCTCGGTGACGTACACGTTGCCCGGCCCCACCAGGGCGTCCACCGGCAACACGCTCTCGGTGCCGAAGGCGGCGGCCGCCACTGCCTGGGCCCCTCCAATGGCGTGCACCTCCCTGATGCCAAGCCAAACGGCGGCGGCCAGTGTCACGGGGTCAGGCTCGCCATCCGCCTGCGGGGGCGTCAGCACGACAATGTCGCGGACGCCCGCCACCTGGGCCGGAATCACGCCCATCAGGAGGCTGGACGCCAAGGGAAATTGGCCGGCGGGCACATACACTGCCACGCGCCCCAGCGGCTCCCACACGGTGCGCACCGTAAGTCCACCGTCAGTGAGCCCGTCGCGACCGACGGGCCGGGACCACGCGGAAAACGCCCGGATACGTTCGCCCGCCAGGGCCAGCGCCTCGGCCAGCGCCAGCGGCAGGGCGGGCGCGTCGGTCCACGCCACGCGCGACGTGGGACGGTCCACCCCGTCCAGACGACGCGTCCACCCTCTCACCGCCGCATCACCGCCCTCGCGCACGTTGGCGAGGATCTGGGCCACGACCCCGGTCACCGCGGGGGTGTCTACTCCCCGCGTGCGCGTCAACCACTCGTCCGTGCTACGACACACCCACGGCACGCGGCTCCATCCCCCTCTCTGGCATCGCCTCCTGAATCCACCGCTGGATGGCACGGGCGCTCTTGGCCGACGCTGCCAGCGTTGCCGTCGACCGCATGACCGTCTCGAGCGGCACCAGCCCGTTGGCTGCCAAGGTCGCGCCCGTTTCCACCACATCCACGACGGCGTCGGCCAAGCCGAGCCAGGGCGCGGCTTCCACCGCACCACTCATCGTCACCACCTCGCCCGACAGGCCGCAGGCGTCCATCCAGCGCCTCGTCGTTCGGGGATAGCGGGTGGCCACCCGCCAGGGCCGGTCCCCCGACAGCACCGTGTCGGGCGGGGCCGCCGCCACCAAGCGGCAGGCACCGAAGTCCAGCGGCCGCACGACGACGAGGGGCAATCCGGCCTCCTCCAGCACGTCGCGCCCCACGATGGCGGCATCCACGACGCCGGCGGCGAGCAGCGACGGCATGTCGCGGCCGCGCACTTCCACCGCGTCCACGCTGCCCGCCTGCGTCCACAGTTGCCGGCCCGCCGGCGCGGCCAGGGCCAGCCCCGCCTGCTGCAGCCAGGTCCAAGAGGGATCGTTCAGTCGTCCGCGTGGCACCGCGATTCGCATGGCACACTCTCCTTCTGCATCGCTCTACTGCAGTAGAGTATCAGGACACGAATCCGCCGTCAAGAGCGTCAGTGCATGTCAACCCCATTGATGCGCGCAACTGCGCCGCCGCTGCCCACGCTCGTGCGCACGGGCCTGCCGGTCGTGCTGCCCACCTGGCTTCCCACCACCGGCATCTGGGGACAGACGTTTAGCCCCACCGAGGTTGGCGGGATGTGCCCATGACGTTCCTGCGCTGGAGTGGTCAGGGATCGACCGACGGAACCCAACTGGACCCGGGGTACTCGATCGGGGTGGGCCTCACCCTTAAAGCGCGCTGCGGTGCCTGCCACGCTCCAGTCCCAGCAGACCGAGTCGACGGATGGGCGCCATTCGCCCCCCGCCGGCGTCACGGTGCCGTATGTGCCCCATCCGATCCGATTCGTGGGCCGGCCCGTTCACCTGGGGCCGCTCGCCGTATACCTGACGGCGTAGGTGTCCGAGGGGACCCTGCGCAGTTGGCTCCGGCTGCCCTTCCGGTACGGTCGCTACGTCGTCAGGGTGCACGACTCCCACCTGAATCCTAAGGTGGCGCTTCAGATTGCCGCCAGCTTTGTCCGGGTGAAGGTGCCGCAGCACCTCACCCTCGCTCATGGGCACACGGCCGAGCAGCTGACGGCACTGGGTGGCACCGGATCGCTCGCTGGCCCCACCCAACATCCGGGCACCGCGTGGGGTTATCGCGACCGCATCACGACCGTGCCGACTGAAAGCCCGTCAAGACCAATCCGCCGCCGCCCCCCGTGCCCACTCGCCTCCCGACGGCCCTACCCCTGCTCCCGCCGACGCTCGCCAACCTGATCGACGAGCCTCAGCGCCTGCCGCTCGGGACCGGTGAGCCCACGTCCGCCCGGTTCAATCTATTTAACGCGGCGGCACCGGTTCTCGTGCCGACGACACTGCCAGCAAGCCTGGACTCCATGCCCGATGCCGCTCCGCTGGAGTGGAAAACCCCGGGTGGGTACGACCTGGGCTTCCTACCGCCAGGCACACGCGCCGGGGGGAATCGCCTGGGCATGGAATCCAGCGGGTCCCCATCCGACCCACCCCATGCGTCAGATCGTGGATGGACAGGAGGTCCTGCTCCGTCGGAACCGCAGAACCTTCACGGCGGCGGTGGGTCCTGGTGCCACGGCCGGGAGCTTCTCCGTCCCCATCTCTCGCGCCGCGCTGCTCTGGGAGACCCAAATCGTGTTCCACCCGCTCGTGGTAGTGGAAAGCGGCCCGGCGGCACCAGCCAGCGTGTGGCAGGGGCGCTGGGGGTGGGGGCGCCTCACGGTGCAGGGACACACAGTGCGGACTAGGTTCCAATACGCCAGGCACACCTACGCGGTGACGGTCCGAGGTTGGCGCCCGGCAGGACGCTGGGCGCTGGTCATCGCGCGCCGCCTCGCCGCACTCCAAAGGCGCGCTCGGGCGATTTCCCTGCTTTGCACCGGCGCGCCGTTTCCCGCACAGCCGTGCTGAGCAGTCACGAGGTTTTAGGGGGGACCGCCGCCATGCGGTCCAGCACCAATCGGTAGCCGCCCGCCCCCCGATACAGGCAGCGGCGCACGCGGCTCACGGTAGTGGACGACGCGCCGGTTTCCGCCTGAATCGCCTCGTAGGTTTGGCCACGGTCCAAGCGGCACGCGATATCGAGCCGCAAGACAAGCTCGTCCTGTTCGTGCGGCGTGAGCCAGTCCTCCAGCAATTGCCCCAGCTCCATCGGATTCTGGACGGTGGACAGCGCCCGGTACAGCAGATCCAGGTCATCGGCCACCGGCCAACCCTCCCTCTCGGTCTCCGCTTGGTGGCGCATCACGCCATCCGGCCACCTCGTCCAGCGCCGCGAGCAGCAGGTTCTCCTGCACCGGCGTCCCTACGGTGATACGCAGATGGTCGGGCACCCCAAAGCTCCCACCCCACCGCACCAGGATGCCCCGGGCAGAAAGCTCCGCAAGCCACGCCTCGGCGTCACCGCTCGGGGGCGCGGCCCAGGCGAAGTTGGCCTGGCTGGGATTGACCGACCAGCCCCGGGCGACCAGGGCCTCTTCCAGGCGCCTCCGCCCGACATGCACCGCCGTCACCACCTGGCGGCGGTAAGGTTCATCCAGCACGGCGGCCCGGCCCACCACCAGGGCCGGGGCCGACACCGGAAACGGTTCGCGCACGCGGCCCACGGCATCGACAACGGCGGGGGCCGCCAGCATGGCCCCCACCCTGAGCCCCGCGAGCCCATAGGCTTTGGAGAGTGTGCGCAAGAGGACCACGTTGGCGTGGACGGCGAGCAGACGGGTTGTCTCGGGCTCCGGGAGTGCGAAGTCGCGGTAGGCCTCGTCCAGCACCATAAGCCCGTCATTCCCGAGTGCCGCCAGCACCTCCGCAATCACGGCCGCCGGCGCCAGATCGCCGGTGGGATTGTTGGGGGTGCACAGAAACACCAACCGCGGGTGGTGACCGGCCACCCAGTCGGGCAGCGCGGCCCAGTTGACGTGGTGGCCGCTACCCGGCAGCGCGGCCACCTCGGCGCCCATCAAGGACGCTCCCTGCGAGTACAGCGAAAAGGTGGGGTGCACCGTGGCCACCCGGTCGCCGGGCCGAAGGTACGTCTCGGCCAGGCACTTGATGAGATGGCCACTGCCGGTGCCCAGCAGTATGGCCGACGACGACACGCCCCACTGGGCCTCCAGCGCCTCTTTGAGGATCCCTCCCGCCATGTCGGGATAGGTGGCGCCGCCATCCCACCGCCGCCATGCTTCCACGGCCAACGGCGAGGGCCCCCAGGCGCTCTCGTTGGCGGCCAGGTTCTGCACCGCCTCGGCGGGCACATGTCCGGGGCGACCCGGGCGATAGATGGGGAGCCCCTGCACCTCGGGACGCGGCTCAATCACGTGGGACTCCTCCTCGCACTAGCCGCCCATCGCGACACATGACTCAGTATCCCATCCGACGAGGGCGCCGCCAAGTCAGTGATCCGGATGGGCACGGTAACGTCAAGGTCTCAGTTGCTTTGCAGCGGAGACGAGAACGTGAAGTGCTGCACGAAGCGAGGAGGAACCGCCCACGACCGCCGCGTGGGACCGCCGCGTGGGACCGCCTCGCCCGGCCTCCCCCATCGGGGCGTCTGGGCAGCAGGGTACGACCCCGGGCGGCGCCCGGGTCGGTGACCGGTATAGCCGGGGCCGGGCGCGCTAGACGCCGAGTCGCGCGTCTGCCATGTGGTCCGAGTGGCGATGGAGGTCGTTCACCACCCGTTCGGTGGAGGAGGCTCCGCACGATGTGGCGCAAGCTCGCCATGATTCGGCGCCTATGCCCCGGCCGGATTGGTGAGCGGTCCTCGTCGTCCACCCCGTCGCGTTGTGAGCAGCACCGCCGTCGACGCGCCCGCGCTCACCCGACCGGTGAGCAACACGGCCACGCCCACGACCGCCCCTTCCACGACTAAGCGGTAGTGCTCCAGCAAAAAGACAGCGCCTCGACAATCCCCTCTTCGCTCACCTCAACGCGGTCGCCCACCCCGTCGCGTACCAGGACCAGCGTGAATGGGTTGTCGCCGCCGACCCCGCCCAGTAGGCTGTCGGCCCAAGTGAGGGCCTCGGGCGCATCGGCGGGACGCCCGGCCCGCACGCTCGCCGCCATGCTCTGCGCGCATGCCGAGCCCCTGCACGACGCGCGCCCCGCGATGGACCACCACCCGGCCGTCCCCTGCCCCGCAATGACGTCGGGGTCGTCAAAGGGGGACACCACCAGGAGCCCCTCGGCCGCCGCCGCCCCGTGGCAGCAGCGCGCGGCGTCTTCCTGGGCGTCCTCGTTCACCGTCACCAACGGCCCCCACTACTTCAACTGGGCGATTTTCACCCTGGGCACGGTGCTCGGCCCAAACACGCACGCCGGTACGCCCAGACGGCTCGCCATATACGCCACGGCCGTGCCGGATTGCCCGTGGAAAACCCAGCTTCTTGGTCTATCTCTAACTCCACCCGGGGGAGCCGGTGCAGGTGGCCCGCGACTTTTTTGACGACTTCGACCAGCGGCTTCGGGACGTGAGCTCCCGCGTGGTGCTTTCCTGGGGCATCGGCTTGGCCGACCACCCGGGGAATCGGTTTCACCACGCGTACCGACAGGCGCACGAGGCGCTGAACATCGGCTACGGGCTCGCGGGGCCCGCCACCGTACACCTACTTCAGCAACATGCGAATCTACCGGATCCTGCTGCACGTCGCCCGAGCTCTGGGCAGCTCGACGCCTCGATGACAAGCGTCATGGCGAGTTGGTGCCCACCCTGGACACGTTCATTCGTACGCGGGGCCACGTGAGCGAAACGGCCCACCTGCTGAACCTGCACCGCCAGTCGCTCGGTTACCACCTTTCGCAAATCGAACGGCTGATGGGCCGCACGCTGGACGAGCCCCGAAACCTCGTTTCGGTCCTCGTTCGCGCCGCACATTCGCAAGCTGCAGACCGCGGCCCTGGACCTCGACCCCGAGGAGTGATCGCGGACGCCGAGCTCAGTCCGCCAGCACCGTGTGCATCTCGACCTGATGGGGCGTGGCAAACATGTCGGCCGGCGCGCGCTGGCCGTGCGCTTCACGGAATACCGCGCTGGCCGTCCAGGCCCGAAAGCTGGCTTCATCCTCCCAATGGGTCATGACCACGTAGGGAGCGCCCTCCGTGACGGGGCAGAGCACCTCGCTGCGTACGAACCCCGGCGCCCGATCCACCAAGTGCACCCGCCCGCGGAAGCGGGCCTCAAACTCTGCCTCCTTGCCGGCCGCCACGAAAATCCGATTGGCCACCACCACCATGTACGTCCCTCCGCCCTGCAGAGAATCCACCGTCTTGGCCATCGTAGCAAGGCAATGCTATACTGTCATCATGGAACGCATGCAGGATCCGCACGCAAGCGGGTGGCCCGCCGTGTCGCCGGTGGAGACGCTCTCCCTGGCTGAGCCGTGTGTGGTGTGGTTGCGCCCCTCCTGGCCTCTGATGGTGGTGGGCGGACTGGTGGTGGCTGACGCGGCTCCCCACGCGGGTTCCGTGGCCCTCGGGGACATCGCGGGCTGGTCCGCGCTGCGGGCGCTGCTGTTGCACGGCGTCGCACTGCGCGACCGCTTGGCGCTCCTGCCCAGTGCCGACTTGGACCGGGCCCATACACCCCGGGAGCTCTTGCGCGTGATCGAGCGGCAGGGGGAGCGCTGGTGGCAGAGCCTCTTGATCCGGGGGGCCCGGCAAGGTTGGCGGCACCGCGAGGCGCACGCCCCGGCGGCTGAGCGGGCGGCGCTCGCCGCCGCCTGGACCGCGGCCGGTGCGTGGCGCGCCCAGGTGCTCCTGCAGGCCACCCTCTGGCCCGTGGCCGCCGCGGAGGTGGCCGCGCTGGTGGACAGCCCCGCTGAATGCCTCGAGGTCTTAGAGACGGTAGTGGGACGGGTGGGCCAGTTTGTTGATGACCGGGCTCCGCGCCTGCCGCGCGCCGAACGCCGCACGTATGCCGATGCCGAGCACGCCTTCCGACACCTCGTAGGTCGGTCCCTGGGACCGGGCACCGAGAGCCGCGGAGTGCGTGACGTCACGGCCGTCCCCACGCCCGGCCTGGCCGGCGCCATTCCGATTGCCCGCTCGGGCCAGCGCTGGACGGTGTGGATTCCGCTGGACGTTTCGAACGCGGAAAGCCCCCCCGACGTCCATCGCACCCTGGCCCTGCTGGGGGACCCCTTAAACCAGCAGGTGGTGGAGCAGTTGGCCGGCGGGCCCTCTTATGCCCAGGCCCTGGCACCGACGCTCAACACGCACGCCTCCACGCTGTCCCGCCATCTCACCGCGCTCGCGGATGCGGGCATTGTGCGCGTCCGGCCGGAAGGCCACCGCGTGTGGTACCATCTGCACGCGCCCACCCTTCAGGCCGTGGAAAATTGGGCCACCCAGGTCCGCACGGCGGTTGCGGCAGCTGCTCCCGGACGCGATGGGTCCGGCCCATCCCCCCGTCCTTAGGCCGCGGAGCCTCAACGCTCCCCATGCCGGCCGGGCGCGTGGGTGACCGCAACTCTCAGACCTGAGCTGGGCGCCCGGTGGCTTGAGAGGGGAGTGCGGTGGTGGTCCCAAGCGTCGGTGAGGATGCGTCGGTGCGCGCCGTGGTTCTCGGGACAGCCCAGGATGGGGGACGTCCCCAGGTTGGTTGCCACTGTGTGCACTGCGCGTCGGCTCGCCGCGACCCGGCCTTGGCCGAGGGGCCGAGCGCGCTGGCGGTGGTGGATGATGTGCGCCGCCAGATTTGGTTGGTGGATGTGACCCCGGCCTTCCCCCAGCAGTTCGACTGGCTGGAGGCCCACCTCGGATCCCCCTATGCGCTCGCGGGGGCCCTCGTGACGCATGCCCACATCGGCCATTATCTGGGCCTGGCACACCTGGGCCGGGAAGTCATGGGGGCGCACGGCGTACCCGTCTACGTCAGTCCGGCCATGGCGCGCTTTCTGGCATCCCATGCGCCGTGGTCGCAGCTCGTGCAGTTGGGCAACATCCGACTGGAGACCGTGGTTCCCGATACCCCCCGCAGGCTGGCGCCCGGCCTGTCCGCCACCCTGATCCCTGTCCCCCACCGCAATGAGCACGCCGACACCATGGCCGTCGTGCTGGAGGGGCCGACGCGCCGCCTCCTGTATCTGCCCGATATCGACCGCTGGGATCCCTGGGCCGACACGCTGGCCCGTGTCCTACCGTCCGTCGACATCGCGCTCCTGGACGGCACCTTTTACGACGCCGACGAGCTCCCGGGCCGCAACCGCCTGGAGATTCCCCATCCCCCGGTGGTGGAGACACGGGAGCGGCTTCGCGGCCTTCCCCCATTGGGCCGGACCGCGGTCTATGTCACCCACCTCAACCATTCCAATCGGCTATGGGACCCGGTGTCCCGAGACGGCCTGGCCACCCAGGGACTCGGGGTGGCGAGGCGGGGAGATGAGCACGTCTTGTGAGTGCCGAGCCTCCGCGCCCCGTCCGCGATCGCAGGTTGGCTATAATCGATTGAGACGCCCTGACCAGGAAGGGGAGTGGTTCAGTGGCGCTGGTTGATGCCTATGCGGAGGCGATCCGCCGATTGGATGAGCAGGCCGCCACCATGGGCCGGGCGGCCTCTGCCATGCTGAGCCAGGCGCTCATGGCGCTGGCCCAGCGCAACCAGGATTTGGCGCGCCAGGTGCTGGCAACGGACGACGACATCGATGCCAAGGATGCCACCATGGAGCGCGACGTGTTGGAGCTCATCAGCCTCTTGCCGCCCCGGCAGAATGACCTGCGCCGACTTGCGTCCCTGCTGCGCGTCGCCCGCGACTTGGAGCGGGTGGCCGACTACGCGTGCGACATTGCCGAAGTGGTCCTGGAGTTGGGACCGGCTGCGGACGGCGTCAACATCCGCGAGTTGAGCACGCTGGGCGACGAGGTGCTGACCATGTTGGCCGATGCCCTCACTGCGCTCGACACCGGCGACAGCGCCTTAGCCCGGGCGGTCAACCGCGCCGATGACGCGGTGGATGCGGGCTACGCGCGCATCCACCAGGACCTCGTGGCCCTGATGGAGCAGCACCCGCATCAAATTCGGGAGGCCAACCAGCTGGTGCTGGTGGCCCGGTACCTGGAGCGGGTCGCGGATCACGCCGTCAATGTGGCGGAGATGACCGTGTTCACGGTCGAGGGGCGGCGCCGTCCGTTTCATCACGGCGGCGACCCGGCGTCACCCCGCGCCCCCGCCAATCCCATGGGGCATCCTGTGGACCCCGAGTCGAATCCCACGACCCCCCCAGGAAAGGACGGTGGCCCATGACTCCGCTCACCCGCCGCGAGGCGGCGCAACTCATCGATCATACGCTGCTGGATCCCCGCGCCCGACCGGACGACATTCGAGCTCTGGTGGCCGAGGCCACAGAACTCGGCGTGTACGCGGTCTGTGTCAACAGCACCATGACCCCCGTTGCCCGCCAAGCTTTGGGCCCAAGTCCTGTGCAACTTGCCGTCACGGTTGGCTTTCCCTTGGGCGCCATGGATCCCGCCGCCAAGGCCGACGAGGCGCGCCGTGCTCGGGACGCCGGGGCCGATGAGCTTGACATGGTGATGGCACAAGGGTGGTTTCGGGCCGGCGATGACCCGTATGTGCTCGACGACATGCGCGGGGTGATCGCCGCTGCCGGGGGCCTGCCCGTCAAAGTCATCCTGGAGACGGGATGGCTCAACCAGGCGGAGGCCACACACGCGGCCCAGCTCGCACGCGCCGCGGGCGCCGCCATGGTAAAGACGTCCACCAGCTTCGGCGCGCCCGGGGCCACCCCCGAGGCGGTCCGCTGGCTCGCCGCCGCCGTGGCTCCTGAGCTCGGAGTCAAGGCGGCCGGGGGCATTCGCACCCCCGAGGCGTTCGTGGCCATGGTGGCGGCGGGCGCGACGCGCATCGGAATGAGCGCCACCCGCGCGGTGCTAGAAGCCTGGTCCTAACCGCATGACCATCTGGCTCGCGCTCGTGGGGGGCGTTGCGCTTTTCGCGTACGGCCTCTCGCTGACCGCGAGTGGCCTAGCGGCTCTGACGCGCGGCCCCCTGGTCGAAGCGATGCTGGCTCGCACCCAACGCCGCGCCGCGGCTGCGGCGTTAGGGACCGGCGCCACCCTGCTGGCGGGGTCGTCCAGCGCGATCACGGTGCTGTCCGTTGGGCTGGTGGGCGCTGGTCTGATGGAATTGCCCCAAGCCCTAGCCGTGATGCTGGGCGCCGCAGTCGGCACCACGCTCACGATTCAGTTGGTGTCGCTGGATGTGGTTCGCTTTGCCCCGCTGCTGCTGGTGCTGGGCGTGGCCCTGACCCTTTGGGAGCGCCGTCGCCGGGTTCAGGGGTCCGGTGCGCTGGTCTTAGGCTTCGGACTCCTGTTTTACGCGGTCTCTGTCATGACCACCATGGCTCAGCGCATCGTCGACATCCCCGGCGCCCTGCCGTTCCTGGCGCACTGGGCCGCGATGCCGGTAATGCCGCTGGCCGCCGCATTTGTGCTGACTGCGCTGGTGCAAAACTCGGCGACCACGATTGCCCTCGCACTGTCCTTCTCCCTCCACGGCGCCATTCCGCCGGAAGCCGCACTTCTCATGGTGCTGGGCGCCAACCTAGGATCGCCGGCCGCCTCGGTGTACGCGGCACTGGCGGGCGGCGGCGCGGCCCGACGGGCGGCCACCGGCTACGTCATCATGAAGGCCGTAGCGGTGGGGGTGGCGCTGCTGCTGCTCCATCCCCTCATGGGCCTGCTGGCCGCCATCGATCCCAGTCCGGGGAGGTTGGTGGCCAATGCGCACACGCTGTTCAACCTGGGCATGGCGGTGGTGTTTCTCCCGCTGACCGGTCCCGTGGCTCAGTTGGTGGGCCGCCTGATTCCCCCGCCCGCCACCGCGTCCGGTCCGTCCGCTCCCGCCCTGGATCCGGGTCTTCTGCCGTGGCCAGCCGAGGCACTGGCCGCCAGCGCCCGCGAAGTGGCCCGCCTGGCGGAGGTAGCGGCCCAGATGGTGCGGACCCTGCCCGTGTTGTTGGCCACGCTGGAGGCCCCGCCGCGGGAGTTTCTCGACCAGGAAGAGACTGTGGACCTTCTGCACCAGGCGGTTCACAGCTATCTGTCGCGCCTTTCAGACGCTCGGCTGACCGATGAAGAGCGGGACCGCAAGCTGCGCATCCTGGCGGTGGCCAATCAGTTGGAGCATGTGGGCGATACAGTCGAAAAACTGGCCGGCACGGCGGAAAAGCTGGGGCGCCGGGGATACCAGTGGCCACCGGCCCTCCGGCGGGCGGTCGACGCGTACGTGACGCACGGCGTGGCCTGGTTTGACGAAGCGGCGCGGGCCGTCGCGGCCACCAGCGACGAGGTGGCGCGGCGGGTGGTGTTCCACTACCCCGAGTTAGCACACGAAGAAGCGGCGCTGCGGCGCCAGGCGTTCCAGGTCACCGGCGACGTGCCGGGCCGCAGCACGCTGTTGGAACTGTTGGATGACCTCGCGGTGCTGTCGCAGCGCACTGCCGCCTTGGGACGGGCGCTGCTGGGCTTCCAGTAGACTGACCCGGCGGCCTGGAGGCCACCGCCCGCGGGAGTGGACGGACTGGCAGGTCAAATATCGGAAGTCGGCCCGCACGACAGGAGGCGACGCCGTGCGCTGGCGGGAGGGCGGTCCTTCACGAGGGGGCGTGCTCCGGGGCCAGCAACATCCACACCATATCCCCCTGGGACGACGTTGCGACCGCCGCGCCGGCGACGTACGGACACGCTCTTGCAGGACAGCCCCGCCGCACGACGCGGCCTAAGCCGCGGTCACCCGGGAAACGACCTACCTTCGGGATCACGACACCCGGCTCTACGATCCGACCTATCGGGCGGAGGACTCCCCTTCGGGTCTGGCCAAGTGGAAAGCGCCTGCACGGTGTGCCTCAACAACGCTTGGCCCAAGCGGGCAGGCGGTGGCCACCCTGCGCGTCCGTCACCGGGTGGGGGACGCGGGATCCGCTCTGGGCGACGGGCATCCCGGGGACCGCGGCATAACACAAAAGTGAGGTACACCCACCCGGCGCTCGTCCCTTGACAATTCTCTTTGTGATCCATTGGGCATGTGCAAATGTATTGGGCATTGGTTCAACCCGGCTCCAAGGGAGCGATCGTGTGCGCCCCCACGCTGTTGAGACGTTGGCCGTACTCAGGGCTTTATGGCGCGACGGCCGTGGTCTATGCCGCCACCGCCATGTTCCGCATCGAGCTGGTGTGGGTGCTGCTGCAGGCCACGGGGTCCGCAATGGGCGTCGCCCTGGGACTCGTGGCCATGGAGTTGCCCCTGTTCGTCGTGGGCATCTTGGGCCCCGAGCGGCTGGGACGCGCCCACCGGCGCATAGCGGTGCTGCCCCTCTAGATGGGGGCGGTGCTGCTGCTGGCCGCCCTAGGCCTGCACGTGACCGCCGGGGCGGTGCTCCTTCTGGTGGTGCTGGCGCTGTTGCAGGGCTGGTGGGACGGCCTCTTGATTCCCCTCCTGCAGTCACGTCTCATGAACTATCCCGATGACGCGCCCCGCACCCACCGGTCCGCGGACTTTGAGGTGGCGTCGCGGGTCGGCATGATTGCCGGGCCGGTGGTGGCTGGGGTGCTGTTGGCTGGCCCCGGTCGCACCGTCGCACTGGGGGCCGCTGGGGTCCTCATGATGGCGGCGGCCGGGCTCCTGGCCAACAATCCCCTGGTGAGGGTACCTGCCAAGTCCACCGCGGTGGGATCATCCTCCGCCGTGACCGACTTGGCGGGCAGCATTGCGGCGGTCCGCGCCCGGCCCTGGCTCTCCCTGGCACTAGGGGTGCGCGGAGTGTCGAATTTTCTCTGGCCCGCCTTCACCATTGGGATCCCGCTCTTGGTGCTGAGTCCCTGGCATGCGGGGGCGGCGGGGTACGGCGTGCTGCGAGCGCTGTGGGGTGCCTCCACGGTGGGGGCGACCCTGCTGCTCACCACCCCAGCCATCCTGGGCCGACTCCGATCCGCGTACTTTGTGTCCTGGGCCGTGTCGGGTCTCGGCTTCTTGACCCTGGCCGCCTCACCCGCATATGGCTGGGCCATTGGCGCGACTCTGATGGGTGGCATGGGCAGCCCGTTGGTGCATGTGGCGTTGGACAGCGAGATTGGCGAGCACATCCCGCCCGCTCAGCAGGGCCACGTGTTTGCGCTGCAGCGCCTGGTCATGTCGGCCCTCACCCTCATCGGCCTCGCGGTGCTGGGACAGGTGGTGGCGGTGCTGGGGGCGGCGGCGCTGGGACTCGTGTGGCACCCTCGTCAGCGCGCCGTCCGCGACGCAACCAGGGCGGCTTAGGGCCCCCCGGTCCGGTGCAGCCAAACCGTCAGCGTTCGCGGGAAGGCGGAGCCCGAAGGAGCATAGACGAGGTTCACCGACACGGTACCCATGCCCCGCTGCCATCCTGCCTGGATTCCCTCCCACAGGACCCAGGACACCCGGGTCACCGGGCGTCCGCTTCGAATATGCCGGTACGCTTGGTACAGGGCATCCTGCACCACCTCCTCGGCCGCCTGCCGGTCGTCCACCAGCGAGACGGCGAGCCCCAGCAGCGCCACGCCATGTTCAGCCGCCAGCCGCTCGACCGCCTGCTCGGCTGCCGGATCCGGATCGTGGCCCCCCGGTCTGTCCACTTGCCACCTCTCCTACATATCAAAGGGGATTCGGGCGCCAAAGGTTCAGTCGCTCCCCCACTTCGTGGGCTCCTCCGTTCGCGGTCAGGCGTGGCGCGGAGAGCGTCAGGGGAGCGGTGCTTTGACTATACTGACGACCATGAAAAACGGCCACGGCTGGTCACCATCCCCGGACGAGACCGCCAGCCAGATCCAGACCCACGCAACGGCCTGCCCCGTCTTCGGCGTCTCAGGGTACGGCGATGCCGGCAAGTAACATGTCCGGCGCATCGATCACGGAGGCGGCCGGCAATTCTGCGGACGTCTCGCCGTCGGGGACCCCACCATGTGAATCCGAACCGCCAGCGGCTAAAACGGCCCATCCCAAATCGGGTTCACGAAATGGAATCCACATGGTGGAAAGGCGGGATTGGACAGCCTGTCGCCTGAACCCGCTGAGGCGCACACGGACGGTGCCACCGGTAAAACAGACAGGCCCCGACGTGCTGTCGCGGCACACTGGCAGACGATGAGAAAGCAGCAGTCCCCGACCTTGAAGACTCCGCAGGTGCGGCCGAGTATGGGATCGTCCCCGGGCGGCGGCGGCCGGAGGCCGTCGACCACCTGCCGGACCTGTTCGCGGACCCGGCGGCGGCGGCCCGCCAGGTCGAGCGGGTGTCTCTCCTACCGTCCCCGTCCCCTCGCCGCCCGCGACCGTGGCTTGGTGTCCCCGAATCGACGAGCACGACGCGGCACTCCCGTTTTTGGGACTCGCGGCAACTGCCCGTGGTCGTGCGACAGGAGGACCATAGGGTGAATCGGCCGCGAATCCAACGCGCAATGCCGACGATGGGAAACCCGGGCCTCGCCCCGGAGGGGGCCCTGGGGTATCCCGACGTGTGGCAGGGGTGCGGCCACGTAGCCCAATCATGGGTGGGGCCTCGATATTCCCGATATCCGCCTGCGCGGCCTGCAGCTCTCCGGGAAGCCGTGGCGGCCTCGTCTCCCTATAGATGGGGAGGTCGGAGCGGTCGGAGCCCCTCTCGTTCCCGTTTAAGTAGCAGGCGGCCGCTCAAGCTCTGGCGCAGGCCCAGCCCTACCCAGCGCGCCTCACGGCGGCTTGGGTGGCGAACAGCGGGGTTGGGCGCATCGGGCGTTCGCCACATTTTCTCCGCACGCTTGTGTCGGAGGGTGAAGTACGAGAAGGTGTCCTTGAATGACCAGCGCCCCCCGGGAAACCCCCGCCGGGCCTCGCCCCTGACATTGTCCAATACCTGGCGGCCGCACCAAGCACTCCCGGCGAGGAGGCAGAGCGGAACTACGATAGGTCGATCGGTGGTCGTGACGACCGGGCCCACTTTAAAGCAAGCGCGAAGAAAGCGCGAAGAAAGCGCGAAGGAAGGAGAATGTGACGATGAAGGTGCAGATCGTAGCCGTGCCGTACGCGAATGACATTGCCAAGTGGGGCTACGCCCAGGGTCCCCAGTTTCACCTCCAGCACGGGCTCATCGACACCCTAAAGCAGCACGGGCTCACGGTGCTGGATCCGGTGTACGCGAGTCTTCCCATCCCCGAACGCACGCGAGATGTGGTGACTAATCTCGGGCGGCTGAACCAGTCGGAGTCCGACCTCGTGAGCGCGGCATTGCAAGACCCGGAGACGGTCGTGCTGGCCCTCCAGGGCGACTGCACGCATGCACCCGGGGTTGCTGGCGGCATCTACCGGACCTTCGGCGGTGTGGGCATGGTGTGGTACGACGCCCACGGCGATATCAACACGATGGCCACAACTCAGACGGGGCTCTGGGGCGGCATGCCGTTTGCCGTCACGCTTGGCTGGGATCTTGACGACTGGCGCGAGGCGACCGGGCAGCAGGAACCGATTCCCGCTCGGGCAGCAGCGCTCTTCGGCACAAGCGACCTCGACCAAGCAGAGATGGCCGCCATCGCACGTGAGGGCCTAATGCACCTCGACGCGCGTGCGCTAAACCGGGAGTCGACGCATGCCACGCTTGCCCCGCACCGGGACGCGGCGCCGGCCTGGTATCTGCACATCGACATGGACGTGGCAGGCCCGGAGGTACCGGGCGTCAACACGCACGCCCCCTACTGGCCGTCGCGCGCGGATCTCATCGACTCCTGCCAGGCGACCGCCGCCACAGTGCCGGTGGTGGCTTTTTCGATTGCCGCGGTTAACCCGAACGGGGATCCCGAGGGATACTCGGCACGGCTCGGGCGCGACCTTGCCGTCGCAATCCTGGACGGCATCACAGAGCAGCGCGGGATCTAACCGCACCGACGAAAGGGGACGGACCATGCATGTGTTCGGGGATCGGTGGCTTGCGGACGAACGCCCGTTTGCCGAAAACCAGGACGAACTCTGGGGAGACTTCTACTGTGACTCGGAGGTCGGGGTACTGCGCTCGGTGCTGATGCACCGACCGGGCCCCGAGCTTGATCTCATCACCCCCGCTACCTATCAGGACTGGCTGTTTGACGCCCCGGTTGACGCCGGCCGATTCCGCGAGCAGTTCGACCGGTTGGTGGAGATCTACCGGGAACACGGTGTCACGGTCCACCTCATGGAAGGCCAGCGACACGACCGTCCGAACGCCGTCTACATGCGCGATCTGTACACCATGACGCCGGAGGGTGCGCTTCTCGCGCGGCCGGCGACGGTCCAGCGACGGGGGGAGGAGCGGGCCGTGGCCCGCAATCTTCTCCGGCTCGGCGTACCCGTCTTAAAGACCGTGAACGGTCATGGGTACTACGAGGGGTCGAATGTCATGTGGATGGACCGGCGAACCTGCCTCATTGGCACGTCCAGCCGCACCAACCCGGATGGCGCCCGCCAGGTAATAGAGGAACTCCGCACGCTCGGTGTGGAAACCATCATCCCCATTCAATGCCCCTACGGACAGATTCACATCGACGGGTTTTTGAGCGCGGTCGACTATCACGTGCTCGTCATCTCCCCGTGGCTCGTCACCTGGGACCTGCGGCGCACCCTGCTGGACCGGGGCTTCACCCTCATCGAGGACACAAACCTCGACGAAGTGGGGCGTCTCGGCACCAACTTCGTCGCGCTCGGGCCGCGCCGGGTCGTGATGCCGGCGGGATTCCCCGAGTCGCAGACACTCCTCGAAAAGAACCGGGTCGACGTCATCACGATCCCGTTTGACGAGGTGCTCCGGGGCGGGGGCGCGGTGCACTGCATGACAGGTTTCATCAAACGGGATCCCATGGGCCCTGCGGACTGACGAACGCTGAGGAACCCCGTCACAAGAGTTAACCCCAAAGCAAAGGAAATGAATCGGTGGGTGACGAAGAATCCTGACCGCTTAATGCGGAAAGGGGTTCGTCCCGAGGCATTAACGGATGGGCACGGCGGCCGCAGGAATTCGGGCCCGGTGGAGGGCCATGAGTGGGGAATACAACGAACGGACCCGGCGCCTGGCCGCCACCGCTGAGGCGAGGCGCTAGGGCGTGGCGGGATCGCGGTCGTGGCGGAGGTCACCGGGCTCGACCGCGCGACGATTTGCTGCAGCCTCGTCGACTGGGCCCATCCCGACCGGTTGTCCCCGCGGGGCGGCAACGACGGCCCGACGGGGGCGCAAGGCGTGACGACCAACGACCTGAGGCTTGCGGCCGCCTTGCTCGCCCCGGTCAAGCCGACGACCCGGGGCGACCCTGAATCGCTGGTGCGGTAGACGTGCCAGAGCGGCCCTCAGCTGGCCGCGGCCCTGCGACAGCAAGCCACCCGGTGAGCCCCTCCACCGTGGGCGCCTGCGGCACGCGGCCGCCTTCCGTCTCCAACCCCCGGCAAGATGATGGAATGCCGAGCCCCGCATCCCAACCGCGATGCCCAGTTCCACGCCAGCGCGGCCCGCACGGCCGCGAACCCGTGATCTCGGTGGACGCCACGAAAAAGGCGTGGATTGGGCCGTTCAAAACCGGCGGCCAGGCGTGGCAACCCGTGGCCCCGCCCGAGCGGGTGCCGGTGTACGACTTCCCCCGTCTCGCGGAGAGCAGGCCACCCCGGATCGCCTTGATGACCTGAACCGCCACGCGGGCGGGGTAACCGTCGGGAGCGACCACGACACGGCCCCGTGCGCCGTCGCGTCCATCCGGCGCTGGGGGACCGACCGAGCCGGCCCCAATATCCCGGGAAGACGACCGTGACCATCGTGGCCGACGGCGGCGGCCGCCACGGCTACCGCGTGGGCCTGTGGAAGGCGGAGCATAGCGCTTGGCGACGGACCTGGCCCTGACGATCCCGGTCCGTCACCTCCCCCCGGCAGCAGCCAGGGGAACACGATCCGGCCCCGGTTATTCAGCGTGCTCAGCCGCGACTGCCGCGCCGCCCGCTGACCCGCTTCGAAACCTTGGTCCCGTGCATCGCCAGCGCCACCACGACCACCGGTCTGACCGTCCATGCGGAGTACGACCAGGGCTCCGATCCGACCGGGACCGTCGTGACGGACGAAGCCTTCCACGCGCTCCCTGTCACGCGGGAGCCTTTCATGGCGAACTATACCATTACGCCATGATGACATGATTATGACGGGGTTCCGAAGACTGGGGACGGAACTCCTGTCAGCCAGGGATCCGTCCCCACTTCCGACTGCTTACGGCTGGTGCGTGATGAACCGGTAGTACACCCCATTGACGATCACCCACAACGTGAAGGTCTCAGGCGTAATGGAGGTGCTCCATCCACTGCTGCTGGATTTCTCGGCTATTTCGATATACACCGAATCTGCGGACGAGGTGTTGTTGTCGCTGATCCACTGACCATCGTAGCTGTACAAAAGAGAGACCGTGCTCGAAGTTGGCCCCGCAAATGTAAAGCCGGCATACGCGTAGCTAGGGCTTCCGCTAACTACCGACGTGCCAATGTCGATATACCAGTTGGGCCACGGCTCCTCCCAGTTGTACTGATTGATCGGGTTAGGCCAGACGGCCACCTCGCTAAACCCAGGGGCGGTACCGCTCATCGTGTCAAAGACAGTGTTAAGGGCCGGTGTTTCGACCCAGTAGACGCCCCCCGAATAGGTCGCAAAGTCGGTCCACTGTGAGGCATATTGCGCGGTCGTTATGCCACTCAGTTCAGGATAGATCTCGATTGTACCCGACCCGCTGGAATTCCCCGCTCCTTTCTCATAGGCCGCGTTTGGCGACAGCCAGTTCGAGGTGGTCACCATCATGCTGGAGGAGATCGAGCCGCTGGTAGCCGCCGACACCAGCGCGGTGATGAAGGCCTCCCCGTTTAGGACGCTGTCCACCGCACTTGCTGAGGTCGTTACAATGAAATCGTTGGAGGGCACCATTTGCGCACCGACGGAGCCGGACCCGATCGTCACCGTCAGGGCCACCGTGCCGCTGCCGGTCACCACCGCGGCGCTGGGGATCAAGGTCCCGCCGGTCACCGTGCTGTCCAGCACGGTAAACGCGCCGGGCGTCGCCACCGTAGCGGAGGCCAGGGCCGCCCCATAGGTGTCGTAGTTGAGGTCGATGACCATTGAACCGTTGGTGCTGGTCGTAGCTCCCGTGAACGATGCCATGACGCCCGCCGTTGCAACCGCCTGGTCGGCCAAGTCGAGGCCGAGCGATGGCAACGACACCTTCGCCGGCGCGCTGCTCACCATCCACACATTGGCCGACGACTGGCCCGGCTTGATGTCCACCACCATCGACGACGAACTCACCCCACCATTTGCGGCCTGCCAGTACTCGCCGCCCGGCAACACGGGCAGCTCCACCGCTAACGGCGTGGTGCCCGTCACGTCAATGGGGTCGCCTCCCGCGTCCACGTTCACGACCTGCAGTTCCACCGGCGTGTTCGCCGGCAGCGGGATCTCGTTGACACTGCTCACGTGCTGCCCGTTGTACTCGATCCACGGTGTCGTGATGGGCGTGCCTGGCACCACGGTGATCTGGAAGCTCGCCGACGGCATGGCCGCGTTGGACACGTCCGTCACGGTGACGGTGGCCGTGCCGGCCATCCCTGCGTACAAGCCACCGGCGAAGCCACCCGTGACCCCCTGTACCGCCGTTACCGTGCCGCTGCTGGGTGGAGAGATGATTTCGCTGCCCGACGCGGCTGCGCCCGCCCCGAAGCTCACCACCCCGGAGTTGCTGGACTGGAACAGAATCTCGTCGTAGGTGTTACCCGACGCGACGGCGCCCAGCGCATTCTCCAGCGTGGCCGTGAGACTGTCCAGCGGCGTCCCCGCCGTGACCCGCGTCTGCTCGCCACCAAGCGAGAGGGTGGTGGCGTAGTTCGACGGCGATACCACCGTGTAGACGGCCCCGTCTTCCTCCATCTTCGCCGCGCCCGAACTGGCCACCTGGAACGTCGCGCCGACGGTGGCGCTGCTCAGCACCTGCATGGGAATCGACGCAATGCCCTGGCTGTTGGTAAACGCCTCATAGGTGTCCCCTGCCTGGTTCGCCCCGTTCGGCAAGGCCGCCACCCCGCCGTCCACCAGCGTGAACCAGATGGGCTGGCCCGCTTCCGGCACGGCATGGCCGTACTGGTCGGTCAGCTGCGCCGACACCATCGCGGTCTCGCCCGCGGTGACGGTCGCGCTCTGGAGCGCGTGGGAGTCGTCGAAGATCGCGGTGAACCGAGGCAAAGACTCGGTGTACCCGGGCTCGGGTGCAGCAAACGTCCACATGGTGGTGCCCGCCAGTGCTGGGGTGAGGGCCGTGTCCGCCACCTTGATGGTCACAGGCTCTCCGTCCCCATGGGCGAACGTGTAGACCCCAAACTCGAATTGTCCGTTGGTGGTGGACACGGCACTCAAGTTGCTCGGGGCCGGACCGAACTTCACCGCACCGAAGACCATGCCGGAGCCGGTCGCGGACACCGTGCTGTAGCCCAAGATCGCGTTCGGATTGCTGGTGGAGGAGTTGTCCGTCACGACAAAGGTGGCGGCCGCCCCCAACCCTAGCGAGATCGTGTTGCCGCTCGCGTCCACGACGTCCGCCGCATACACCGTTGTGCCCGAGACCGTGGCCACAGGCCGCACCGTCACCGCCGCCGGTACCCCTACCTCCACCACCGGGATGCTGATAGACGCGGCATTGAGCGGCGTGACCGTGGGATCCTCACTCTGCGCCGTCACCGTGATCGTGCCGTTGGACCCGTTCTCGCTGTACACCGTCACCGGGACCTGGAACGTGCCGGACGCCACTTCGATCGTCGCCGTCGTCTGGCTGCTCGACGCCGAGAAGCTCGCACGTGCCGTGCCGCTCAGCGTCAGGTTCACGTACTGGCCATTCGCCGTGGTGTACGGGGCCCCGGTGCTGTCTTTCAACTGCACCCACACCGTCGTGCTGCTCTGCGCGTTGCTCTCGAGGTTCGGCAGCGTCGACTGCAACCCCAGGCTGTTGTCACTCGGCGCCGTGGTCATCACCGTGGCGCTGCCGTAGGTCACGTTGGCCACTTGTGATTGCGTCGCGACGCCTCCTGCCCCAGAGGTGCTGGAGACAAGGTTGTCGGTCGCAAAATCGTACGTGTAGTTCCCATCAATACTTGGTGCGCTTATCGCAACGCTCCCCACCCCGTCCGTCAGGGTGATGAGGCCACTGGTGGACGGCGACTCACAAGGCAAGACCAGAAAGCACTGGAAATGGCTGCTCGAGGCACCAAACAAGCCTCCGTTGCCCTGAGGATTCGTCTCGAACACCCAAACCGTGCCGCTGAAGTTCGCCACCGTGTCGCCGTGGCTGTCTTCCACCGTCGCCGTCAGCAGGTCGGTCGCACTGCCGTTGGCCATCAGCGTCGGTGAAGCAGGGCTCAGCACCACCTGCGCCGCGGTACCGTATGCCGTGGCCGACCCCACGCTGCTGATAAGCGCCCCCTCGGGGTTGTTAGCTGCCAAAGGACTTTTCGCGTATGCGACGAACCGGTAAGAGCCTTCCTGGCTCGGCGTGAAGGTGAACGAGTTCCCGCTCGCATATGCCCCGCTCTGACTCCACGTCCCGCTCGGGCTCTCCACCCAGAATTGATATAGCGGATCAAAGATATTGGTAGCGGTGGCGGTGAGCGTGACGGATGCGCCCAACTGGACCCCTGCTGACGGCGCGGAACTCAACACCGTCACGCTGGAGTCCACAAACACCCCATCCGGCAACGTGGTCGCGGCCATACTCCAATCGCCCGCCGAGACCTGGGCTTGGTTCAATACATCCACGGTGACCAGATAGTCCCCCGCGGAGGGGGTTGACAAGGTGAAAGTGTTGCTGGCGGAGTAGTTTTGCCCGTCTACCCAGGTGCCGTTGGGCATCTCCACCCAAAACTGATACTCTGTCGTCGCGTTGGCACTGGTAGCGCTGGCCGTGAAGGTGGCCGACCCATTTAACGTCGACGTCGTCGGTCCCGTCAGGCTCACGGCTCCCACGGTCGACGGTTGTTGGGCAAACACGGCCGTCGCGGGCAAGATCGACATCCACGCCAACGAGGAAGCCATGGTGAGCCCCTTCACCATCTTATGCCGACGGTCATGTTTCATCGTAACCACTGTCTACTGTCCCCCTTTATACGAATACGCTACTGGAAAGTCAGAAACTGTATCACGCACCACCGCGCCTATGTGACACCTGGGGAATAAATATGTGACCATCAGGTAGTGAAATTGAGTTTAGTGCTGAATATTTGGCACCGATGCGGCTCGGACTCCCCGTCAACTCTGACTCCACGGGCCCGTGCTTCCCGGAAGATTCATGAGCCGCAAACGCCAACGGGCGGGATCCGTCACCCTAGGAGCCCCGCTATCGAGGCTCGGCCAACCGCTTGCCGCCCCTCGCATCCCGTTGCTGACACGGATCTAGCTACCATCGATGCCGAAGGTAGTACGAGAAGCGGAAGTACGACATGGTCTCGAGTCGGCCCTGCGGACCTTTTGCGCGAAAAACCCTTCCGTCCGGGCCATTAACGCATGGTCCATAAGATCGTATGGTAGGTTTTGCGGAGACTCACTGGGATCGAGGCGTATCTGCCGCAGCTCTGGCTGTCACTAGTACAACGTGGCTTCCATGCGTCCCGCCCGCACGATTTGGGCTCGCTTAAGTCTTAAGAGGGAGACAGCCCAAGCCAGGAAGTGGCACAGATCGTCTCGGAGCAGTCAAGGGACCCCATAATGACGCGCAGGGGGGCGAAGGCGTTCGATGCCGAAATCCCAACCTCGAGGAAGTCAAACTGCCGTTCGACGCTCGTCTGAGCTTTGTACTTCCAGAGCAAGACGGCGTCATAGTGGATACGCCAACGCGCTGGACTATGAATAGAGGGCATCCAGGGTGACCTCCGCGAAGATCGGCTAGGCCGTGCCCGTGTCCGTGAGGTGCACCGACACGCAGACGGCCTGGACCCGGGCGAGAGAAGGCACACGGCCCGGCAGAATGCGTTGACGGATGGCCACGTACGGCTGCAAGCCCAACCGGTCCCACTGTTTAGCGGTGTATAGTCTCACGTTTTTTCGCACCGGTAGTCATCAGGGTCATGACAGCGGCAGGGCCAACGGATGAGGTGCGCAGTTGGCCAGGAGACGCAACAGCTGTTGTTCGACGAGCCCGGTCCCTTAGCGGTGCCGGCCCATCAGAGCATTGGCGAGCAGAGGCCCCGTGGGACATTGTTAGGGAAGGTATGATTTTGGAGGGTCGGAACGCCCCATGCGCGCCTCGCGGGCCCTTGCCAGCCGGACCGCGGCCACTCCGGGGCCCAGGGCCTCGCCTCCTGAGCCCCCGATGAGGGGCCATTTCACGATTTGTGCACAGTGCGGGCCCGCTGGGTTGCCTGCACCGCCACCATTCGTGCTTGCTCCAGCACCTTCCGTACCCCACAGTACCGAGCGATCCGATCGCCGGGTCTACCGTGGGGATGACCCGGTCTGGCGCGACCCGCTGCGCGATCCGCACGCCCCCGTCCGGGTCGGGCTCCGTGTCCTGCTCCGAAAAACCGGGGGGGAAACGACGCGCAGCCCACGCCGCAGCAGGCCCGGGCCCGCCGGGCGCGTGCGGCACCTCCGCGAACCGGTTACGAGGCCGGGGTGAGCGTGACCTCGTCCCCCAGGGTTTCCAAGCGTTTCACGGCTTGGCGCCGCACCCGGTCTTGGTCCCGCCGGTCAAAGTAGTCCCCCCCGAGATCCGCGTAGGGGGTCTGGCGGGCGTCCACGGCGAGGGTGTGCGCCACGATGACGGCCGCGCGTTTCGTCCCCTTGGTGCGCACCATCCGGCGATACTGGGCCCCCACGTAGGTCGCTTTCGTGCGGCCCGCCGCGTGCGCTGCGTCCACCAGCGTCGCGCCGAGCGCGCGGTTCGGGGATGGTGCGGCCGGAGAAGCGTTTGCCGGCGCTCTCATGGTTCCCGGGAGCCAGGCCGATCCCCTTTGTCAGCGCGGCGGCACTCCGAAAGGCCTCCACCGTCGGGCCCCCCGCCGCCAGGATGGTTTCCGCCACCCGGGTCTTCACCCCCGGGAGGCTCTCCAGGAGCTCCCGGGGGGCCGCCAAAGGGGCCAGGCGGGTCGCCACCTCCGCATCCAAGGCCTGGATCTGGGTGTCCAAGGCGTCCATGTGCCGGAGCTGTTCTTGCAAGAAGAAGCGCTGGTGCGCCCATCTGTCCCGTGAGGGCCGCCACCAGTTCGGTGGTCGAGGCGCGCACGCGCTCATCCGCCAACGCCGCAAGGATCCGAGACCCAGAGACCCCCCGCACATCGCTTACGACCGACGCGAGCTTAATGTTGGCCCCCTCCAACACCTTATTGGATCCGGTTGGGTCGCGCGCCCGTTCCTCGATGACGCTCTTGCGGTAGCGGGTCAGCTCCCGCAGTTCTCGTTGGGCCCGGTCCGGAATGAAACTCGGGCGCAGGAGCCCATGGGGTAAGAGATCCGCGATCCACTCGGCGTCCTTCACGTCGGTCTTGCGGCCCGGCACCGCCTGGATGTGCGCTGGGTTGACGAGCCAGGTGGTGAAACGGCTCTCCAGTAGGTTGAAGACGGGCTTCCCGTAGCTCCCGGTGGACTCCATCGCTACATGCGTCACCTGGTGCTCGGTCAACCAGGTCTGCAACGCCAGCAACGCCGGGGTGGTGGTGCCAAACGTCTCCACGGTGCGGAGGCGGTCGCGGCCTTGGCGGACCAAGACACAGGCGACCACGGTCTTCTTGTGGACATCGAGCCCGGCGCACCGGGCAAAGACGACCTCCATCCGGTTCCCTTCTTTCCTTCTCGCTCGCTACTCACGTGAAGGCCGTAGACGGCGTCCGACGCCATAAGGTTGGATTCTGCTCCGCGTGCTCGCCCCGAGGGGCCGCAACAAGACGAGATACCCACGGCGCTCCGGGTCAAACTGTGTCGCGGCCTCGCAAGACCACAGAGATACCGACCTCCTCACGGGAGCGCCGCGCCTCCTTCGCCATCGACGACCCAGAGCCTGTTTTTCATGGGGCGGGGTGCAGCTCAGCCGCATGGGGAACTGTGTCGTCACCGTGGCCCACGGCGCCACTGCCTGCCGGTGTACTCCGCCTGACCGGCCGCACTGTCCGCCACTAATATCTCCAGTTGCGCCGCGCGGGCCGCCGGGTCCGCCGTGGCCGGTCCGGCGCGGGGATCCCGTCCACCGCCCCTTGCCGCAACACGGCCGCGATCGCCCGCCGGATGAGGGTCGGCGCGCCGCCGCCCCCGTCAGCATCTGCCGCAACAGCGCCCGGTCGGTGTCGGGGGCCAACACCCGCCACCGATACTCGCACAGCGTCGAGCGCTTTATCTGAATGTCGGGACTGCGGCTGAAGCCGGTCAGCGTAGAACGCCGCCTCCACCGCCTCGCCGTCCGACCAGCCCGGACGGCGCTCCAGCAGGAGCTACGGAATCACGACCACCGACGACCTGGCGCCCACCACCCGGGCGGTAGCGAGGGGGGAGACGGCCCAGACTGAGCTGCCACTTGGCCAAAGGCGGGCCTTCCGCTATCGTAGGCGGGAACTGCTGTGACCCAGGCCCCATTGACGGAAGGAGCGTGACGCCATCGACAGGGCCCCGTTTCCGCATAGGCTCACCGTGCGCGTGCGGTTTGCCGAAACCGATGCCAACCAGCATGTGAGCCAGGTGAGCTACCTGATTTACTTTGAGGAAGCGCGCACTGCGCTCATGGCCGAGCATGTGCCCACGTTTGAGTGGTTCACCGGCGAGCACACGGTGGTGCTAGTGCGCCAGTGGATCGACTATCTGGCACCGGCCCACTTTCCCGACCAGTTGGATATCTGGTCCAGCGGTGTGGCGCTGGGCACCAGCTCCGTTCGCCTCGCGCATGTCATCACGCGGGACGACCCCGCCGGGACGACGCGCATTGCCCAGGGGGAATCCACCATGGTGCTCGTGGATGGGGCAACGGGCGCCAGCAAGCCCTGGCCCGATGCGGTCCGCGCCCACTGGAGCGCCCTGATGCGGCCCGAGTTGGCGCCGGCCTTTGACCGAAAGCGCTAAGTCGGCCGCCACAGGAGCCAGACCCCCAGCACAATCACGGCACTTCCGGCCAGGCGCGTCCAGCTCCACGGCTCACGCAGCGCCACCACGCCCACGAGGACGATGAGGACGTAGGACAGGCTGAGCGTCGGATAGGCGACCGCTAGCGGCAGCCGCTTCAGCAGCAGCAGCCAGGTCACGAGGCTCACGACGTACGCGGCCAGCCCCAGCAGGATCTCCGGGTTGGTGATAACGGCCACCCACTGGGACAGCGCCAGCGTCACTTTGCCGGTGCCCGCCTTCAGGAGGTATTGGCCCGCCACGTTCAGCCCGATGGTGATGGTGAACAGCACGGGCATCGAGCCGATCACGAGGAGCCGCCGTCTCGCCGCCGGTCGCGCAAATCTTTGGGCCCAGAGCCCGTTTGTATTAGAATCGTCACTGGCCACCTCCCGCATTCCACGGACGGGGCTCGTGTCTTTCTGTCGGTCATGCGCACGACGATCGAGGCGGCCCGCCCGCTGAGACCAAACGCCAGGGGGCGGTGTGCCGTTGCGCCGCTCCGGTGCACACGCGGCCGACATCCCGCCGAACGGGGGTGGGCGCGGCACGCATCAATCCCTGCCCGCCGGACGTCGCAACGCGCGGTGCTCGTCCGACCGGGGGGGTAGGGGGCCATCCGGTCCCCGCGAAATGGGAACAAGCGGCGGCTGTCCGGTGGGCCGCCCCGTTGCTAGCGTCAATGTGTGGGCCCGGGACAGGCGTCGGCGAGGGAAGATCGGGGAAACGTCGGAGAATCGTCCAGGGAGGATGAGTAGCGCTGAGAACCGAGACAATCGAGGCGGTCGTCATTGCGGACTATGAACAAACCCCCCAGGTGGAGTGGGTCGAACTGGAGGAGCCGGGCCCCGGTGAGGTGCGCGTCTCCATTCGCGCGGCGGGTGTGTGTCACAGTGATTGGCATGCCGTGACCGGCACCCTGCCGTTGCCCATGCCCATGGTGTTGGGCCACGAGGCTAGCGGCACGGTCACCCAAGTCGGCCCGGACGTCGAGCGGGTGGCGGTGGGGGATCGGGTGGTGGTCACGTGGGTGCCCGTCTGCGGGCGCTGCTTTTGGTGCCTGAACGGCGCCCCCGAACTGTGTGAGACCGCCAACCGGGGAGCGGTGGACGGCACGAACGCGGACGGGCATACCCCGCTCCGCTGGCGCGGGGAGCCCCTGCACCGATTTTCCTGGAGCGGCACGCTAGCCACGGCCGCCGTGGTCCCGGAGTCCGGGGTGGTACGCATCGGGTCGGATATGCCCTGGACCGAAGCGGCGCTGCTGGGCTGTGCGGTGCAAACCGGTGTGGGGGCGGCGTTGCGCGCACCCATTGTCCCAGGCGACACGGTGGCGGTGTTAGGGCTTGGCGGTGTGGGGCTAAACGTCGTTCAAGGGTCCCGGATTGCCGGCGCCGCGAGGATCATCGGGGTAGACCCCGTCGGCTGGAAGCGCGATCTGGCGCGCGAGCTTGGGGCCACCGACACGGTGGACGCCGCCGAAGACGTCCTCACCGCGCTCTTGGACCTGACCGACGGGCGCGGCGTGGATGTGGCTTTTGAGGCCGTGGGCCAGGTGCCCCTGATGGCGCTCGCGTTCAACGCGGTCCGCCGCGGCGGCACCGCGGTCATGGTGGGCGTGCCTGAGCCCAATGCGGAGCTGTCACTGAATGCGTTTGCGTTTCCCTCCCAGGAGAAAACCCTGACCGGATCCTGGCTGGGTGGGTCGCACCCCGCGCGCGACATCCCGCGCCTGGAGGCGCTGTGGCGGTCCGGGCAGCTGAAACTGGCGCCGCTCATCTCCAAGACGTATGCGCTCCGGGAGGTTTCGGAAGCTTTGCATGACCTCCTGACCGGCCGCGTCGCGCGGCCTGTGGTACTGTTCCCGTAGCCCGAGGCGCCTGCCGACACGTGCGCCGACAAGTTGCCCAGGGAAGTGGGGGAAGAATGACATGACGATCTTTGCGGATGCTGATGCTCTGTACAATATTCTCGGAGGATTCTTTTCGGACCGCGTCCGCTGGACGGACGAGGCCCACCTGATTCATCAGGTGGGTGGTCCCATCGCATTTATTTTCGAGCGCCCGAACGCGCAAATCTGCTGGGTGCCAGAGACCCCGGGGACGCCTTCGGAGTCAGGTGGGACGGCGGAGGCGCCTTTTCGACTGGTGTTCGGTCCGGAGGGTCCCAAGCCGCTCTTGACTTTTCGTCAGGACGGCGACACAGCCCACCGCTTCTGGCTCGGCCTCCTCGATCTCCAACAGGCGCTCGCG
The DNA here is from genome assembly GCA_021828405.1 of Bacillota bacterium. The sequence goes on from JAKARZ010000005.1 coordinate 56,012, forward strand.
CGGCAGCAGGTGCGCGCCCAGGGCCCCCTGTCGCGCGCCATGAAGCTGCTTCCGCATCTCGACGCCATCTACCCGCTGTACCCAGAATATTTGAAAAGCCAGGGCCACGGCGATTTGCTCCCGGCGGCGGCGGGGTCAAACCGGTGATCCCCGTGTGGGTGCCGGATGGGCCTTGGATCGACGGGCAGCGCCACGACGGCGCCGCCTCACCTCTTGACGTCGAGTCGCCGTCCCAGGGGGCAGTGTTTGCCACCATCGGCGCGTCCGGCACCCCCGATGTGGGGCGTGCGGTCGCATCCGCCCAAGCCGCGTTTCAAGACAGACGCTGGCGTGGCATCCCGGTCCTGGAGCGCCAGCGCGTGCTTGGCCGGGCCGCGGAAGCCCTTCGGGCCCACGACGGCGAACTGGCCACCCTCATCGCGAACGAGATGGGGATGCCGGAGACGGCGGCGCGCTACGTGGAAGTGCCCTACGCGGCTGGCGTGCTGGACTACTATGCGGGGCTGGTGGCCAGCGTGGGCGGGGAAACCCTGCCCGTGGACATCCCGGGTGTGGAGCCGGCGTTTCACGTCTTCACCACCCGCCGGCCCGTGGAAGTGGCCGCCCTCATCACGCCGTGGAATTTTCCGCTCCTGCTTCCCGTGTGGAAGGTGGCTGCGGCACTCGCCGCCGGGACGGCGGTGGTGTTGAAGCCAGCGCCGGAAGCCCCGCTGACCTCTCTGGCGCTGGTGTCCCTGCTTGAATCGGCCGGGGTGCCCCCCGGGGTGGTCAACGTGTTGCCGGGCGGTGACCGGGTGGGCGCTGAGCTGTGCGCCCACCCGGGCGTGCGGCACATTTCGTTCACCGGATCCACGGCGGTGGGGCGCGAGGTCGCGGCCCAGGCGGGCCAGGGGCTAAAGCGCGTGCAATTGGAGCTGGGCGGCAAGTCGCCCGCGCTGGTGTTTGCCGATGCCGACCTGGAGAACGCCGTCAGCCAGTGTCTGTTTGGCGTGTACTTCAACAGCGGTCAGGTGTGTCAGGCGGCCAGTCGGGTGCTCGTTCACCAAAGCCAGTACGACGCCTTCCTGGAGCAGTTCACGGCGCGGGCCGATGCCCTCAGGGTGGGCGCCGCCACGGACCCCGACGCTGACTTGGGCCCCGTCGTACGAGAGAATCAGCTGTCGGTGATCCAGGGCCATGTGGACCGCGCGCTGGCTGGCGGAGCCCGGTGTCTCATGGGCGGCCACGCGCTGCCAGGCCCGGGATACTTTTACGCGCCCACTGTGCTGGCCGACGTGTCGGCAGAGTTGTCCGCGTTCCAGGAGGAGCTGTTTGGCCCGGTCGCCGTCGTGACCCCCTTCGCAACCGACGCGGAGGCGGTGGCACTCGCCAACGCGACCCCGTACGGCTTGGCGGCGGCCGTCTTCACCAGCAACCTGCGCCGCGCCCTCAGCATCAGTGGAGAGCTCGCGGCCGGTACGGTGTGGGTCAACACGTCTCAGATGCAAAGTCCCACGGTGCCGTTCGGGGGCATGAAGGCGAGCGGGCTCGGCCGCGAGCTGGGCCGCGCGGGGTTGGAGGAATTCCTCGACACCCAGGCCACGTGGGTCGATCTCCACGAGGCGCCCCCCACGTACTTTTGAGGCGCCGCACCGCGGCAGGGAGGACGATGGCGAATGGTGAGAGCCTGGCTGCTGGATTTGGACGGCACGCTGCTGGACCTTGACGGCGATGCCTTCTTGGAGGCGTACCTCGAGGAAGTTGCCCAATGGATGGCGCCGATCGTGGACCCGGCCCGCTTCACCGAAGCGCTCTGGTCGGCGGCCATCCCCGTCATGGTGAACCGCACGGGCCATCCAGGCCGCTCGAACAGCGACATGCTGTGGGCGGCACTGGCCGACGCACTCCAGACGCCGGCGGCAACCCTGTGGCAGCGGTTCGAGGAGTTTGTCCAAGGAGACCTTACGCGCATCTATCCCGGCGGGTCGCCGATGCCCGGGGCCCACGACCTGGTGGCGGTCGGGCGGGCGCGCGGGATGAAACTTGCGGTGGCCACGATGCCCATCTACCCTCGGCCGGTCATCGACGAGCGGCTCAGGCGCGCGGGTCTGTTGGACGTGCCCTGGGACCTCGTGGCGACCGATGCCATGGAATCCGTGAAGCCACAGCCCGCCTACTACCAAGAGATCGCCGACCGGCTCCAGGTGGCGCCGACCGAGTGCCTGATGGTGGGCGACGATTACTTCCGCGACATGGCTGCTCGGAAGGTGGGCATGGCTACCGCGTATGTGGGCCCGCCCCTAGTCGGGGTGGACACAGGGCCCTCTGGCACGCTCACCGACTGGGTCCGTGTACTGGGGGGGGATGGGCGAGGTCCCACCTGTGCGGAAGGTGCCATGAACAGCGGCTTGAGCGGCGGGTAAGACAGCCAGGACGTTCGCCACGTCCAGGCCCCAAGCAGATCACAAGCAGATCACAAGGAGGCAGTGCGATGCGTTTTGGCTTTGACTGGGGCGACGACGCCTCGGAGTGGATGACGGGGATGCGCACAGGCCTGGCGCGGACCCTTACCCGGCACGGGCACACCCTTTCACCCACGCTGGTCGGGGCGGACCTGGTGTTTCATCAAGTGGACCCCGAGCGTCCCCGACCGTTTCGGCGCCAGTACCAGGCTACGTTCGTCGTGGCCGTGGTGGAGGGGCAGCCCCTCCCGGCGACGGACCGCTTGAAGACGCTCTACCATGTGCTGATCCGGTCCATCTCCAACTTGCTCCTGTATGGCGGACCTGCCGCCGCCGGGCGCGCACAGGTCGCACTAGTTACCCCGGAACTGGGCAACTACACTGTCGACGGCGCGGCGGGCGACGCATGGTTCGAGGCGGTGTACGAGCGGGTCGCGCCCTTGGCCGAGTCCCATCTGGTGATCAACAACGTGTTTGACGAGGACCTGCCCGACGAGCTCGCAGAGGGCACCGAGGTCACTCGGCAGATGGCCGAAGCAGCCCGCACGCTGGACCAATGGCAGTTGTTTCCTACCCCCTTTCCGATGGCCGAATTTCTCCCGCCCGAGGACATGCGGCAGATGCGCCACCTGTTTGGCATCGGCGGCCTCTCCTACGGCAATCTGAGCGCCCGCCACGACGCTGAGCGCTTCTGGATGTCCGCCAGCGGCGTGGACAAGGGCAAGGTGGGCGTCGTAAGCCGGGACATCCTCCTGGTCAAAACGTACGACCCCGTCGCCAACGCCATGCGCATTTCGGTGCGGCCCGGCTCCGACCCGCTCCGAGTGTCGGTGGATGCCGTCGAACACTGGGGCATTTACCGCCGACACCCCGGGATTGGTGCTCTGATTCACATCCATGCGTGGGTGGACGGCGTCGTCAGCACCACCGTCAACTACCCCTGCGGGACAATTGAGATGGGTCAGGCGATGTCCGACCTCCTGGACCAGGATCCGCATCCCGAGTCAACCATCATCGGACTGAAGAACCACGGCATCACGGCGACCGGCCCCAATTTTCCCGACATCTTGGCCCGGCTGGCGGATCGGGTCCGCCCCACCGTTCCGATGCAGTAAACTGAACGCAGAGCCGTCCGTGGTGACTCGATGGCAACTCTGAGGGCGACTCTAAGGAGAGAGCTTCGATGTCCTCCGCGCCGATGGTGCCGTTGCAGCGCGTGGTGTGGGAGGTGGGCGCGGGTCCCAGGGTCCGCTCCACCTCCCCCACGCTGACGCTTCGCGAGGCGCGGCGCGTGGTGCGTTGCATGGCCCGCTCGCCCGAGCGTCCCACGGTGGTGCTGTCCGGCGTCGATCCGCTGGCGCCGCCGGGCCGGGGCATCCCCGTCGCGGGATTGGTGGAGGTGCTCGTGGCCTACCGCTTCCCCACCGGGGTGGCCCTTCACCCCTTAGCAGCCTGCACCACCCGTGCCCCGGGGATTTGGGCCGCCATGGGGGTGCAGCACGTCGTGTTGCACATCGACACCGCGCTGGACAGCCCACTGCCTGACGCCCCCGGGGTGCGCCGTACGGACGGTGCCACACTGGTGTACGCGCGGGCCGTGGTGGACGCCGGGATGCAGCTCCATATCACCACGCGCGTGACCGCGCTGACCGCGCCTGACCTGATCGCCATCAGCGCACTGCTCCCGTCGCTGCACGTGTCAGCGTGGGAGGTGTCCTTCGTGGTGCCTACGGCCGCCGTCGCCCGATCCGAGTCGCTCCGGGCAGCGCGCCAGGAGCGGGTGCTGGCCTGGCTGACCCGCTACGCGGCCAGCGCCCCGTTTCCGGTCACCACCGAGGGGGCGCCGCACTTTATTCGCCATACTCATCCCCATCCGGAGCACAGGACCCTGGTGCCCGTACTGCGCGACGCCCAGGGCATGCTCTACATCACGGCCGGCGGCGACGTGTGGCCGGGGCCGGACCTGCCGCTCAGTGCGGGCAATGTGCGCCAGCACTCCCCGCAGGTCCTCTACCGATCGACGCCCTTGTTCAAAAACCTGCGGAACGCCTCTCAGTTGGGGGGGCGTTGCGGGTGGTGTGCGTGGAGTCGGGTATGCGGGGGATCGCGGGCCCGCGCCTATGCGCTCACCGGAGACGCTTTGGCCCAGGATCCCCACTGCGCCCCCGTCATGGTGCCGGCGGCGCCTCAGTCTCGGCGGCAATCGCAAACGCCAACTTGATCGACCCGCCGCGGTGGTGCACCAGGGTCCGAAACGCCGTGCGATACTGCTCCAGCCGGTAGGCATGCGTCACCAGCGCGTCTAGCGCGGGGGCGTCTGCCAGTCGGGCTACGGCCACCGGCAGATGGTTGACGCCGCCGACGTGGTAGCCGTACGTCCCCACCACCGTGAGGTTACGGGTCCACAGCGGCGAGAAGTCCGCGGACGGGCGCGCCAGAGCCCCCAGCACCAGCACCTGCCCTCCGGGCCGGCACAGAGCCAGTGCCTCGCCCATGGTTTCGGGGGTCCCCACCGTATCGACCACCACGTCGGACCCCCAGGGATGCAGGGCGGGCGCCCCCCACATCGGGGGCGCCAGGGGTTGGCCCGCCAGCACCGCCCGCTCTCGGACGCCGCCGCCCACCAGGCGGTGGGCGCCCAGCGCCCGAGCCATGTTTCCCTGGTGCCGGTGGCGCACCTGCACCACCACTTCCACCAGGTTCATGCTCGACAGGGCCCAGGTCGTCAGCAGCCCCACTGTTCCGGCGCCCAGCACCAGCACCGTCTGCACGTCCTGCCAGCGAAGACGAGCCAGGCCAGCCAGCACAATCGCCAGCGGCTCGGTCAGCACGGCGCGCCGGAGCGGCAGGCGGTCCGGCACCGGAATCAGCTGGGCCGCCGGCGCCCACATGCGCGTCGCCCAGCCGCCGGGCAGTTGTCCATGGAAGCCCAGCAGGAGACCTGGACCCAGTCCCACATCCGCCCGCCGCTCGCAGCCATCGTCCGCGTGTGCGGCACACGCGCGGCACAACGGCAAGCCCCGCGCGCGGCAGCCCAGCGAGGGATCCACCACCACCGCCTCATGCGTGTCGAGCCGCCTCGCCACGACCTCATGCCCCAGCACGGCCGGGAACTGCGTCAACGGCGCCAAATACGGAGACGACCTCCCCGTGACGATGCCAATGTCTGACCCGCAGATGCCACTCCACACGGGTTCCAGAGCCACCCAATCCCCATCGGGGGGTAATTGCGGGGGCGGCAGCGCCTCCAGGCGGAGCGCGCCCAGTCCTAGGGCCATCGCCGACCCGGGTGCCAAGCGCTGCGCGGCAATCCGCGCGGGATTCAGATGGTAGCGCAGACCCTGGTACGAACCGTCCGACCGAACCGACGTGCTCACAACCTTCCTCCCTCGCGAGCGGCGCGTCCCGGCGAGCGCCGCAAGACGGTCGCATCCAGCCAGCCCAGCAACTCCTCCGCCAGGCTCCCCGACAGGTCGGCCACCAGGCTGTGCTGGGGCGCGGCCAGTGTCCTGAGCGTGATGCCGGGCCGCTTCGCCAGCAGCTGCTCGGCCACCCGGTTGTCGCAGACGCCGTCGCCTGCGGAGAGCAGTGCCAGCATGGGCGAGGCCACGCTCACGGGTGCCGCGGCCGCTTGGTCGACGGCCGCCAGCAGGCAGGCGAGAAAGCCCAACGTGTAGTGGCGGGAGGCCTGTCGGTCCCGCTCGATGAGGTGGCCGATGTACGGATCCGCCGAAATGCCATCATAGCCCAGCGGCCTCAGCGGCCGGATGCGCGAGAGTGCGGGCCCGGCATGGGCAAGCCACCAGCGTGCGGTGGGACCCACCGTGAAGGTGAGCCCCAGGGCCGGGGACAGCAGAATGGATCCCGAAGGTGCGACCACCTCGGTCTGCAGGGCCAGATATGCCACCAGCCCCCCATAGCTTTCGCCGCCCAGTAGCAGCGGCGTGCCGCGCGCAACCTTGCGCTGCATCTCGAGGTACGCGTCGGACAGGTCCTCCACGTGATCTCGCCAATGCGCGAGATGGCCCGGCACGCCGCTCGACCGGCCGTGGCCCCGCAGGTCCGGCATCCACACGGCAATGCCTTGGCTCGCCAGATCCGACGCCAGCGGCAGGTAGTACTCGGAGTGCACCATCGAGGCATGCACCATTAGCAGGTGCGCCCGCACCGGCCCCGGTTCGGGGCTGACCCTCCGGATGAAGAGACGGGGAGCGCCAGCCCGCTCGGCAAAGAGCCCTTCTATTTTCATCGGCGCCTGCCGTGCTGATTCCTTGGCCGCACCCCAATCCCCCCTACGCGCGCCGGGTCATGCGACGACACCCATAGCTTTTATTATGCCTCATCGCGTCGGCGCACACTAGAGCCCAATGCCCACGGGCTTTGGCCCCTTGGACCACCCGAGGCGGCCGCGACAGCTTCGCTCCCGCCCTCGGGAATGGTATACTGCCGGTCAACCCGGATGACACGATGCGTGGCGCCTGCGGCTTGGCCGCGGGTCGTTCGGCGTTATGTCATCCTCCCCCAGCGGGCCCAGAATGCATGCACGCGGCAAGAAAGACGGGAAGACGGCAAGGAGGATGCGCATGCGATACAACCCCATGGCCGTGGAGGCCAAGTGGCGTGAGCGATGGGAGCAGGCCGGGGTCGGCGAGGTGGATCTGGACCAGGCGCCGCGACCGTTCTACAACCTGGTCATGTTCCCCTATCCGTCCGCGGAAGGTCTGCACATTGGCAATGTGTTTGCCTATACGGGGGCTGACACATATGGCCGCTACATGGCTCTATTGGGGCACGATGTGTTCGAGCCCATCGGGTTTGACGCGTTCGGCATCCACAGCGAAAACTTCGCGCTCAAAATGAATGTGCATCCTGCCCGCCTTATCGCCGACAACGTCCGTCACTTCCGCGAGCAGTTGCACCGGATGGAGGGCCGATTCGCTTGGTCCCAGGCGGTGGACACCACCTCGCCCGCCTACTACCGATGGACGCAGTGGGTATTTCTCCAGTTGTACCACCACGGCTTGGCCGAGAAGAAGCGGGCCCCCGTCAATTGGTGCCCATCGTGCCTCACCGTGCTGGCCAACGAGCAGGTGGTACAGGGTGCCTGCGAGCGATGCGGCACGCTCGTGGTGACCCGCCATCTCGAGCAGTGGTTCCTGAAAATCACTCAATACGCTGACCGACTGCTCGACCACCTGGACCAGATGGACTGGTCACCGGCGGTGAAAACGGCCCAGCGCAATTGGATTGGGCGCAGTGCCGGGCTGGAATTGTCCTTCCCCGTGGTGGGCCACCCCGGCACGTCGGTGGCGTTTTTCACCACCCGCCCCGACACGGTGCATGGCGCGTCCTTCGTGGTGCTGGCCCCTGAGCATCCCCTGGTTTCCGCCATCACGACCGAAGCGGCGCGGCCCGCCGTCAGCGCCTATGTCGCCGAGGCGCTGGCACACCGCGACCAGGAGCGCACCGACGTCAGCCGCGCCAAGACCGGGGTGGATACCGGGGCCCGCGCCCTGAACGTGGCCACCGGCCGAGAGATTCCCATCTGGGTGGCGGACTACGTCCTGGGCGGCTACGGAACCGGCGCCATCATGGCGGTGCCCGCGCACGATCAGCGCGACTTTGAATTTGCGAGCGTTTACGGCCTCCCTATTCCCTGGGTCATCGAACCCGCCGGGGGGGTGCCGGCGGCCCCGGCCGAAGCCTACTCCGGGCCCGGAACCGTGATCCACTCCGGGAACCTGAACGGACTCACCAGCGCCCAAGCGCGCGACCAAGTCATGGACTGGGCGGAGCGGGAGGGGCTCGGGCAACGCCGCGTCACGTACCACCTGCGGGACTGGCTCATCTCGCGGCAGCGGTACTGGGGCCCGCCGATTCCCATGGTGCTGTGCCCGGACTGCGGCACGGTGCCCGTGCCAGAGTCCGAGCTGCCGATCTTGCTGCCGGATGTGGACAACTTCCGCCCCCTGGGAACAGGCGAATCGCCGCTGGCCTCGGTGCCCGCGTTCGTTCACACAACGTGCCCCAAGTGCGGCGGACCCGCCCGCCGGGAGACGGACGTGTCCGACAACTTCCTGGACTCGGCCTGGTATTATCTGCGGTATCCCTCGACCGAAGAAACACACCGGGCCATGAACCCCGACCGCATCGCAAAGTGGCTGCCGGTCAACATGTACATTGGCGGGCATGAACACGCGGTCCTGCACCTGTTGTACACGCGCTTCATCTCGATGGCGCTTTATGACATGGGCCTTCTGCCGAGCGAAGAGCCGTTCCGGGTGTTCCGCGCGCACGGCACCATGATTCACGAAGGCGCCAAGATGTCGAAGTCGCGCGGCAACGTCATCAACCCGGACGAGCTATTTGACCGATACGGCGCCGACTCGGTGCGCACCTACCTGATGTTCATGGGCCCCTATCAAGAGGGGGGCGACTTTAGCGATCAGGGCATCCAGGGGGTTTATCGGTTCATGCACCGGGTTTGGGACCTGGTGGACGGGGCTCTCGATCGCAGCGTGCCGGACACCGCGCCCCCCGAGGCGCGTGAGCGGGAGCGCCACCGCACCATCGCCAAGGTGGGAAGCGACTACAGCGCGTTGCATCACAACACCGCAGTGTCCACCTTGATGACCTATACCAACGCGCTCACGGTCGCACGCGACACGGTCACCCGCGTGGAGCTGGAGACGCTCGTGATTCTGCTGTCCCCGCTGGCGCCAGCCATCACGGAGGAGCTGTGGGAGCGCCTGGGGCACGCGCGGATGCTGAGTCAAGAAGCCCGGTGGCCAACGGTGGACCCGGCGTACCTCGTGGACACCGAGGTGGAAATCGCCGTGCAGGTGGACGGGCGGATCCGCGACCGCATCGTGGTGGCCGTCGACGGCACCCAGGAACAGGCGCTGGCCCAAGCGCTCGCGCGGGAGCGCGTGCAGTCGGCTTTGGGGGGGCGCGACCCCGTCCGGGTTGTCTACGTACCGGGTCGCGCGCTGAACCTCGTCGCGGCCCGGGCCAGCAAGGACCAAGCCGCCAACGAGTAGGGCCGGGCAATGGGGGTGAGCCGCAGGCTTCCGGTACGACGCACACCGGGCTCGCCAGGCTGGGCGTATAGAAATGCCCGGCGCAGCATCGGCGAGCGGCGCGGTGCATCGTCCATCAAGACGGCGGCGGCGGCCACACGCACACCAGGGCCGGACCCCGCAGGTGCCACCGCCAGGCTGCAGCGTCGGAGATTCGCCCGGTGACGTGACCGACGAAAGGTGGCCCTTTCCGGTCGGACACGAGACAGCCCGCTGCCCTGAGGGGCGCCAGCCAGGAAACCAGGTCGCACGTCGCTTGTTCATCGTCCTCTGCCCGCCCGTGCGCGGCCGGGACGCTCACCCGTTTGGAAACGTGGCGTGGCAAGCACAACGAGAACCACCCTCCGGTGTCCGCACCATGATTCGGCGTGGCGGGAAGTGGCTTCCGCGTGACCCCGACAACACCGGTGCTGCACGAACGCACGGCCTACCCCTGCGAGTCACAACCCCCGTGGGCGAGCCGTTAAGGTCGCCAGCTCCACTGTCAGGAGGAGTGGGACCGGTCGCCAAACTGGAGGCCCTACTTTTTAGTATCTGCGCCCTCATTGTCGCCGGAAAAACCGAGCACGGGGCATTGCGCGAGTCGTAAGTGAAGTGACACGGGCAGGACTGTCCCTTGGCCGGCGCGGTGCTGAATGGCCGACCGGGCGGGTGCCAGTTCCCCGTGGGGTGAATCGCATCGGAGGTGTGCTACGAAGACGACGCGGCGAACCCACCCGCCACCAAGTCACGAGCCCTCACGCCAAGCCGTTCGGCCCTGCTCCGTCTGTACGGGGTGCGCCCCCTTCTCTCCTCGTGGTCCCACGAGCGAAGGGCGATGTCGAACGGCGATAGATAACTGGTGCCGGGTGTGGGGTTCGAACCCACACGGGAAAACCCCATTCGATTTTAAGTCGAACGCGTCTGCCTGTTCCGCCAACCCGGCCGGGTCAGGACCCTCGACCGCCTCGCTTGCTGTCGTTGCTCTTGCGCAGATCCGACAGGCGCGATTCGCTGTCCTTCATGAAGCGGGACAATTTATCTTCGAAGCTGGGCGCTCCGCCCCGACCGCCGCCGCTGCGCGGCCGCCGACCGCCGCCGCCACCGCTGCGGGGACCGGGCGCCGCATTGGGATTTGCCTGTCGGATCGACAGAGCGACCTTGCCGCGGTCATCCATTGACAGCACCTTGACCCGCACCGGGTCCTGCTCGTGCAGAAAATCGTTGATGTCCCGCACATAGGTGTCGGCCACCTCCGAAATGTGCACCAGACCCGTCTTGCCGTTTGGCAACGCCACGAAGGCACCAAAATGGGTGATGCCCGTGACGGTTCCTTCAACCACCTGACCAACCTCTACCGTTGCACCCGTTGCACCGGGGGCCATAGACGACATGTGTGCGATGTGCCCTCCACTCTCTCGTGCGCTTCAACTTCCTAGTCGACGTCCATCCGCATTATAGAGGGTGCACCAAAATCCCGTCAACCGCAGGATGGCAGTTTGTGCTAGTTGTTGAACCAGAGGGGGTTGGCGATTTTTTCTCGCCCCGTCAGAATCAGCTTGAGCTGGGTTGGGTTTTTCAGCGCCTGGACTTCCTGCCGGAGCATCCCGGACTGCTCCTGCACCACCGCAATGTGCTGAGCCAGCGCTTCCGCCTCGTGGCGCAGCGCCAAGTAATGCCACGCAGAGATGCCGGCCGTCGCGGCCATGTCCACGGCCACCCCCCACAGCACCAGGCGACCCCACCGCACGCGCCACCGCCGGGCCCCCGCAACTTCCCTAGCCGTTGTCGCCGGGCTCACCACCTTCCTCACCGCCCTCGACGTTGTCCCCGTCGTCTTCCAGGTCTCCGTAAACGCCCAGCGGATCTCCCGCAATCACCAACACGACTTGGTACCCCTTGGCGCGCGCCCGATTGTACAGCGTAGCCACCGTCCCGGGCTTTAGGTGGAGACGCCGGGCCACCGCGTCGTTCCCGAGACCGGTCTCTTTCAGTGCCACCACCTGCCGCTCCCGCGGCGACAGGCGTTCGAGGCCCCGTATCTCGAGCTGCACGATCTCCCCCCGGATATCCACAACCTGTGTACAACCTGTGTACAACGTTTATACGTTTGGGACGTAGGGGCAGTGTAGCGGCGCCGGACCCTCCCTGTCAATTGCGTGCGGCCCTTTTCGGCAGACGCCAACGTGGCCAGGGACAAAGTCGAAATCCGTCCGTGCGAGCCGCCCACCTGCCAAAGCGTCGCAATTGGCGAGCCACCCAGCGGGCCGCCGCCGCCACCAAGGGAGCCCCCAGGGCTGACCACCCCAAGAGGCCGAGCAACAAACCCGTGACGGCCCACAGCCGTACGGTGCCCCAGGAGGCCAGCAGCAAACCCGCCGCCACCGGTAGGGTGGCGGTCAGCACAAACACGATGTCCACCACCGGCGACAGCCAGCGAGGGAATCGCCATTCGGCACGGAGGGATCCATACACGGTGATGAGGAGGCCCAGCACGACCCCGGTCAGCACCATCACGCTCGCGGCCCACAGCACCGCCGCGGTTGGCATCAGCGCCAGAGGCGGTGCCACAGGCTCGCATCGTGGGCGTGGGGTCGCCGACGACTGTACTGAAGCCCGTCGACGTCTCCATCGGCGACGAAGCGGCTCGACTCAAGGTCGACCTGCTGAATCCGCAGCGCATGCCCCGTGATGGTGAGGGTGCCGAGCTCGGTGGATAGCACAATCGTGTCCTCGGTGAAGGCATCGACATGGGTGACGCCAACAATCTCCAGATGTCGCCGCGCATCCAGCGTCACCCCGTGAGCCGGTGAGACGCTGGGCTGACCGGCAGGAACCGGCTTGGTGACTTGGGACATCGGCCGTCCTCCCATCTCGGCGGCCCCGGCGGGCCGGTGGGACTGTCCAGACACCTTCGTGCCTTGGCACCTTATGACGCCGGTCCAGGCGATATGCTCAGTCGTCGGCCGGGGGAGCAGAGATCACCTCGTAAAGGTCCGCGGCCTGGGCCGCCGGCACCACATCGCGCACGGCGCGAACGACGATCGTAAGCGAGCCCCGTGGCAGGTCCAGCTCCACCCGATCCCCCACCGCCACGAGCGTCGATGGCTTGGCGGGGCGGTCGTTGACGCGGCAACGCCCTTCGTCTGCCACCGACTTCGCCACGCTGCGCCGACGGATGAGCCGACTCACCTTGAGAAATTTATCCAACCGCATGACGTCCCCCCGTTGGCGGATCAGAGGGGAGCCAGGCTTGCGCCTGGCTCCGATGGGACATACGCCTCGTTGCTTGGCGCCGCGTCGCTACTTCGCGATGTTGTCTTTAAGCGACTTGCCTGCCTTGAAGGCGGGAACGCGGCTGGCCGCCAACTGCAGGGTGTCGCCGGTGCGCGGGTTGCGCCCACTGCGGGCGGCCCGCTCCCGGACTTGAAAAGTGCCAAAACCGACGAGGGAAACCTTGTCACCCTTGGTCAATGCGCCTTCGATCGACTCAACCACGGCATTGACAGCCTTTTCGGCGTCCCGCTTGGTGAGTCCCGAGCGCTCAGCCACCTCGGCCACCAGTTCCGCCTTGTTCAATCCGAACCCTCCTCGATTCACGGTTAATGCGCATCGGATCGCATCCCAGCTACGGAGCGAAAGCTTGACCCGGATTCAAATCATATCCGGAATCCGCGTCGGGACGTGCTTGGAACCCTCGGAGTCTTTGCCGGCCCCTCCGTGGCGCTTGGTCGGCAGCCCCTCGCTCGCCACTATTCGGCAGTATACCCGGGATTCCTTTTCCCATAAGCCTTTTAGGCTTAATTTCCGGCTTATCCCGGTACATCCTGATGCGACACTGACCAACCATCCCCACAGCGCCCGCGCGAAACTGACGGTCGCGTTCACATCGTGTCCCCGCGGCATCCTATCACGGGCGTGTTGGGGATCAAAATTCTACGGCGGTTCTTGCCAAAAGCGGCGCCAGAACCGCTGGCCGCCGAGTGGGACCACCACGGCGGCGTAGGCCATCACTCCCCACACGATGGCCAACAGCGTAGGGACGGTGGGGGCAGCTGGCCCCAGCACGGTCAGACCCTCGGTCAGGTCGTGCACCGGGCTGAGATACAGGCGCACGGCGGCGACGACGGCGAACGTCCCCGTCACCGGGGCGACCCAGGCGCGGGCCAGAGGGGCCGGGCGGCCCACTTGGCGGCACCACGCGCGCCAATTCAGCCCCACAGCCAGGAGGGCGGCGACGACGGTGGCGGCCGCAGCCCCCTCAATGCCGTAGCGAGGCACCAGCCCCCAGTCCAGCGCCGCCTTGACGGCCACTGACCCCAGCAGGTTTGCGACCGGGATCCATCCGTGCCCGGCCGCCTGCAGCGCATTGGCCAGCAGCTGCTGCACGGTCAGAGCTACCGCGGCCACACACAAGATCGCCAGGGCCAGCGCGGCACCGGGATTGCCATACAGCAGCGTGGTCAGCGGGCGTGCCAGCACGAAGAGCCCGCCAGCCACCGGCAGGCCCACCAGCCAAATGGCGCCCAGCGCGGCCCCCACGCGCTCCACGGCGCGGTGCCGGTCGCCCGCGGCGACGGCCGCCGCCACTGACGGCACGACACTGAGACCGAGGGCCGCCCCCAGAACCAGGGTAAGGTTTAAAAGCGGCATCGCCTCCCCGGCCAGGCGCCCATACGCGGCCGTCGCCGCGGTGACGGTGTAGCCAACGGACAGCAGGCGGCCCGGCACGATCACGGCGTCGGTCAGCAGAAGCACAGGAAACAGCAGGGCGGTCATGGCCATCGGCATGGCCATGACCACCAGGCGGCCAAGTTGCCTCCAAGGAACTGGCCGCCGGGGCCAGAGCGGCCCGAGCTGGCGCCGGGCCCGCGCCAGGTACCACACCCCCACGGCCGCGCCGATGGGCGCACCCCCGACCGCACCCGCGACAGCCGCCGACAACCCGTGCGACAAAAGTATCATCGCAAGCGGAAACATCACCAGCACGCGCACGCTCTGCTCCAAGATCTGCGAGATGGCGGTGGGCCGCATACGCTGCCGACCCTGGAAATAGCCGCGCCAGCCGGCCTCCAGGGCGACCAGCGCCAGAGCCGGGGACAGCGCCAGCATCGGTAGCGCGGCGCGGGGCTCGTGAAAGACGACGCGCGCCAGCCAGCCGGAGGCCAGCGCCATTCCGACTGCCAAGCTCACTCCCAGCGCGCCCATCCCCACCAGCACCCAGTCGGCGAGGCGGTCAGCGTCCTCACCGCGGCCGACGGCGCGCCACTCGGCCGTGAGCTTGGACAGCGCCAGCGGGATGCCGGCCACCGACAGCGTAAGCACCACCGCGTACAGAGGGTAGGCCATTTGAAAGAGCCCGACGCCCGCGTCCCCCAACACGCGGGGCAGGAAGACGCGATAGACCGCGCCCAGCAGCTTGGACACCAGCGACCCCACCGCGAGCCAAGCCGCCCCGCGCAAGAATGATCGCCCCACGCCGATCCCCCCAGCCTGTCTCGATGAGCCTATGGCGCGGGTCGAGCGCGTACGACGGGGTCGCAGGGTCCCTAGACACCGCGCTGCCGTGAGCCCTCGCGACGGAAGGGGTGGCGGGGCGGGATAGGGAGGGCGGCTGGGTGGACGGCGTGGCGCAACGCGGCGACTGCCCTGCCTGGCATCTCATCATCGCGCGGGGCACGGGCGACCTGGGGGTATACTCGGCCTCCCCAAGGGCCGACGCCGGTGTCGCCGATCAGACCCTGTCGGCCACACGCCAAGTGACCGCCTCCGAGGATGTCCGCAACGTTCAATCGGCGGCGGACCATGCGCACCCCCAGGGTGCGCGTGCCACCGGCCTGCTTTGGAATCCCCCCCCCCGCCTTGACCGGCGGCGGGAGGTAACAGGCCGAGGCCATGCGGTTCGAGTTCATCTCGAACCCGATCATCGTGCGGGGGCCAGGATCCGGGATCGACGATGTACGGGGCAGAGCTACAGTGCTGTCTCCGTTCGCCATCCGGACGGAGGAAGCCCCCGGATTTCACACGGGAGGTGGAGGACCGCTGCTGACTCGGCCCTTCGACGTCGCGCCCTGCCTCG
This sequence comes from Bacillota bacterium, assembly GCA_021828405.1. The sequence goes on from JAKARZ010000005.1 coordinate 71,590, forward strand.
TTGCCCTGCTGCCCAACGCGCTCCGGCACGCTTGGCGACGTGATTGCCCGTCCCTAGCGACGTTGGCCGGCCGTATGCGACTCGCATGGCCGTTGCTCGCCTAGACAGCGTCATCCGGAGACCGTCTCGCCCACCACCTGCCAGGTCGCACCCCCGTCGTGGGTCACCAGGAGGGGACCGTAGCCGGTGCCCGTCATCGGCCCAGTGATGGCCCATCCGTCCTGAGCGTTGACGAAATCCAGCGCCCGAATTCCCATGCCGGCCCGCATCACCTGGCGGAGTGTCCCGGTAGCGGGGATACGTGTCCACGTCCGGCCGCCATCGGACGTTGCCAGCAGTTCGCCCTGGACGGGCGTCCCTGCATAGGAGTTTTCTTGGTACCCAGCCCAGACAAATGTCGTGTCGGCGCTTGCCACGTCGACGGCACCCACCGGGGCGTCAAACACCACCGTCGTCCGCCGCCAGCTGTGGCCGCCATCTCGGCTGGTGTAGAGGGCAAACTGCAACGAGGCAATGAGCCCGGTCGATCGCACGGCAACCGGCAGCACCAGTGTGCCACCAAACGCCTGTGGGGGAGTTACCACGCTTGTCTGACTCGGGATGTCGCCCGGGAGCGCGACGGTCTGCCACGAGGTCCCACCGGACTGGGTCCGGACAAGCTCACTCGGCGCCGTCGACGCCACGGGCCCCACCATCCACCCTGAGCTGGACGATTGAAAGCGCACGACGCCTCCGAACGGCAGGTAGCCCGTACCCGACGATGCCACCAGCCGCCACACTTGGCCGCCATCCGACGTCTCATATAGCGTGCCCGGCTCCGAACCCATGCCGTGCATCGGTTGCAGCACCACCCACCCCTGCAGGGCGTCAAGGAAGGAGATGGAGCGCACCGTGACCGGCCCCATCGAAAACGGGTTGGTCACGATGGACCCACGCGCCCACGTCCGCCCGCCGTTCGCCGTGACGTTCACAACCACCTCCTGGGTGGCCGGCGCCTCGGACACAACCCAGGCGACGCCATGATCTATGCCAAACACGTCCGGCGTCCCCCCAGTCTCGGCGGACGTGGCAAACCCCTTGGGAAGCATGGTGCGCCATTGCGCGCCGCCGTCTTGGGTGGCATAGAGGCCGTGCGGCCCGCCGCGAGGTCGGCGTGGGTCGACGTCATTGCGACGGCTGTAAAGGGCAGGGTGAGGAACCCCGGCGAGGACGCCGGCAGCGTCTGGCGCGTCTTCTTGCCGGGCGGTGAGGACGAAGCGCCCAGGGGCCCCGGCCCCCGAGCTATGTGCCACAGGGGGACGGCCGCCATCCATCCGCGGTGCCCGCGGCCCGCGCGCTCCGCGTGGCCGCGAGTTTCCCGGTTCCAGCGGGCCCGGTCGAACGGCCCCACCTTCTCATCAAAGCGAGGCGGTCCGTCCCAAACAAACCACTCTTTCGGTTCGCGCTCGTCATGCTTGGGCGTGCGGTCCACTGCTCATCCCTCCCCACCTGACTCCTGCCCCGGCTCCGCACCTGACGCGCCGGATGCTGAGGGCGCTTTGAACCAGGAGAGGCAAAGCACGCACGCGCCGGATGCAGCCGCAGGCGGACGGCATTGGGCGAAATCCGCAGCGCGTCGGCAACCTGCTGAATCGACAAAGAACAGCCACAGCACCTCGCGGTCTCCAGTTCTTCCTGCACCGCCAGCCGACGGTCCAAATCGTCCGCCGCCGGGTCGGGAGGCGCTGCTCATCGGCGAAACGCCGGCGCAACATGTCCCGGGCGATGTTGCGGGTGACCACGTACAGCCAGCCCACGCGAACTTTATCGTGGCCGGCGCACCGCCGCGGAGAAACGCCTCCTGAACGGCGTCCTGAGCCAAGTCCCGGTCCAACAGGTACGAGGAGGCGAACGCCACGAGTCGGTTGCCGTGGCCGTCCATCCAGCCGCCGAGCCACTCGTCGGCTGCCGTCCCGGGGCGATGGCACCATGCGCACGAGAACTCCCCCCACCCCAATAACGCACCAGGCTGGCAAAAGAATTTCGGGCCCGGGCGCCATACAGGAGAGGCGTGCTCGGTCCGCCGCGCCGCCCTAGGTGCTGCGGACGCACCAAGTCCGCCACGAAGATCGGCAGCGCCAGCGGGCTGCCTGTGGTGGTCCAAGTTCTTCCCGCCCGTTAAGGTGCACAGCAGGTGGGGGCTGGTCCCCCCAGCATTCGCCAACCCTTGGGCGACAGTCAAGCAGTGCCGATAGTGATGGCGGACACGGCGTGGACATCCCCGACGATGGTGACGGCGGCACGCGCCGCAGTTGAGGGGTGTCGTACCCCGGTAATGTGGATGCCGCCCGGGATGAGGCCACGGGCCCCGGCGTCGGCCATGTCCTGCACATTCATGACCAGCGTGTCGGGGTGTTCTTGAATCTGGCGGTGCGGCCGTGCTTGTCGTTTTGGTGTACCCGCGCCAGCAGCACCTCCAAGAAACATAGTTGTCCCTGAAAACGTTCTCGGATACAGATCCAGGAAACCCTCAGCGGTGTGGGATCTTCATCCTCTAATCGTACCCTCATACCTACATGCCTATAATACGTAAACCACAAGTAATGGATCTACTAAAGCCCTTTTGGAGCAAGACATGGTCCGCTCTCCCCCCTTGGCGTGTCGGGTGCCTGCCTGCCTAGACGCCCCGGCCGTCTTGCCCCGTTCGCGAAACACGTCTCGGCTACGCGGTCGATGGACAAGAGACGTCTGGCCTGGGCTGGTCCCCGGGCTCGCTCACCAAGGGAAGTCGCGCCCTCCGCAACCGGTTCTTCTTGTCCGCCCCAGTCCGACGCTCACCCTCTCGCGGCGATGCGTGTAGAAAGCCGCGGCGTGGACAGGCTCCACGCAGGTGGATATGCTCGACACGGCCCATCGAAGCGAGGTGCGGCACGCGCGCCGCGAAGGGGGAACGTCCCATCGAAGGCAATGCCAGCGGCCACCCGGGCGAGGAAAGCTCGCCCCCGTCCCGCTTTCTCATGGCGGCCACGGTGCATGTGATTTTTGAGCAGGGGGCCGATATTCTCCTGCTGCGCCGATGGCAGACGGGATGGGGCGATGGGTGGTACAGCCTGCCCGCCGGCCACTTGGACGGGGGCGAGTCGGTGCGGCAGGCCGCCGCGCGTGAGGCTTACGAAGAGTGTGGGGTCAACGTTTCGGCCACGGCCGATGCGCTTGAGTTGGTGGGCGTGATGCACCGCCGGTCGGACCGGGAGCAGATCGACTTCTTCTTCCACGCCCGCCATTGGTCGGGCCAGCCGTACAACCGCGAGCCGCACAAGTGTGACCACCTGGCGTGGTTTCCGCGCTCCGAGCTTCCGGCCCGCACCGTGCCGTACGTGCGCCGGGCGCTCGGGCAAGGGGCTGGCCCCTGGCTTCTTGAGCACGGGTGGGGGCCAGACGAGCCGGCCTGACCTAGCCCGGCGCGGCCGCCGCCGCGGCCAGCCCGCTCTCCGTGGCCGCCAGGGTCCGCTCGATATCCTGCGCAGTGTGCGCGGCCGACACAAACCAGCACTCAAGCGCGCTCGGGGCAAGATAGATCCCGCGAGCCAGCACATGATGGTAAAACGCGTGGAACTGCGGCGCACTGGCTGCCGAGGCGCCGTCGGCGTCGTGCACGGGGTTACCGGTGAAAAACAGGGTGAACATGCCGCCCTTGCGGTTGATGACCACGGGTACCCCCTGCCGCCGGGCCTGCTGGCGCAAGCCCTCTTCCAGGATGGCCGCAAGCTCCGCCATGCGCGGGTAGGGGTCCGTCTCCTCCAGTACAGACAAGGTCGCCAGACCGGCGGCGGCGGCCAGCGGGTTGCCGGCATGGGTACCCGCCTGATACACCCGCCCCTCTGGGGCCACCAGGGCCTTCAAGTTTTCGCGGCCGCCGTAGGCTCCGGCCGCCAGGCCCCCGCCGATGATTTTGCCCAGGCAGTAGAGGTCCGGCTCAATCGCGGCTTCCTGTTCCACCGCACCCCAGCGAAAGCGAAAGGCGGTGATCACCTCGTCGAAAATCAGGAGGGCGCCCACGCGGTCAGCCAGACGGCGAAGTTCACTCAAGTACCCGGGCTGGGGCAACAGCGTGCCGCTGTTGCCTACCACCGGCTCCACCAGGATGGCCGCGACCTGGCGCCCGCGCTCGTCCAGGCAGCGCGCCACGGCACCGGGGTCGTTGTAGGGCAGCACCACCACCTCGTCCTGCACCGCCTGGGTCACGCCGAGGCTGGTCCCGACGCCCACCGTCGCTGCCCCAGATCCGGCCTTCACCAGCATGCCGTCGCTGTGTCCGTGATACAGCCCCTGAAACTTGATCACCAGGGGACGTCCGGTCGCCCCCCGCGCCAGCCGGAGCGCCGACATGACCGCCTCGGTGCCGGTGGACACCATCCGGACCCACCGCATCGCCGGGATGGCGGCTTGAATCCGCTCGGCCCACTGAACCTCCAGCGGGTGGGTGGCTCCCAGCACCGTTCCCTGGGCCGCCTGGCGCGCGACGGCCGCCACGACCGCGGGGTGGGCGTGGCCCAGCACCAGTGGCCCATAGGCCGCCTGGTAGTCGACGTAGCGACGCCCATCCGCATCCTCGATCCAGGCGCCCTCCCCCCGCACCATGACGGGGGGCACACCGCCCCCCACGCCGTAAAACGACCGCGAGGGCGAACTCACGCCCCCAGGCATCACCCGCTGCGCGCGGAGCCACCAGTGGTCGGTACCCGGCGATGGTTGGGGCTCACGCTGGCCCACGGACGCTCACCTCTCTCTGGGATCCAAGAATCTGGTACCCTGGTGCTACTCTGGTGCTACTCTGGTGCCGCACGGTGAGTGCGCGCCCCCGACCCGGCGGCCACCGGCCAGGGGGCTCGGCTACATGGTAGCGGATCGGCGCAGGGGGTGCGGCGTGGAACAGGGTTCTCGGGGCTGGCGCGCGGTGTCCACGCGCGCCGCTTCGATAGTGGCGGCCGCCGTGGCCCTGGGGATGCTGGGCGTCGGCGCCGCGGTGGCGTGGCAAGCCTTTCGGCCCGCCACCCCATTTCCCCGCTTGTCAGCGGTGGCCAGCCGTGGGCTGGTGTGGCAGTCACAACTGGGGGTGGCCGGCGACACGCCCCGGGCCCCCGGCCTAGTGCAGAGCGGAAGTCAGGCGGCCAACTTTGCCAAATATCTCACGGCGCGGGCGAGAGGGATACCCGGGCTCACGATGTTGTCGAGCAGCCTCATGTCGGTGTCGGTTGTCAGGGCGGCGTGGACCGCCGCGGGCGGCTACGAAGAATTTCGGGTGGTGGATCGGCGGTGGTTTTCCGTGGGGACGGCCGGCGCGCAGGTATCCCAATCCACCCGGGGCTTGGTGACCATCTATGTCCGGGAGGTGCGCCCCGGATCGCTCCGCGTGACCGGCCTCGCGTATCTGCCCGCCATCGTGAGTCCCGGCTCCCGCCGCGCGCCCTCGCTCTACCCTGATTACTTCACGTCAGACGGGAACAACCCCCTCGGGGGCTGACAGCCGGCCAATGGCGGGCGCGCCCCCGCCCTACTGCTCCATTTGCTTGGCCAGAAATCCCGCCGCTGTTTCCGCCAGCTTCAGTTCCATTTCCGTCATGCGCCCGTCGGCTTCCCGGGTGCAGAGAATCACCGCGCCAATCGGGTCGCCCTCCGCGATGATGGGGCTTATCACCTCGGCGATAAACTTGTCATCGTCCTCGTCCCCCACCG
>JAKARZ010000085.1 GCA_021828405.1 Bacillota bacterium
TCTCGGTGGTCATCATCGGAGGATCGGCGGCGGACGGCTGGCTGGACCGCACCCATGAGGGGTACGTGGTGCGCGGACTCCAGGACTATGCCCGGGCCGAGCATGTCCAGGCGGACATTGTCAACCGCGCGATTCCCGGCGCCCGGGTGGTGAACCCTTTGGTGAGGCGAGGGCTCGCGCAATGGGTCCATCAGGCCGGACCCCATGCGGTGGTGGTCATTGCCTGGGGGATGCTGAACGACCTGAAGCGCCACACCCCCACCAAGGCGGTGCTCGCCGCTCTGGCGCAGCAGATCCGGATTGTCCTGGCTCAGCACGACATCGTGCTCATCGTCACCCCCCCTGACACACGGGCCACGTTCCAGGAATTTCCGCTGGCCGAGCCCCGGCTGGTCGCCGCGGAGTTGGCGCTGGCCCAAAGCTTCCACGCGCCGAACCTTTACATCGACAATGTCTTTCGCAGTGAGCGGGGCTTTCTCTCCCACCGACGATGGCCCATCGCCAGCGTCACCCGGGGCCCGTTTCATCCCAACACCCGCGGGGCCGAGGTGGCGGGCCGACTCTTGGCCGAATCCCTGCAGCATCTCTGGCCGCAGCCGCCCACCGCGCCGTCGCGTCCTCTGCATCCCTGACCCGCCCTGCCGCCACTGCAGTACACTACCCGCAGCAGCGGATGAGGGAGCGGTGGGAGTGGTGGGAATGCTGGACGGCCGCACTGCCCTGTGATCCGGCGGCGGCTGGCCGCTGCGCAGAAGCTCTTGGGGGCTTCTGCGTCGAGACCGCAGTGCGGACGTTCGAATCGCCCGCGCGCGCGCCAGGCCCATTGTCGCGGCGCCGATCTGCTCCATCATGCCGCGGTTCAGCGCGACGGGTGCGGTTCGCGCGGTGCCGACTGCAGCAGCGAGAGGGAGACGTGGATAATTATCTCCGCACACAAACCTGGCGCCGCACCGCTGTTGGCAGTGGCCCGCGGGCGGGCCTTGGCCGCCTCGGCAGGCGGTTTGCCGGGATCCCCCGCGACTTCGGCCAAGCTCCCTCCATGCTGCGCACCGTGCAGCCCGACTTTTTGGCGGTCTAGGTCCTGGGTCGTGGCCGGCGGCGGTCGCGAGTGACACCCGTGACCCGTGGGGCGGCGCGCCGACAGCTTTGGCTCGGCCTCGGCATGAGCTGGCTCGCCGGCGTGAACTGCCGTGCGCCGTTCGTCGCCACCGGGGCGCTCCTGCCCCTGGTGATGGTGAGCCTCCATCTCTCCGAGGTCGCGGCCAGCCTGGTGACCGTCCTGCCGCTCCTGGTGCTGGCCGCCCTCTCCGTCCCGGGCGGCCTGCTGGGCGACCGGATTGGACCCTACGCGGTGCTGCTGGCCACGCAGCTCGTGATCGCCGTCGGTGGGGCGCTCCGCGGCTTTGCTCACGGACCGGACCTGTTTTTCCTCGGCGTAGGCATCCTGGGGGCCGGCATCGGCCTCGCCCAGCCCGCATTGGCCCAAGGCGCCAAGCTCTTGGCTGCCGGGCGTGAGACCCTGGCTACCACCGTCTACTCCAACGGGCTGGTACTGGGGGGCCTGCTGGGCTCGGCGTTGTCGGCCCCGGTCCTGCTGCCACTGACCGGTGGGTCCTGGCAGGACGTGTTTTTCCTGTGGGCAGGTCTCGGGGGGCTGGCCGCGGTGGGCTGGGGTGGAATCCTGGCGTCCAAAAGCTTCCCGGGACGCGTCCCGCCGCGCACCCAGGTGCTGTCTCGTCCGGGGTCCTGGTCCATGCCAGGGCTCCTGCCGCTCACGGTGGTGTTTTGTGCAGAGTCTGCGGTGTTTTATGGCCTCGTCACGTGGCTGCCAGATTACGATGTGGCGCACGGCGCCACGCTGGCGGCCGCCGCCCTTCCCGTGAGCGCCCTCTCCCTGGGCTCCGTGGGGGGCGTGCTGTTGACGCCGTGGGTGGCACGCTGGTTTCAAGGTTTTCGCGGCGCGCTGCTGGCCACTGGGGTGCTGGACCTCCTGGCCCAGGTGGGGTTCCTGGCGGCGCCCGCCGATGACGGGGTGTGGGCGGCGCTGGCGGGCGTGGCCACCGCGGTGGCTCTGACGCTGGGCATGGCGGCGCCGGCGGTGTTCACGCCCCCCGAGCGCACCGGCCGCGTGTCGGGGCTGCTCTTGGCCTGGGGCTACGGGGTCGCGGCGGTGGGACCCTTGGGGATTGGCTGGCTCCGCCAGCAGACGGGGAGCTTTGCGCCCGGGTTTGGGCTCTTGGCGGCCCTTGCCGGCTTGTGGATCGCCGCCGCCCTCTTTTTGCCGCGCGTGGCCACCACCGGCACGTAGCCGGCGCTACTCGAGCCCGCGGCGCTCTCCGGTCACCATGTACACGATCCACTCCCCCAGGTTGGTGGCGTGGTCAGCAATGCGCTCCAGGTAGTTGGCCACAAACAGCAGGTGTGTGGACTGGAACGAGCTTTGGGCGTCGCGTCGCATGATCTCAATCAGGTCGTCGAAAATAACCCGATACAGGTGATCCACTTCGTCGTCCATGCGAATCATGGCCCGGGCCATGTCGATGTCGCGGGCCACGTATGCGTTGAGCGCCGAGCGCACCATGTGGGCGGCCAGCGTGGCCATGCGCGGGATGTCAATCAGAGGCTTCACCAGGGGCTCGGGCGCGATGCGGCGCGTCACTTTGGCAATGTCCACGGCATGGTCCGCCATCCGCTCCAAGTCCGTGATGATCTTGAGCGCGGTCGACACCGTCCGCAGGTCTCCCGCCAGCGGCTGCTGCAACGCCAGCAGCGTGAGGCACCGCCGCTCAATGTCCATCTCCAGGTCGTCCACGCGGTCGTCGTCGGCTACCACCTGGTCCGCCAACTCCAGATTTTGGTCCGTGAGGGACTGGATGGCCCGGGCCATCTGCTCTTCGACCAGCGCGCCCATGCGCAGGATTTCCTGCTGCAGCCGCAGGAGTTCCGTGTGAAACTGCTCGCGAGCCATCGCGCCCCTCCTCGACGCTAGTGTGCACCGCGCGGGGCGCGGGGTCGAGGGGGAGCCCGGTGGCTCCCGGCAGCGCTCGGCCTTTGCCTCAGTTCACCGTCAGCCCGACGGCGGCAGGCGGCCCCGCCCGCCCCAAGTCGTTGACCGCCCGCACTTGGATGCGGTTTTCGCCGGCCGAAAGCGCCACGCGCATGCGGTGGCGGCGGTGGCGGCGCCAGGGTCCGCCGCCGACCGCCACCTCGTAGTGGTCAAACCAGGGCATCGAATGAGTCAGCATCAGGTCGACAAGCCGCGTCGTCGCCATCGGGGCGTCCAGGGCGGCCTTGGCGGGCGCCCACTGCACCTCGACGCCCTCCAGCGGCACATCCAGCTTGGAGCGGTCGGTGGTAAACCGCACCGTCTGGGGGAAGCGCTGCATCAAAACCGGAGGCAGTTCTCCCGGTGCGTGGAAAAAGAGCGGCGGGCCGCCGTCGCCGGAAGAGCCGTCCAGCGATGCGGGCCGCTCCAGCGCATGCCGCGTGCGGTACACCAGATGATAATAATATTCCAGCCAAAAGCGCCGGAAGCCGTCGTACCCGCTCCGCGAGGGCAGAGAGCGCCACACCTCATCCCGGTCAAAGCCATCGGGCACCGCGATTTTGTCGTACTCGCTGTTGTCCTGCGCCTCGTGCCCCGTGTATGCGGCCCGCGTCTCCGACTCGCCGCTGGCCACGATCTCCTCGAATTTCCCGGCCCGAACCAGGTCGACCAGCTCCCAGGCGGACAGGACGCGCCCAGACCGGTCCTGGTAATACCGGTCGAATTGCGGATCCAACACCACCCACCTGCAATGCGTCGGACTCCACACATCCACCACCACGTGCGCGCGGCCGATGCCGTCGTCGGAGCCCAAGCGGCGAAGGCCGACCACCCGCGCCGCGAAGCCGAACGCCGCGCACACCTGCTGCAGCATGTGCGCAAATTCCACGCAGCGAAATGTGACCCGGCCATCCTGGGCCATCGCCAGCAACGTCAGCCCCGAGAGGTCCGGCGCCTCCTGCCACCCCTGATGCGGCGACAATCCGTGGACGTAGTGCATGAGAGTCAGGAGCTGCGCCCACTCGCCCTCGATGCCCGCCAACTGCGGCGCCAGGCCGGTCGCCTCCCGCAGCTGCCGGCGCAGCTCCTCGTCCTGAGCCCAGTGGAACACACCAAAGGCGGCACTCTGCTCGACATGGTGATACTCGGTGAGATGCCACTGGCGCCGGCGATCCAGATCCATGCGACGTTCCTCCCCTAAGTGTCCTCAACCTCGGTGCGGCAAAACGCGTCGATCATCCGTGAAGCGGCCACGGCCGCCCCGCATAGCCGGCGGCTACCCCTCCAGCCGCCCGGTGAGATACTGTTCGGTCCGCTCTTCGCGCGGCGCCGTGAACAGCTCGGGCGTGGGGCCGGTTTCCACCAGTTGCCCGCGGTACAGCAGCGCGGTGTGGTCTGAGACGCGGGCCGCCTGCTGAAGGTTATGGGTCACCAGCACGACGGTGTAGCGACCCCGCAGACGGTCCACCAGCTCCTCTATGCGGGCGGTGGACAGCGGATCCAGCGCCGCCGTGGGCTCATCCATGAGCAGCACCTCGGGTTCGACCGCCAGCGCCCGCGCGATGCAGAGCCGCTGCTGCTGCCCCCCCGACAGCGCACGGGCGGG
>JAKARZ010000034.1 GCA_021828405.1 Bacillota bacterium
TCTCGGGCCGGGACAGGCCCCCAGGAGGCTCCGGCCGCGGACCAATAGGGACACGAGCCACCGGAGCGCCGGGGGCCGCTCCCGGATCCCGGCGGCGGGGGCCCCGCAGGGCGACGGGACTGCCCGCGGGGTGCCCCGGGCCAGGATCTTGATGTTGTACGCCAGCGCCAACAGCGTGAATTCGCTGGTCGCGGCGGCGAGCCCCCGGCGGCTAAACTGGCGGAACCCCAACACTTCCTTGAGAATCCCCAACACGGGCTCCACGATCCCCTTCCGCTGGCGGTAGAGCGCGGCCCCCGCCGGCGTGCGCCCCTGGGCCGCCATCGCCTCGCGGACCGCGTCATCCGGTCCCCGCTCGACCGTCCGCGTCCGGCGGCCTTTCTTCAGGCACTGTGCGGCGAAGGGACAACCGGCACAGGCCGCCGCCTCACTCCGATACACCCGCCGCGCCTCCGTCCGCCCGCCCCCGCACGCGGCGTTCCGCGTGCGGGGGAACGGCAACCACTGGTCACCGGGACAGTGGTAGCGGTCGGTGGCCGGGTCGTACGTGAACTGGGCTTTGTGCACGCGCTCGTCTTGGCCCGGGGGGTCGGCGGCCGCCCCCACCGCGACGTAGGCGTCGATGGGGCGGGCCGCCAGGTCGCGGAGATTGGCGGCCGCCCCGTACCCCGCATCGGCCAGCAGCTGCGCGAGGGCGCGGCCGCCCACGGCGTGGTCCAAGACCGCGCCCAGTTCCGTGGTGTCCCCCGCGTGGGCCGACACGGCCACGCCCACAATGAACCCCGCCGTGGCATCCACGGGGATCTGCGTGTTGTAGGCCTGTTGCACGCCTTGGTTCTTGGTCACCATGATGGCCGACTCGGGGTCCGTGAAGTTGTACTGGGTCTTGGGATCCGGAGCGGGAGCAGGAGTAGAAGCAGGAGCGGGAGTAGAAGCAGGAGCACGAGCGGGAGCGGGAGCAGGAGCGGGAGCAGGAGCGGGAGCAGAAGCAGAAGGCATCGTCAGCAACTCCGGGGCGTCCGCCGCGGCGGCCTTGGCCGCCGCCGCCGCCTGAATCCGCGTCAAGCGGGTGTCCAGCCGCGCCAACCGGTCCGGCGGCACCGGCGGAGGCGCCGCCCCGTCGACCGCATCCGCCGCCCCATGCGCCGCCACCAGCGCCGCGATCTCTGCCTGCAACTGCGGCACCACCTCTTGCATCCGCTGATACGACATCGCCTTATGCTTGGAGGCATCGGCGTGGATCTTCGACCCGTCCACTGCGCCCAGTTGCCAGCCCACCAGCCCCACCTGCGCCATCCAGCCCCACCTGCGCCATCCAGCCCGGGATCTCCGAGGCGCATTGCGCCCGAAACGTCGCCAGCACACTATGGCGCGGGCGTTCCCCGCGGGCCAGCCACAGCATCGGCAGGTCTTCTTCACAGGCCCGCGCCATCTTGCGCGAACTGATCCGCTGCGTGAGATACCCGTAGATCAGCACCCGCAACAACAACGCGGGGTCATACGGCGGCGCGCCCGCCCCCGCTGGGTGATAGCGCGCGTGGACGGCGCGCAGATCGAGGCGCGTCACGACGGCGTCCACGACGCGCGCGAGATGGCCCGGGGGGACCCACTCATCCAGGCGGGGGGGCAAAAGCCAATCCTGGTCGAGGCGGTGGCCCGCGCGAACGTGCATCGCATACGCTCCTCCGGCAGTATCTTGGTACTCCTGTTCTTCGCCATCTTCTCTCCTGTTTCCTGCCCTTCACCCCGCTACAGCCGAATTATTGGACAGGCTCCTCATATGACAACACCCTGTCAACCCCGGGACCGCTGGTGCCTTTTGGGTCGTGCTGAGCCAACGTCCCGGCCGCCGTAGGCGCCCCGGAGGGGTCGCCGGGACTGTGGCGCGGGACGGCCAGACTCAAGAAGCGGGGCCGGGGGCGGGAAGCCGTCAGCGCTGGACAGGACCGGTACCTCGCAGGGATATAGTCGACGGCGGATCACTCTCATATCCGCGGGCTCCCGGGTCCCCCCCGGTACCGCAAGTTGGTGGATCCGATGGGAGCTGCCTCTATCTAGGTGCGCGTGCTCCGCCCGGAGGCGTTAACGCATAGGAGTCACGAGGGCTCTCCCGACCCCGCGCCGCGGTCCTGTCCAGGGCTCACGGCTCCCCGATCGGGGACCGAGGCGGCTTAGGCGGCGGGCGGCACCTCCCCCGGCGGCTGAACGCGGACCCAGACGGCAATTTCCCACAGGTACCCGCACAGCTCCCGGGCCACCGCGGCGATCGCCTTCGGGGTACCCCGGCGGCCTTGCAGGGTGCGCAGCCGCGCATGGAGGCGCTGTTGCGCCCGCCAGCTCATGGCACTCACGGCCGGCTCCCAGGACCCCAGGGCCGCGAGGCGGCGCCCCACCGCCCCGTCCGGCCGGGGACGGAACCGATAACTGTGGGCCGCCTCCACCAAGATGCGGCGGAGATGCGCATGGCCCGTCTTCGTCAGCCCGCCCTGATGCCGGGTGACACCGCTCGAGGCTTCCGACGGGACCAACCCGACCCAGGCCATCATGTGCCGCGGGTGCGTGAAGGTCGCGCCGTCGCCCAGCTCGGCGGCCAACGTCGCCGCCGTGAGCCAATCCACGCCGCGGAGCCCCTGCCACGCCCGCATCAGCGGTGCCAGCGGGTGCGTGGGCCACGTGGCCGCGATCTGCCGGGTGATCCGGTCCACCCGCGTGTCCGCTTCCTCCAATTGGCTGAGCAACTCCACCCACACCTGGTCCCGGGGGGTCGGCGTCGGCGTGACCTGCCGGAGCCAGGCCCGGTAAGCCGGCCCCCAGGCAGCCCGGCCCGCCGGAGGGCGGAGGCCCCAGCGCAGGAGCGTGCTCTTGACCCGCTGCCGGGCGCGCTGGCGCACCTGCACCGCCATCGTCCGCGCCCGCACCAAGTCCCGGAAGGCTTCCTCGGCCTCGGTCGGAACCCGCACCGGCGTCAGCGTCCCCGCCCGCAGCGCGTCCGCCAAGTGGCGCGCATCGCGCCGGTCCGTCTTGAGGCGGTCGGTCGGCCGCGTCGGCACCAGGCCCGGCGCGATGACCTGGCAGGCCACCCCCAGCGCCGTCAACTGCCGCTGCAGGCCAAACCCCGTCGGGCCCGCCTCATAGCACACCAGCAGCGTGCCGCGGTCCGGCGGCCGCATCACCCACTTGCGCACCGCCGTCGGGTCGGCGGCCAGCACACCCGCGTCTACCGCCGGCGTGCGCCCTGGCGCCGCCACCGCCACCGCGATCGTCGCGGCACTCACATCGCACCCCACAAACCGGGTATACTCGCTCATAGCACCCGCCTCCCATCGTATGCGGCTCTGCACCGCTCTCGCGTTCTTGTGCGTCGGTAGTGTAGCCCGCGACACTTGCGATTAGTGAGGGCGGGTGCTGTCATGCTATCTAGCTTCGGGTCGGAGCCCGTCGCGGCGAAAACCGGCGCCACGGTCGAAGCCATGACGCTGAGATCCGGGATGTTGTACGAGGGCCACCGGGCCAGGAGAGCCCGGAAAAGGCGTCATGGGGTCCTCCGGTAGAACCCCACGGCTTCAGTCGTGGGAGAGCGTCAGATTCGCAAGCGCCGCACTGCCGGCGCGGGCGCAACCGTCCCACCTGGCTGCGCCGTCACGCACGGCCCCCGCGCCAGTCTTTCGGGCGGTCCCTCAGATCCCGGTGTGGCCGGTCGCGCGGAAGGTTGCGGCCGGCCCTGAGCCAAGGCAATACCAGCGGCGCCGCCCGCGCAACTTGCCGCGGTCGGCGCCATGCCATCCACACCACCGCCGCCACCAAGACGACGAGTCCCACGCTCAGCCAAGGCACGCACTCGCCCCCCGGGCCATGCTGATATTCCAAGACTCCGCCACCCCGGTTAGCGGGCCTCTCCCGTGTTGCCCGGCGGCCGGTTGGAAGTCTCCCCCTGGGTCCCGCTTCGCGCCCCGGTCGCATCGTAGGACATGGGATAAGTGGGCGGTTGGCCCGGATCATCTATCACGCCCGACATCGCCCCCCGAAATTCACGAATAGCCCGCCCGAGTCCCGAGCCAATCTCCGGCAGCCGCTTCGGTCCGAAAACGAGCAGGGCTACGATCAGCAACAGGACGATGTGCGTTGGCGTCAGCAAGTCGCCCATCCTGGGCACCTTCTCTCTTATGCCCGCGAGCCACAACCCGACGATTCAGTATACCGCACCCAGCCCGGCGCATGCCCACTTAGGCGCGCGGATGCGCGAGCCGCTCCCGATGGGCGGCCCACTCCCAGTCGTCGAGGAGCGGGGGCAGCTCCGCCTCGCCGGTACGCCGCTCCAGCGCCCGCGACAGCAGCCAGTCGGCCAGATGGGGATTCTTGGGCAGCAGGGACCCGTGCAGGTACGTCCCCACCGCGTGGATTCGCACGGCTCCCTCGGTCCGATCGCGCCCATTGTTGCCGGCGCCGACGATCACCCGCGCCAGCGGCCTTTGGTCCGCGTGGAGCACGGTTTCCCCAGCATGGTTCTCGAACCCCACGAGCGTGGCGGGCTCCAGTGGCAGCGTCGCCGTGGCGATGACGTTGCCCACATGCCGAGCGCGCGTGCCCGCACGCGTGGTGGCATCGAACCACCCCAGCCCCGGCAGCACCCGCCCGTCCTGGGTCTGGTACTCGCGCCCCAGCAACTGAAAGCCGCCGCAGACCGAGAGCAGGGGCAGGCCATCGGCCAGCGCCGCCGACAGATCGGCCCCCCGAGTCACCAGGTCGCCGACAATCAGCGCCTGATGGCGATCCTCGCCGCCGCCGAGAAAAACAATATCCGCCTCCGCCCAGGACATGGGCGCTTCTGGCTCCACGCCCAGGACACGCACCTCCCAGCCGCGCCACTCGGCGCGCCGCGCCAGCGCCAGCACGTTGCCCCGATCCCCGTACAGATTCATGTCGCTGGGATAGAGATGCACAATCGTCAGCCGCAACCCGAACCGCCCCCAGATCCTCGCATGCCACACCGGGCCTATCGCTCAGAGCGCCCGTCGCCCCTGTGCGCAGTATGTCACACGAGGCCGCCGCGCCCCGCAAAATGTCGACATAGGTTTGACCCGATCCCCGGCGTGCGCCAGCATAGGGTGGAACCCATAGGGAACCCACGGGCGGGAGGCTTCAGGTTCCATGCAGCAGTACTGGGTGCCGTTTTGGGATATCATGCGCACGCGCGAGATCGAAGTTCTCGGGCGTCGGCGGTTGCACCATCTGACGCGGGGCGCCTACGAAGTGTCGGAGGTGCTTCCCTGCCGCTTGAACCAAGTGGTAACCACCACGGTGTGCTGGTGCGGCACGCGGCCCATTTTAATTCTGTCCACCGCCGACGTGCTCATCGACTACCGCATTTTTGTGCGCTGGTTTGGGTACGAGGTGCGGCCCGCCACGTCCACGGAAGTGTCGGCGCTGACGTCCGCCCATCTGCAGGGCGTCCCGCCGGGAGGTTTGCCCTACATGATGCCTGTGTTCCTGGATGATGTGCTGCTGGAGTCGGACTCGCTGTGGATCCCGGCGGGCGACCCGTCGGTGTGGGTGCGCGTGCTGCCGCCCGAGGTGGTCAAAGTCTCCGGAGCGTTCCCGGTGTCCATTCGGCTCGCGCCCCCGGCGCGCGATGAGCGGTACAGCTATTACGCGGTCAGTCGGCTGAATGCCGACGGGGTCCTGGAACCGGCGGAGCCGGTGGCGCTGTCAGGAACCGACTAACGAGGCTCGCCAGCTGCTCGGGCGCTTCGAGCGGCACCCGGTGTCCCACGCCCTCCACAATCGCCAATTGCGCCCCCGGCATGGCCTTGGCCATCTGGCTCATCGATTCCGCATACTTCGCGTCGCGGCTCCCGGCCACCAGCAGCGTGGGCACCGGCCACGCGGGCAAGAGCGGCCCGCTATCCACCTGGCAGCCCGCGCCCGTAAGGCGGAGGCTTTCGGAAATCCCCTCCGGCCGGTGCCGCCGCCGATCGTGCTTGAGGTGGCGCCGCTCGGCCGACGTCAACGGCCGCCCGCCGGCCAGCACAGGGGTCTCATCCCACCGAGCCACGAAGGCTCCAAGCCCGTCCGCCTCGATTCGGTCGGCCAGTCGGCCGTCCGCGCGCCGACGCGCCTGCCTCGCCTGGGCATCGGCGATGCCCGCCGAAGCGCTCACCAGCACGAGGCACGTCACGCGCCCGGGCGCCGCCGCCGCCATGCGGAGCGCGATGCGGCCCCCCATGGAATAGCCCACCAGCGAGAACGGCGCGGGCGCAGCGGTCGCCATCAGCGACAGCAGGTCCTGGGCCAGCGCGTCAGGCGCCAGATGGCTTTTGTCGGAGGGCACTCCGGAGCGGCCATGGCCATACAGGTCGGGCCGTATCACGCGATGACGCCGCCGAAACCCGCGCACCAGCGGCTGCCAGGTGGCGTGCGTGCCCAGAAACCCGTGCAGCATCAAGAGGGGCGGGGCATCCGGGGCCCCGGCCGCCGTATACCAGAGCGCCTGGGGCCGCTGGGTTCCCGGCGCCTCAAACCAAGGCATGCCACGCCTCCGACAGCTCATGGGCCAAAAGGGCTTGGGTGTCCGCCAGCCAGGCGGCGTACGTCGCCCGCGGCATCGTGTGCCAGTCCACAATCTCCAGACCCTGCCCGCGCTGGCCGGCGGCGAGGACCGCCGCCGCCTCCGCCCAGCTGGATGCCTCAGTGTATCGCCCCCCGTATAGGGTGGCCGCCCCTGACAGATCGAGCGCATGCGGCGTGCCAAACAGCCGCTCAAACGGCTCCGGCGGCAGCTCTCCCTGCGCGAGCGTGCTGAAGATGCCGCCGCCGTCGTTGTTGACCACCAGCACCGTCGCCCCCAGACCCTCGAGCCGGACCGGCAGCCAGCCGTTCAGGTCATGGATAAACGACAGATCTCCCACCACCAGCAGGAGCCGCTGGCCCCGGGCCGCCGCCAGCCCAAGCCCGGTGGACGCCACGCCGTCGATTCCGCTCACGCCCCGGTTCCCAAACAGGGCAAAGCGCTCGCTGCCGGCAAACCACTGGTCGAGGTCCCGCACCGGCAGGCTGTTGCCCACCATTACGAGCGCGCCCGCCGGCACAACGGACGCAAGGTCGTGGGCCCAGTGGCTCGAGAGGCCCGCCGGTGCGTCGGCCAGGCGTCGGGTCAACCAGCCTGCGGCCAGCCGGTCCAGGTGCGCCCAGGCCTGGCGCCAAGGTCCGCCCCGCGATTCTCCCGCACGCCAGGGCCAGGGCTCCTCATCCCACTTCGCCAACTCTGCGGGAAACCAGGCCGCGGCCGATCCCCCCGGGTCGCGCCAACATCCTTCGCTATCCACGACCGCCGTGGGAACCTGCGCAATGATCTGACTGGCCCCTTTGGACGTTGGGGCAGGACCCACGCGGACGATCTTGGCCGGCCGGTGCTCGGGCGGCAGCGCGCGGGCCAGCCAGTCATAGGTGGCGACCGTCGGGAGGCGCCCGCGCAGGTTGGACAGCGAGTCGGCCCACACCGGCCACCCCCACCGGTCGGCCAGCCGCGCGATGGTCTGGCGGGCGCCCAGCAGGGTGTCGGCGCCCGCCACAATCACGCCGCGGGGTTCACCGGCCGCGAACGCGTCGAGGGCGTCCCAGTCCGTGCCGCGGGACGAGCGCGCGGCGGGCACTCGCGGCAGCCGAGGGTTGCTCCGGGGCCACGCGGGCACGACAGGTTCTCGCACCGGTAGGTTCACCTGGACCGGTCCGGCGGGGGCACGGCCGGCCGTGGCCGCCGCACGCATCCCGGCCATCACCCAGTGGCTTTGCGGCACCGCTCCCTCTGGCACCGGCAGGTCCCAGCTCGCCTTGACCGTCGTCCCAAAAAGCTTCACCTGATCCACCGTCTGGGGCGCCCCCACCCCGCGGAGCTCCGGCGGGCGGTCGGCGGACAGCACCACGAGGGCGCCCCCACCGTGGCGGGCTTCCATCACCGCCGGCAGGAGGTTGCCCACCGCCGTCCCGGACGTTGTGAGCACAGCGGCCGGCCGGCCCTGCCCGCGGGCGAGCCCCAGCGCAAAGTAGGCCGCGGACCGCTCGTCCAGGTGCATCCAGACGCGGATCCCGGGATGGCGGTCCAGCGCCAAGGCGAAGGGGGTCGAGCGGGAGCCGGGGCACACCACCGCCGCGGTGACGCCGCCCGCCCGAAGCCCCTCCACCAGTCCCGCCGCGGCGGCTCCCAGCGGATCGCCGCTCATAGGCGGCCCTCCGCCCGCGCCAGGGCTTGCACCATGACCCCTAATTTCTGACTCGATTCGTCAAGCTCCCGATCCGGGTCCGAGCCGCGCACCAGCCCGCATCCCGCAAACAGCCGCACCCGCCGCCCGCGGACCCACGCCGACCGCAGTCCCACATAAAACACCCCCGAGGTGCCCCCAATCTCGGCCAAGCCGACGGGCCCGGCGTACCAGCCGCGCGTGGCAGCTTCCAGGCGACGCTGCCAGACCAGCGCGGCGCTGGGAGGATCGCCCCCGACGGCCGGGGTGGGATGGAGCGCGGTCACAACGTCATAGAGGCCATGCTCTGGCCGCAACCATCCTTCGACGGTGGTGGCCAGATGGTACAGGGTTCCCGCGCGTATCGCCCCGAGCGGGTGCACCACCACCCGGTCGGTCAGGCGGCTCAGGCGCCGCACGATCGTGTCCACCACCACGCGATGTTCGCGGCGGTCCTTGGGGCGCGCCAGCAGCACGCCGGCACCCACGTCTAGGCGCTCCGTCCCGGCCACCGCCTGCGTAAACACCCGACGCCCGTCGACCCGCGCTAAGAGTTCTGGGGTGGCCCCGAGAAAAACGCCCCCGCCCTGGCGGACGATAAACACACTGGCGGCCGCATCGTCCGTCAGCGCCGCCCACAGGGCATCCAGACCCACCGGCTCGGCAAACCCCAGGTCCACCGCGCGCGCCAGGACCACCTTGCCCACGCGGCCGCGGTCCAGGGCGCGCACCACGGCCGCCACATGGTCCCGCCACCGCTCCGGCCGCGGGACAAACCGCGTGCTGACGAGCGCAGCGGGGTGCGAGGCCCCGGCGTTCTGCGGCACCGGCAGGCCAAGCGGCCGTGCCTGCCCGGTGCCTGGCGGCTCCACCCGCGCGGCCAATTGCCACCACCCGGTCCCGTCCGGCTCGCGCCGCACCGCCAGTTCGGGCAAAACCAGACTGGCATCCGGAAAGCCCCGCCACGACTGGCCGGCCTGAAACGCCGCTCCCCCACCCACCCACAGGTCAGTCGGCAGACCGGCCGCCGCGCCCAGCGCCCGAAGGCGGCTCGCGGCCGACCCGAGCGCCCCCTCACCCTGGGCGCGTGCCGCCAGCGCCTCGCCCCACGCCAGCGTCACCCGGCCATCGGGCTCGCGAAATCCCCACGACAAGGTGGGGCTGGCCACGGACAGCGCGTCTGCGGTCCCGGGCTTCCCCATCCCCACCCGCGCGCAAGCCCACACCGCCTCCCCCCGCCGAGTCGCCTCGCGCCGCGCCGCGCCAAGCACCCCGTCCATCCAGGCGGACACCTCGCCGAGGCTCCCGACCCGCCCTGCCGCCAGTGATCCCCTCATCCGCTTCCCCCCTCCCACCTCGCGGGCCGTCAGCGCACCCAGGCCCCCGCCGCCAATCCGAGCGCCAGCAGCAGTCCCGACCACAAATGGATGCGCCCCGCCACCAGGACACTCTTCGTGAGCCCCTCGGGCCGCGCCAACGTGCTGAGGCGCGCCCACGCCCACGGCAGCAGCAGCACGGGCATCCCGGCGGTGATGGGCAGCAGGGACGCCGCGCCGAAGATTAACGGCAGGGCCAGGCCGACCGCCACCAGCGCCTCGAGTCCCCGGAGCGCCCCCCGCGGCCCCAGCAGGACCGCCACCGTCCGGCGGCCGCGGTCTTGATCCGGCAACCGGTCACGCAGATTATTGGCCATGAGAATCGACGCCACCGTGCATCCCACCGCCAGCGACGCCAGCAGCCCCACCGGCGTGACGCGCCCCACCGCCGCCAGCTGCGACGCCACCACTTCGACGGGCCCCATGATGAGAAACACCACGGCCTCACCGAAGGGGGTGGCGGACAGCGGCCGCGGCCCCGCGTTGTACAGGCCGGCAGCCCCCGCGCCCAGAACCCCCAGCCCCATGAGCCACGGGCCGCGGGCCGCCACCAGCACCATCCCCAAAAGGAGCGCGGCCAAAAAAGTCCCCGCCGCCCAGCGGCGGATCAGGGGCGCCGTCATGCGGCCGGTCACCAAAAAACCGGCGATGCCGACCGAGTCGGCCTGGTCCACGCCGCGCTGGAAGTCAGCGTATTCATTGGCCATGTTGGTCCCAATCTGCAGCAGCAGCGCCACCGCCAGCATCACGGCGGTCAGGGCCCAGCTCACCGGCCCGGCCAGCACCCCGGCGGCCACGCCCACGGCCACCGGCGCCACCGAGGCCGGGAGTGTGGGGGGGCGCGCCAGCACCCACCATTCGCGCAGGGTCAACAAAGCTCCCCCCGTTCCACCAGAGTCCTGAGCTGCGCCCGCCACACCTTACCGCTGCCGGTGAGCGGGAGCGACGCTGTGAGGATCCACCGGCGGGGCACCTTGTAGCGGGCCAGGTGCTCCTGGGCAAAGGCGCTGAGGGCATCCGGCGTGAGCGCGGCGCCGGCCGCGGGCACCACCACCGCCACGGGCGACTGGCCCCACACGGCGTCCGACACGCCCACCACGGCCACCGCGCGGACCCCCGGATGGCGGGCCACCACCTGCTCAATCTCCGCGGGATACACGTTTTCCCCGCCGGAGACGATGAGATCCGTGCGTCGGTCCACCACCACCAGCCGGCCCTGGTCGTCCAGCCGCCCCAGGTCCCCGGTCGCAAACCATTCCTCCGCCGCCCGCGGCGACTCCCCCCAATACCTCCGCACCACCTGCGGACCTCGGACCCAGATTTCCCCTACGCCGTCCGGCCCGGGGTCGGCGATCTGCACCTCCACCCCCCAGAGCGGGGTGCCGCTCGTGTGGAAGCCCTCCGGCACCTGCCCCGCCTCCAGCGTCGTGGCCGAGGAGGCGGTCTCCGTCATGCCGTAAGCCGACCGCACGGGCAACCCCGCCGCGTGGGCCTGCTCCAGCAGGGCGGGCTCCGCGCGGCCGCCGCCCACCAGCACGGCCCGAAGCCGCGGGGAAAACGGGCCGGCCTTCAGATCCAGCACCCGCTGAAGCATCGTGGGGACCAGCGACGCCAGCGTCACCGAGCCATCGGCCAGATGGCCGGCCGCGCGAGCCGCGTCGAAGCGCGGCAGAGCCACCACCCTCGCCCCCGTCAGGATGGCGCGCAGCAGAATGGCCTGCCCCCCCACATGAAAAAGCGGCAGGACCAGCAGCCAGACGTCTTCCGGGTCATGCCCAATCGCGCGCTCGGAGCCGAGCGCGGCCCAGGCATGCTGCCCCAGCGTGAGCGCGACCCCCTTGGCCGAGCCGCTGGTGCCCGACGTGTACATCAGGCATTGCACGCTGTCGGCCGACGGCTCGTACGGCACCGGCCTCGGTGTTCCCGTCGCCAGCAGGTCGTCCAGCGGGGCTGCCTCCGGCACCACCAGCAGGTCGCGCCCGGCCAAGCCGGCCATGCCCGCCCGGGCCACCACGAGACGAGGGTCGGCGCTCTGGATCCGCTCCGCCCGCTCCTCCGCCGAGAGCCCCGCGTTCAAGGGAACCAGGATGACCCCCAGGCGGATGGCCGCAAACAAGAGTTCCAGGTGCTGGTATTCGGGTGGCAGGAAGCTCACCACGCGGTCGCCCGGCTTGACGCCCCGGTCGTCGAGAAGCCCCACCACGCGGTCCACTCGGGCATCGAGCGCACCCACGCTGAAGGTGGCGGCATCCGACCGCCAGTACGCTCGCTGGGGGTGGATGGCGGCGCGGCGGCCGAGCCAGTCCCACGATCCGGCGCGACCCCTCCCGCTGGGGCCTGCCGTGCCGCCTTGGGCCATCGGCGTCATCTACGGCAAGCGCCCAAAGCGCGTGAAGTCCGGCTTGCGCTTTTGCTGATACGCGTTGCGGCCTTCCTGGGCCTCCTCGGTCATGTAGTAGAGCATGGTCATGTCGCCCGCCATCTGCTGCAGGCCAATCAGTCCATCCTCCGCCGCGTTGAACGACGCCTTGAGAAACCGCAGGGCCATGGGGCTTTTCTCCAGCATCTCGTCGCACCACTGGAGGGTTTCGGACTCCAGGCGCTCCAGCGGCACCACTGTGTTGACGAGGCCCATGGCCAATGCCTCCTGGGCCGAATACTGCCGGCAGAGGTACCACACTTCCCGCGCCCGCTTCCACCCGATGGTCCGCGCCAAGAGACTCGCGCCAAATCCGCCGTCGAAGCTGCCCACTTTGGGGCCGGTCTGGCCAAACACGGCGTTGTCCGCCGCTATCGTGAGGTCGCACACCAGATGGAGCACATGACCGCCGCCAATCGCGTACCCGGCCACCATGGCCACCACCGGCTTGGGGAGCTGGCGAATCTGCCGCTGCAGCTCCAGCACGTTCAGCCGCGGCACGCCGGCATCGTCGACGTAGCCCGCGTCGCCCCGGATGCGCTGGTCGCCGCCGGAGCAAAAGGCCAACGGTCCCTCGCCTGTGAGGATGGCCACCCCCACGGTCGGGTCCTCCGCCACGCGGCTGAATGCCTCCTGCATCTCAAAGAGCGTCTTGGGCCGAAACGCGTTGCGCACCTCCGGCCGATTGATCGTAATCTTGGCCACCGCCCCGCGACGCTCAAACTTAACGTCCTGATACGGCGAATCGGGGCTGAACGCTTCCCACTCCACCGTGCCACCTCCTTGTATGTCTATCGTTGGAGCGCTGAGCTCTGCCGTCCTCGGAACCCTAGAGAGATTCGGGGCGCCAAGAGGACGGCGGTGAGTTCCGTCGAATCGGGTCAGTGCACCGGATGTGGGGGAAGGCCATTCCTCCTTCTGCCCGAGCGCTTGCTGAGACGGCCGCCCTCTGTCGGTCGGCCCTAATGCTTACGCCCCTGGGGCCCCCTCCGTCGGAGCCCGCGTAGGTCACAGCACGCGGCGTGTCGTCTCGGCGGACCTCCCGTGCTGATTGCCGCCAGGGTGCATCCGGCCGGCCGACCGACGGGCCCCCACGTTCGGTGACGTTTCCCCCTAAGGAGGTGAGACGAATGGACCCCCTGCTCGTGGTGGGGATAGACGTGGGTCGCGCCCACCCCCCTGTCGGCGTCATGAACGGGGAGGCGACCGCGCGCGGGGCGCGCCTGACGGGGCCCAACCACTGGCCGACGCCTGGCATCTGGCGTGGGGCGGCGTCAGCGGCCCGCGGCCCCGCCGCCCGTGGACGATCTACCGGCTGCCGCCCCGCACGGTGCATCGCGTCGCCCAGGCGCGGCCCCGTAAGGCGGCGAAAACCGACGCCCAGGACCCCTGGCATGTGGCGGCGGGGCGGAGTCCGCCAGGGGGTCCGCCAGATGACGCGGCTCAAGCATACGCCGCCCGCGACCTGCTCCTGCAGGCCAAGGGGGCGGGGCGCCAAGACACCCTGGATCGGAAGACGCGCGCGGCCGAAGCCCTGCTGCTTGCGTACCAGACCATCGAGGAGATCGCCGCTGCGTCGCGGGAGGCCTTGGGGGCCTGCCGGCAAACGGGGGCCCGCGGTCACTTGGCCGAGGCCCCGGTGGTCACGCAGGCCTCGTTCCGGTTGCCCGGCGCCCTGCAGGACCCGGTCCACCCCATCGTGAGCGGAACCTTCCAGGACTTGCGGGAGCAACGGTCGGTGCGTCGCGGCCGTCCGAGTGCGTCGCCTCCAAGGCAACCCCCAGGACATGCCCGCTATATCCTGGTGTTCTATCGAACACAGGAGGCTTACCCGGGGCTTCGTTTGCCGTGGCGACATGCTACCACACCCCTTGACATCGACACCCCACTCTCAAACCGCCTGAGCGGCAATCACGAACCGCTCAATGAACCGCGGTTCATGTGAATCGCCATTCATTTTCTCGCCCGCCTGGGGATCCGTCAACTGCTGGCTTGAGTCGAGGCTTCGCCGCCCAGTGGGCCCGAGCGCCCCGTCCGCCGCGGAAGTGCGCTACAATCGGCGGCGAAGTCCGGCAAGGAGGCGGCCCGTGGGGCGGTGGTCCTGGACACATGCGGTGATGGTGGCTGCGGCCGCTTGTTTGTGGGGATTGTCCGGCAGCGCAGCCGAGTGGCTGATGCAGGCGGATGGCGTGAGTCCCTTCTGGCTCACGACGGTGCGCATGGGCCTGACCGGGGTCGTGTTGCTCGGCGTGCTGCGCGCCCGGGCCGGCCCTCGCGCGTGGTGGGGGATTTGGCAGAGCCGCGCCGCCCTGCCGCGCTTTCTCTTCTTCAGCCTGGTGGGACTCACCGGCGTGCAGTTCACCTACCTGGCCGCGATTGCGGCCAGCAACGCCGCGACGGCCACGTTGCTGCAGTATCTGGCCCCGATCCTGCTGGTGGGCGTTGCGGCGCTGGCAGCGCGGATCCCCGTCACTCCGTGGCAGGGTGCCCTGATGGCCGGTGCCGCCCTGGGCACCTGGCTCCTGGTGTCCGGCGGTCGCGGAACATCCCTCGTCGTCAGTCCTGCCGGATTGGTGTGGGGACTCCTGGCGGCGGGGACGCTTGCGCTGTACACGTGGACGGCGCCCTCCTTGCTGCGGCAGCACGGGACCGTGGCGGTGATGGCGTGGAGCATGCTGGTGGGTGCTGCGGCTCTGTCGCTCATCCGCCCGCCCACGCTTGGGCCCCCGGCTTGGACATGGCCCGTCGTGGGGCTCGTGGCGGCAGTCGTCCTGGGCGGGACGCTCTTGGCCTTCGGGCTTTTCCTGGCCAGCCTCTCACACATCGCCCCCACGACCGCCGCCTGGCTGGCGGCGGTCGAACCCGTGGCGGCTGGACTGTCGGCCCACGTGTTCCTGCACGTGCCGCTAGACGCGATGCAGCTGGCGGGCGGCGCCATGGTGCTGGCAGCCGCCGGCCTGCTGGCCGGAGCGTCCCAGCGCGGACATGGAGACGCGCGGGTCGGAGACCCTATAATGGCGGCAGCGTACCCGACGGTCCCAGGGGAAGGAGCAACGGATGGCGGCACAACTCATGGCCCCCCAACTCAAGGCGCAAATTGACGACCACTACGTCCGGCAGGGTCCCCTGTTTGGCGCGGTGCCCGCTCACGTCCTCGATCTGGAACAGCAGCGGGATCTGGAGGACCGCGGATGGGCGGTGCGGGAATACCTCAACCAAACCGTGCTCACCGCCCCGCAAGCCACCGTACGGTGGGACCAGCATCTCTTCCGCTTTCGCGACGGCATTTTGCATCACGCAGCCCACCAATTGGCCGAAGGCGTCCCGGTGGCGGGCAACGCCCAAGCCATCGTGGACGAAGTGATCGACTCGGCGTGGGATGCCCGGCTGGACCACTTGCGCACCGTATGGGGGGCGTTCGCCTATGCGGCGCTGCGGGAGGGGGACCCGGCTCCGGGCGGTGACCCCGAGGCGATCACTCCCGCGTTCTTCGCCATGGAGGACCAGGAAACGTATTTCTTCTACACCCAGGCCATGGCGGACGCCGCCGTGGCCACACTGGCCGAAGTGGTGAAGCCCCCCGACCGGGGAGACGACTTATGGGCCATGCTGGCCGCCATCCACGACGCCCCCTGACGCCGCGGGCAGCCAATAAGCCATCAGCACCTCGTCCACCAGTGCGCCGCCCAGGCGGTACTGCCCGCGGCGCACGCCTTCCTCCACGAACCCCCTCCGCCGGTAGGCCGCGCGCGCGGCCATGTTGGTGGCAAACACGGTGAGGCAAAGCTTTTCCACGCGCTGGGCTTCCGCCCACGCTTGGGCCGCGCTGAGGCAACGACTGAAAAGGCCCGCGCCCCGGTGGCTCTTGGCCACCACCACAGCCAGCGTGGCCGTGTGCTGCGTCTTGGGCCACACGCCCCGCACCACCTCAAGCTCACCCACCACGCGCGGGCCGTCGCGCGCCACCCAAATCTGATGGTGGGTGGGATCCCGCTGGGCAATCACCGCCGCCTGCTGCGCCACCGAGAAAAACAGCCGGTCTGGGACAATGAACTCCCCCTCCGCCGCCACGTCCGCGGTGAGCTGGCACAGGCCCTGAGCGTCCGAAGGGATGGCGGGCCCGATTTCCACAACTTGGGGCATTGGCTCTCATGCTCCTCCCGGTGCCGCATCGATCTCGAATTCGGCGAACGCACCCGCAGTCCTGCAATCCGCCACCCATGAGCCGCGTGTGGTAGCGTGGTCCGGGAAGCCCGGGCGGCCGGCGGGCTTTCTCGAGAGGGAGTGCTGCGCGTGGCGGAGACGCGGCCGTTTCTGAAGTGCCCGGCGGGAAGTACCGCATCGCCGCCCGGCTCCGGCGCATCTTCCCGCGAGGCGGCGGCTGGTGGAGCCGTTCGTGGGATCGGCGGCGGTTTTCCTGAACACCGACCGCGCGGCCGCCTGCCTCAGCGACGTCAACCCTGACCTGATCAACCTGTATCGGCGGTCCATCAGTTGCGACGACCAGCGGCGGGGGGCGGTGCAGGAACTGCTGGCACTCTTCTTGCCGGCTCACGCCGCCGCTGGGGCACCCAGCTCATGACGCTTCGGCGGCCCGCGGCGGGCTCGGACTTGCCCCGGCCCGCCAGCTCGCTTTTCAGCCTGCCTGGCCGCTGGATGGCCCTTGCCAGCGCGAAAGGAGACTCCCCTGGGACGGATACACCCCGATGACCAGCTTTGGTCGCCACGAGTCCCTGCGCTACGATGCCGAGGACACCCGCGGGGACGAGGCCCAAACGGTCGCGTTCCTCGCTCAGTTGGCCGGCGGTCGGCATACCCTGGAGTTCGCCGTGGGCACAGGGCGAATCGCCCTGCCGTTGGCCGCGGCCGGCGTGTCGGTGGATGGCATCGACATGTCGCCTCACATGGTTGAACGCATGCGGGAAAAGCCGGGCGGCGATCGGCTTCCGGTGACCATGGGTGACATGTCGCGGGTCGGCACCGGACGCACTTAATGGCTCGTCTATCTGGTGTACAACACGATTGGCAACTTGCTGACCCAGGACGACCAGGTCCGTTGCTTCGAAAACGCCGCTCGCCATCTGACGGTGGACGGCGTCTTCGTCGTGGAATGCGCTGTGCCAACCGCGGCGGCACCCGTCGGCCGGCAGATGGTCGACGCTGAGCGGGTGGGCGTCGACGACGTGGTGCTTGACGTTTGTCGCTACGACCCCGTCTCGCAAGTCCTCGACGCGAGCCACGTGCGAATTGCTCCGGGTGGCATTACCCTCACGCCCATCCGCGTGCGCCTCGCCGCCCCGCCGGAGTTTGATCTCATGGCCCGCCTGGCCGGCCTGCGACTTAAGCACCGGTGGGGAGGGTGGGGCAAAGAGCCGTTCACGGAACACAGCCAGCGGCACGTGAGCGTCTATGAGCGATCATCCGGGTAGCGCCGAGCGGCCCGACCTGCCGACTCGGGCCCTCGCCACGTGCCGGCGCTTCTTGCCCAGCGCCGGACGCCGCGGAAGCGAAGCCAGGCCGGGTTCAAGCGCCGGCCTTCGAGGAGACGAGGATCGGGAGCCCCCGCCGCTGTGCAGCGGCGGGCTCAGCGGCGAAACCGCCGCCGGGTTCGCTGGTGCCACCGCCGGCGGGCTGCCGGGCGGTGCCCGAGGGCACGTGCGAACACCGGACGCGGCGTTCCGGCGTCCAGACGAGGTTTGACCCACCCATGGCGCAGCGGGCCGGGGCTGGTTTCCTCGATGTACAGCACCGACGTCATCGGGAGGCGAATTTTCAGCCGGGGCCGGGTGGCGCCGCGAAAGCTGCCGTCGGCCTCCACCCATCCATCGAGCAGACGAAGCTTCCGCGCGTAAAACACGCGCCGATCGCCGGTGCTCGAGCGGGCCACGATGCGATAGGGAAGCACCTCGCCTCCCACACCGCACCAGGGTGCCGCACTCACAGACCGAGCGTCTCGCGAAAGAGTGCGGGGGCGAAACCCCGCCGGGTGCGGCCCCGGCCGTTCATTGGGGCTCCACCGGGGGCCCACCAGCGCTTCGGGTCGCCCGGGATACGCGTGTTCTGCCCTCCGTCAGGAACTCGACACCCTCCGCAGCCATGCTGGCCATGCGCCACCTCCGCCGGTAGCGTGCCCCGAGGCTGCGCGGCCGACACACGAAGCGGCGTGGGGATGCTGCCCCGCGCCGCCACAAGACTCCGGACCGCCCCTGCTAAAGGTGGTACTTGGCCAGTCGCTCGTTGACCTCAGCCCAATCCACGTTTTTCATGAACGCTTCCAGGTAGGGGGCGCGCTTCACGCCATAGTCAATGCCGTAGGCGTGCTCGTACACATCCAAAATCAGCAGGGGGTACGCGCCCCACGGCACTCCCACGTTGTGGGCATCCTGGCCGTAGTTGTGAAGCTTCTGGTCATCCAGGTCGTACGACAGCACCACCCAGCCCCGCACCGCGAGCCCAATGGCCTTGAACTCCGCCTCCCACTTCTCGTAGGAGCCAAAGTCGCGCTCGATCAGCTCCAGGGCTCGACCGTGCGCCTTGCCGCCTTTGCCGCCCAGGTTGTCGAAGTACCACTCGTGCAGTTTGGAGCCGTTCAGGGCAAAAATCTCTTCGGTCTTCAGACCGCGAAGATCGCTGTAGGTCTGGTTGGCGGCCGTGAGGTCCACGGACTCCAGCTTGGAGCGAATCTCGTTCAGCTTGGTCACGTAGCCCTTGTAGAGAATCCCGTAGTGCTGGTCCACCTCCGCCTGGCTGATGCCGTCCATCGACAGGCACGCCTGCTTCAGTTCCCGAAAGTCCCGCTTGTCCGCCATATGTTGCCCTCCTCCACTTCTGCTGCCCGGATCCCCCTTGGGGAACACCGACTCTGGTGTGAGTATATCCAGCGGCGCCCAGCTTGGCCAGGGTGCGTGCTGGCGGTGCTCGGCGCGCTCGCCAGGTGTCAGGTCCACTCCTTCTCGGCATTCCCACCATTGTTTGCTATGCTGGGGAAAAGTGTCGGCGCGCCGGCGGGCGTGGCCAGAACGGAGGGCGATGATGCCGCTGTTGGATCCCCGGCCGGACCTATGGAGGCTGCCGCGATACCAGCCCGGGCGGAGTGGGGAGGTGGATGCCGGAGCGCCCCCGGCATTGCTGGCGTCCAATGAGAGCGCCTGGGGCCCGTCCCCAGCCGCCATCGACGCGGTCCGCGAGGCGGCATCGGCCGTCCACCGCTATCCGGACCCCGGGGGCGAGCAGCTCTCCCAGCGCTTGGCGGAGCGGTTCCGGCTCGATCCAGCCCAAATTTTGCTCGGTGACGGCGCGGACCAACTTATTCGGCTGCTGGCGCTCGCCTACGTGGCACCCGGTCAGACGGCCGTCATTCCCCGCCCGAGCTTTCAGGCATACAACTTGGCCATCACGGTGGCCGGCGGACTATCGGTGCCGGTAGCGCTGACCCCCGACGGGGCGGTCGACCCTCATCGGATGGTCCAGGCGGTATCTCAGGCGACCCGCCTGGTGTTTGTCTGCACGCCCAACAACCCCACCGGGCCGGCGATAGCGGCCGCCGAGGTGCGGGAGATGGTCGAGCGCCTGGAGCGCCGCCCCGTGCTGACGGTCGTGGACGAGGCATACCAGGAGTTTGTGGATCCGCTCGACACGCTCACCTCCGCGCTCGCGCTCGTGCGCGCCAACCTGCCGGTGGTGGTGCTGCGCACCTTTTCCAAGGCGTACGGACTTGCGGGTCTGCGCATCGGGTGGGCCGCCGCCCCCAAGCCGGTGATCGACGTGCTGGCGACGGTGCGCGAGCCCTTCAGCGTCAATCGCGTCGCGCTCGCGGCGGCTGAAGCGGCGCTCGGCGACACGGCGCACCTGGAGCGGGTCGTGAACGCCACGCGCCGCGCGCGCCGACGCTTCTTGGACCGGGTGGCCGAGAAGCGCCTCATCGGCTTTGACAGTCAGGCCAACTTTGTCACCGTGCGCGGTGGCACGGCGGGCCCGGAGTTGGCCGCCGCATTCGAGCGCGAGGGCGTCATGGTGCGCGCCACCGAGGCGTTTGGCCTGGCTCGCCACATTCGTGTGACCATGGGCACTGACTCCGAGCTGGAGCGATTCTGGGCGGCCTGGGCCAGCGTGGACCACGCCCTGCCGTTTCCGCGCCGCTCGGCCTGAGACGGTCCCCCGTTCTGCGGTGCGGGCCCGGTTTGTGTATGCTTAGGTGTAAGTGATCTGCTGGCGAAAAGCCGCCGCGCCACTCGAGTGAGGGGAGGGAGCCCTAGCCACCGGCTGGGGCGACAAGCCAATGAATCTGGTGAAAAGCGTGCGCACCACGGCCTACCTGCGGTCGTGGGGGTATGCGGTCGCGCGGCCCATCACCGCCCAGCAGGAGCAGAAGCTGCAGGCGCTCTTGGACCGCTACCACGAGGTACAGGCGCCGAATCGCGTGACCGAGCTGATGGTGGATGATGCCGTGCTGGGGAAGTCCGTGCCGTTCGGCGAACTGTCGGTGAGCGAGGCCAATCAGGTGTCGTCCCACCTCTTGGTCCGCCTGGCGCTGCACACCCACTTTCGGGATAGCCTCCCGGAGCCACCGCCGGACTTCGCGGGTGAGGTGTCGTGGCTGGCGGCCGATCGCCTTCTGATGGACCGCGTGATTTCCCGGGCCGGCTGGGATGTG
This sequence comes from Bacillota bacterium, assembly GCA_021828405.1. The sequence continues at coordinate 20,683 of JAKARZ010000034.1, forward strand.
GCCGAGTACTTCCTGCCTGCGCATCCCACGGCCGACGACCCGGTGAATCCGACGGCCCCGCCGCCACCGGCCGACGAGGCTAGCAGGTCTCCCGCGTAGCATGGCCAGCCGGGTCATGGTCGTGGACGACGAGGAGAGCCTCCGCGACCTGCTGCGCATCGCGCTCGGGCGTGCGGGCTACGAGGCGGCCACGTTTGCCGACGGCGAGGAGGCGTTGGCGGCGCTGCCGACCTTTCGACCCGAAGCCGCGGTGATTGACGTCATGATGCCCCGCGTTGACGGCTTCGAACTGTGCCGACGCCTCCGCCAAGACCCCAATATTTACATTTTGATGCTCACCGCTCGCGACACGGTGGAGGATCGGATCGCCGGACTGGACGGCGGCGCCGACGATTACCTCGTCAAGCCGTTCTCGGTGGAAGAACTTTTGGCCCGGCTTCGGGCCGGACTCCGCCGGGTGGACCCGGCGGCCGACTCGCTTGCGTTCGGCGAGCTCACGATGGACGACCCCGCCCACCGGGTGCACCTGCGCGACCGCGAGGTGCAACTCACCGCGCGCGAATACCAGCTCCTGCGCTACCTGCTGTTAAATCCCCACCGCGTGCTGACGCGCACGCAGATCTTGACGCACGTCTGGGGCCACGACTATGGGGCTGACGAAAATCTCGTCGAGGTGCACGTGTCTAGCCTGCGCGACAAGCTCCAGGACCGTGACAAAACGCTGATCCAAACCGTCCGCGGCTTCGGGTATCGGTTGGGGAGCTAGCATGTCACGGGGCGGCCGGCGCTCCTCGCTGACAGGCGCGCTTATCGGACTGCAGTTGGCGATGCTCTTGGTTCTGCTGTCCGTGGTGGGGGTGTCGCAGTATCTCGTCCTGCAGCGCGTGCTGCTCGACCAAAGCGCACGCACGCTGCAGGGCGAGCTCGCGGTGTTGGCGCCCATCCTGCATCACTCGATTTCGCACAACACCTTCGCCACGCTGGTGCCCATTCTGTTTCGCCACTTTCACAGCCCGGGCGTCGAAGTGCTGGTGGCC
>JAKARZ010000086.1 GCA_021828405.1 Bacillota bacterium
TGTGACGCGAGGAGGTGGCGGCGGTGAGCGAACGCCAGGGATCCCGGCGCCGCCGCGCGGTAAAAGATTACCCCGAGGGGTGGCCGGGGTCCGTTGACGTCCTCATTCTGACGGCCAAATACGGCGATGGACACCTCTCGGCGGCCAAGGCGATTCAGGCGGCCGTCAATCGACTTGTTCCCGGCGCGACGGTGGAATTGTTGGACTACTACGGCTTTGTCAGCCCTAGGCTGGACCGGGCTATCCGCTGGAGCTATTTGGCGTCGGTGCGCAACGCCCCTTGGGCGTACCGCTGGTTTTACCACTCGACCCAGCACATTGATCCCAATTCCTCAACCCAGTCGATGCTCAACCGCATTGGGCTCAGGGAGTTTTACCGCGCGGTGGCTCCGAATCCGCCGCGCCTCATCATATCGACCTATCCGACGGCGGCCGGGGTGGTGGCGACGCTGAAGGTGCGGCGGCTGCTGGATGTCGAGAACTTCGTGGTGATGACGGACTACGCCGTGCATTCGCAGTGGCTGCACCGAGGTGTGGACCGCTACTTCGTGGGAGCAGAGGACATGCGCGATGCCATGGCGTTGCGCGGATTCGATGCCCAAGCCATCGATGTGTCGGGCATCCCGGTGGACCCCCGGTTTCGCCAGCCCGGATCCGACCGGGCCGGGCAGTTGGCGGCCCTTGGATTGGCGGACCAGCCCACCGTGCTTTACATGGGGGGGTCCTACCTGGCCCCGACGCAGTTCCGCGAGGTGTTGGGCGCGCTGGCCGAGCTTCCAGGGCCCGTCAACCTGGTGGTCGTGGGGGGGCGGGCCGTCTCGCGCACGGAGGAGGCGCGCCGGTTCGCCGCCCAGAGTCCCCACCCCACGGTTGCCCTGGGGTACGTCACCAACGTGCCCGACTTGATGAGCGCGGCGGATGTGCTGGTGACCAAAGCCGGGGGACTCACCACCACCGAGGCGCTCTGTCGCGGTCTGCCGATGGTGGTGTATCGGCAGATTCCTGGTCAAGAGGACAGCAACGCGGAATTCCTGGTGCGGCATGGGGCGGCGGTGGCCACGCGCACGCCGGCGCAATTGGTGGAGACGCTGACGCGCCTTTTGGCCAGCCGCGAAGAGCGCGCGCGGCGGGCGGCCGCCGCTCGTGGGCTGGGACTGCCGGATGGTGCGTCGCGGGTTGCCGAGCGGGTCCGCGACGTGCTGGAAAGGCGAAGGGTGCATGCGGGGGCTTAAGCATTGGTTCCCGCATGACGTCAACTTGGCGCAGTGGCAGCTGATAGGGATTCTGGGGGCCGCCGAGTTTGCTCGGACGGCACTCGTCGTGGTGCTGCTGCCCGCCTTTGCCACCGGGCCGCTGGACCTATCGCTGACGGTGGTGGGCCTCATGATCTCGGCGCATTACGCCATGGACACGCTGTTTCGGAGCCCCGCCGGCTGGCTGGTGGACCGCGTGGGACCGAAGCCGGTGCTGCTGGGCGGGATCGTGATCGAGGCGCTTTCGATCTTTGGGGCCATGCACGCCCACGCCGCCACGACGCTCTTTATCTTCATGGGGCTCTTGGGTGTGGGCACCGCGACCCACTGGCCGTCGGTGGTGACCGGGACCAACCGCCTGACCCATGCGGATCAGCGCGGCACCATGATGGGCGCCGTGTTTGCCGGCTGGATTGCGGGATCCGGCATCGGGCCGGTGGTCGTGAACTTCGCCATTGGCAACTTCGGCGGCGATGAAGTGGCATTCGTCCTCCTGATCGCGGCGGAGCTCGTGGCGCTTGCCCTGGCTTTTTTGGTTCGCGACCATCGTCTGGTGCAGAGCGCCGCGCGAGGCGAGCGGCATCCCAGCCTGCTGTCGGGCCTGAAAGTCATCTGGCCGCTGCGGTCCGTGCTGCCGGGCATGTTTGTGCAAACCATGGTGCTGGGGCTGCTCCTCCCCCTACTGCAGCCCTTGACCCACCATGTGCTGCGCCTGGACCAGGTCCAATACGCGGTGCTTCTGCTGGGCTCGGGCGCTCTCACCGTGCTGTTGCTGATTCCCATGGGCCGGGTGGCTGACCGCTTGGGCATCAAGGGCCCCCTCATCGGAGGATTCTGGCTGGCCGCCCTCGCGCTCCTGGCCCTCTCGGTCGTGCGGGACTTTTGGCTGTTGGTGGCGGTGGGCGTGACGGCGGGGCTGGCGTACGCGCTCATCCTGCCGTCCTGGAACGCCTTCTTGGCCCGCCTCATCCCTCCGGCTCAGGAAGGGCTCCTGTGGGGCGTGTTCATGACGGTCGAGGGCCTAGGCATGACCGTCGGCCCGGCCGTGGGCGCGCGCCTCTTTCAGTTGTCGATCTATGCGCCGTTTATCTTGGCCGCGGCCATCCTGACGCTCATGAGCGTGTTCTATTGGCTCTATCCACTGCCGGAGCGCCGGGCGTAGCCGTGAGTGGGTGGCTGTGGGCGGCGCTGATCGCGGTGGCGGGGTACTGGCTCGTGCCCGAGCTGGTGGGGCATCACGGCCAGGCGGGCGCATTTGCGGGGAGTGGCGACGAAAACCAGGTGGCCCTGACCTTCGACGACGGCCCGGGCCTCGACACCCCCGCGGTGCTGGACGTGCTGAAGCAGCATGGGGTTTCGGCCACCTTCTTTGTCGTGGCCGAGGAGGCGGCGCAACACCCGGAGGTGGTGCAGCGCATGGTGACGGAGGGGCACGAGGTGGCGCTGCACGGGCGACGCCACCGGTCGGCGCTTTTGATGTCGCCGTGGACGACCTGGCGCGAGATCGCTCGGGGTCGAGCGCGGGTGGCGTCCGTGATCGGCCGGGCGCCGCACTTCTACCGCCCGCCGTGGGGGCACCACAACCTCATCACCTGGCTGGCTCCGAGCTTTTTGGGCCTTCGCCGGGTGCTGTGGTCCATCGCCCCCGACGACTGGCGGTCAGATCGCCCGCCCGACGCCATCGCCCGGCACGTGGTGCGGTACGCACTGCCCGGCTCCGTGGTGGTGCTCCACGACGGGGGGGGGGACCGGTCCCGCACGGTGGCCGCGCTGCCTCCCATGATTGCCGGCCTGCGGAGCCTGGGTCTGGACCTCGTGACGCTCGGGGGACTCCGGGAAGAACATGCCTGGGTCAAGAAGGTCTGGGCGTGGCGGGAGGGGGTCTTCACCCGCCACTACCGCGTGGACACCGTGGCGGCGCCGGACGGTGGCCCGCCCGTGCTGCGGGTGGGCCGGGCCGTGTACCGGGGGCCCACGCTTGAGGGGGAGGGGGCGCCGATTCGCGCGGGCGCCCCGATGGCGGAAATCCACTTTCAGAACTACAGCCTGGCCCAGGGCAGCGGCCTTAGGGCCGGGGGACTCCGTGCCTGGCTGCGGGTGGGTCAGAGTCTGCCCGCGCTCGGCCGCCGGGTGGCCGCGGATCCCACGCTGGCGGACGCGGCGCTGGTGGGGGGCGTGACCGTGCTGGACGCGGGCCGGGCGGTGGAGCGCCTAGGTTTTCACCGGCGCGCCATGGGCGGCCTCACCATGGTGCCGATGCGCCTGTACCTGATTTTCTTGCTCGTGGTGTTTCACCGGCAGGGGCTCGGCGTGCTACGGCGCCTCGGGCGGCTGCAACCCGTCCTGATCTACATGACGCGCCAAGAATTCTTGGCGCGCTACGGCCCACACGCGCCGTAGCGGACGGCCCCGAGGCACGCCGTGTCTGATACTCTTAAGGCAGAGCAAGCGTAGATCCTTCGCCGGAAGGGGGTCGACGGCTCCGATGCAATTGAAGAATCAGGTGGCGATGGCCGCTCCGCCCGAGGTGGTGTACCAGGCGCTCACCACGCCCGAGAGCTTGGTGGAAACCATGCCCGGGTTAAAGCAGCTTACGCCGGTGGGACCCGACAAATACGACGCCGTGCTGGAGATCGGCATCTCGGCGGTCAGGGGGCGTTACGCCGGCACCATGGAGATCCAGGACCCCGACCCCCCGAAGAGCTATCGCCTGGAACTGGACGGCAAGGGTCCGGGCGCCTTCGTGCACGTGAGTCTGTCGGTGGCCATTGCGCGGTCTGATGCGGGAAGCCTGGTCCAATACGAAGGTGAGGCCCAGGTCGGCGGAACGCTCGCAGGCATTGGCCAGCGCGTGATGGGCGGCGTGTCCCAGATGCTTCTCACACAGTTCTTTTCCGCCGTCGGCCGGGCGGCCGAGCGCCGGGCCCGGGAGTAGCCCAGTGACGGGGCTGGCTGATGTGCGGCGGATATGGGCGGCGATCGTGGCGGCCGAGGCACGGGGCGAGCGGGCGCTCCTCGCCGAGATCGTGGCGGTGGTGGGATCGGCCTACCGCCGCCCGGGCGCCCTCATGATGATGTCGTCCGATGGCCGCATGGAAGGGATGCTGAGAGATCGGAA
>JAKARZ010000087.1 GCA_021828405.1 Bacillota bacterium
CGTTAGACGGATCCCACCCCCGCACCGAGGTGGTGTTCGGCCTCACCGACCTCGCCCCCGCCGAGGCCACCGCGGCCCAACGGGGGGCGTGGGTCCGCGGGCTTGGAGCATCGAAAATCAGTTGCACTGGGAACGCGACTGGGTGTACGACGAAGACCGGTCACAACTCCGGACGGGGCATGGCCCCCGGGTCATGGCGAGCTTGCGGAACACCGCGCTGAGCCTTCTCCACCGAATGCACCTCCCCAACATCCAACGGGCGGTGAACTATCTCAATCGCCACCCCGAACGTCACGCAAGCCCTCCTCGGCGCCTAGCGCCGTCGGGCCCGTGCATACCCGTCAACGACCCGGGCGTCCGCCCGGGGTCGAGCCCTGCCGCCCGATGGCCGAGCGGCATCCCCGCGCCGCGTTGACGCGGCGCGGCCCGCCGTCGGCGGCGCCTCCTCGCTTCATGCCACGTCCCACGTCGTCGCTTCCGCCCCGGAACGGCTACGACCTTGACGTTTCCGTGGCCACGCCCCCGTGGGCCCTGTGCAATTGTGCAAGTGCTGGGTTACGATGAGAATCTGAGGGTGCTGCTAGGACTTGCGGCGAACTCCACACTCCACCCTCCATCCATGCACGGATGACGGCGCATGCATTCGCGTGTGCGCCGAGCCGCTGTCATCCATCGGCACATCGAGCCGGCAGCGTACCTAGCCACCGGAGCTCGCCCGGATTCGCAGTCGAAGCCCCAACCGCAGGGCCACGACGCCAACATATTCAAGACCGCCAGGGACCCTTCCTCCCCCCACCATGTGCCGGGCCGCTCGCTGAACCCGCTATGGTCCCGCTGTGCAACTCGTGTATGGTTAGTGCCGAACGGGTCCGACTCCGTCTTCGCTTAGAAAGGGCGTGGTGCTCTTGGCGCAAGAGTCACTGGTCGGTCTGATCGAGCGGGTTACCTACCACAACCCGGACTCCGGCTTCTGCGTCCTCCAACTGAAAGCGCCTGGGCACAAAGAGCTGGTGTGCGTCGTCGGCCACGCCTCCACGGTCACCCCCGGCGAATACGTCGAGGGCACGGGCCAGTGGAGCATCGACCGCCAGTACGGGCGCCAGTTTCGCGCCGACACACTGCGCCTCTCACCCCCCACCACCCCGGCGGGCATCGAAAAGTACCTCGGGTCCGGCATGGTGAAGGGCGTGGGCCCGGTGTACGCCCACCGCTTGGTCGCCCGGTTCGGCCCTGAGGTGTTCTCCATCATCGAATCCACCCCCGAGCGCCTCCAAGAAGTGGCGGGGATCGGCCCCGGCCGCGCCAAGCGCATTTGCCAAGGCTGGCGCGATCAACGCACGATTCGCGACATCATGTTGTTCCTGCACGGCCATGGTGTCTCCACGGCGCAGGCCGTCCGCATCTTTAAAGTGTACGGCGACGCAGCCATTCAGCGGGTGCAGGAGAACCCCTACCGCCTCGCCCGCGACATTCGCGGCATCGGGTTTAAGAGCGCCGACAAGATTGCGGGCCACCTCGGGATTGCCGCCACGGACCCCCTGCGCGTGCAGGCGGGTGTGAGCTTCGCGCTGCTGGAGGCCACCGGGCAGGGCCACTGCGGTCTCCCGGTGGAAGACTTGGTACGTGACACGGCTCGCCTGCTCAGCGTGCCGGCAGAGTTGGTGCAGGACGCCATTGCCCGCGAGGAGACCCAGGGCACGGTCGTGTCCCAAACGGTTGGAGACCGCGCTTGCGTCTTCCTCGCGGGCTTGGCCCGCGCGGAGCAGGCGGTGGCGGCCCGCCTCCAGGCGCTGGCGGATGGCGCGCCCCCCTGGCCCTCCTTCGCGGTGGACCCGGCGGTGACGCAGGCGGAGGCCCGGCTGACGCTGACGCTGGCCCCGAGTCAGCGGGCGGCCGTGCACCAGGCCCTGACCCACAAAGTCACGGTGCTCACCGGGGGCCCTGGGGTGGGCAAGACCACGCTGGTCCGGACCATCCTCACGATTCTGGCCGCCCACGGCGTGCACCCGCTGCTGTGCGCACCGACCGGCCGTGCCGCCAAGCGGCTGACCGACACGTCCGGCCATCCTGCCCAGACCATCCACCGGCTCTTGGGGGCTCAGCCGGGACAAGGCTTTCAGCACGATGAGCACCACCCGCTCGCCACGGACCTCCTCGTCGTGGACGAGTGCTCGATGATTGACGTCACCCTGATGCACCACCTGCTGCGGGCCGTCCCGCCGCAGGCGGGCCTGCTTTTGGTGGGCGATGCCGACCAACTGCCGTCGGTAGGGCCGGGCCAAGTCTTTCGCGACCTCCTCACGGCGGACACCCTGCCCATCGTGCGGCTCACGGAGGTGTTTCGCCAGGCGGCCCACAGTCGCATTGTCGTCAATGCCCACCGCATCAATCGCGGGGATCTGCCGACGTGGGACCGATCGGGCGGCTCCCAGCAGGACTTCTACTTCGTCGAGGCGGCCGAGCCCGCCGACGCCGCCGACAAGATTGTGCGCGTCGTGACCGAGCGCATCCCCCAGCGCTTTGGCCTGGACCCGATCCGCGATGTGCAGGTGCTCTGTCCCATGAATCGCGGGGACGTCGGCGCCCGCCACTTGAACGAGCGCCTCCAGCAGGTCCTGAACCCGCCCGGCCCCGACGCCGTGGATCGCTTCGGGTGGCACTTTGGGCCCGGCGACAAAGTGATGCAAATCGTGAACGACTACGACAAGGACGTCTTCAACGGGGACATCGGGCGGATTACGGCCGTGCGCGCCGACGACCAGGAACTCACGATTCGGTTCGATGACCGCGATGTCCTGTACGACTTCGCAGACCTGGATGCGCTGGTGCCCGCCTACGCCACGACCATTCACAAAGCGCAGGGCTCCGAGTACCCCGCCGTGGTCATTCCGGTCACCACCCAGCACTACGTCATGTTGCAGCGCCCGCTCCTGTACACGGCCGTCACGCGCGGCCAGCGGCTCGTAGTGCTGGTGGGCCAGACCAAGGCCCTCGCCCTGGCGGTGCGCACCCGGGCCACGGGACGGCGCTGGTCCAAACTCGCCGAGTGGCTGGCCGACGCCGCCCGCATGCAGGTGATCTCCGACCCCCACTAGTGCATCGTCTCATTTGTGGGACCGCTTGGGATTGCTCCTGTTGCCGGGCGACCGGTCCCTGTCTGACTGGGGCCAGAATATAATCCACGCCAGCCATCCCACCAGCGGGCGTCCGGTCCCGCCGACCACGCTTGGCGAGTCATGATGCCAAGCTGGCTCGTCCAAGCGACTCTTATCACCGCGCGGGCAATGACGGGCCAGCTATCTTGTGCCGCGGTTCATGGCCGCGCTCCCGCAGCGGTCTGTCATGCACCCTGGGAACATCGCAACGGCTGCGCCGCTGGGCGGAGGGCTTGCCCGCCGCGCAGAGGAGCGAGGCGGTGAATGCACTGGTTCTCCCCGACATCAAACCCAGACGAAGTAGCCCCTCGAGGTCAAGTGTTTTAGCCGCCCCTTAATGGCCTAAAGTTGACGGCGTTGCCCGTCCGGGGATTGCTGGCTAGACTGGCCACGGTGCCATCTTGCGGGAAAGGAAAGCGCCCGGGGTTCGTGAATGCTTGCGGGGTAGGTAGATACGGGCCTCGGCGGCGGTAACCATAGCACCAATAGCCGTGGCTGGCCCTTTCGGTCCAGTGCCTTCGGTGAACCGGCCTGGTCGCCTTGTGCCCGTACCCCCCTCAGAACCGGACGGGCGGATTTCCCGCATCCGGCTCCCCAGCTTCTCGCCGGGGCCGGCGAGGCGGTCCCGGCCCGCGTCCGTTTCGTATCCTCCTCCGTGTGAGGGAAACGGCGGGCCGAAACGGCTGAAACTGTGGACAGCCTTCCCCCTGTACGCGGCTTTCCCGCGCGCTGAGTACTATGCCGTCCTCCGACTCCTCCCGGCGCATTTGCCGCCCTCCGGCTTGGCCTTGGGTGTGGCATACGCTTACGCGACCCCGGGAGGTCTCCCATGTTCCGACTGCCCAGCTTTCCGCCATGCCGCGCTCTATGACCCTCGGAAATCCCCGACGGGGGACGACCCCGCCGAGGTCACCACGTCCTCGCCTGTATCGGAGTAAAGTAGGGCACTGGCGCGGTAGCTGTTCGGCTCCGTTTCCAATGCCCTCTTTCCGAACCGTGCTTGAGGTTCTCCCTCATACGGCTCTCCCCCAGGCAGTCGACCAGACACATTCCACCGTGCCACAGGTGTTGGTGCCGGGTCCTAGCGACCTGCGAGGCTCCTCCGCGTGACCCGCGTTGGCCGTTGTTTGATCGCGCACCTGGC
>JAKARZ010000006.1 GCA_021828405.1 Bacillota bacterium
TCCTCCTCAACAACCTCGACCACGACCTTGTCGGCCAGCGGACGGATGTCCATGTTCCTGCCTCCTTGGAAAGGTGTTGATCACACTTGTTAGCACTCACTCCAGTCGAGTGCTAACGGTTCCAGGCCTACTATAGCGGGCCGGGGGACAAAGTCAACCCGGACGGTGCGGCCCGCCTAATTTTTTCTCGGCATCAGGGGGACGCTCCCCGACGTGGGGTGGCGCGTGCGGCCCGCCACCAGGTCCAAGAGGTGCGGGAGCACAGGCTCCAAGAGGTCAAGCCCCTCGGCCACCGCCCGGGGCGAGCCGGGCAGCGCCACCATCACCATGCGGTCCGCCACTCCGACTACCTGGCGGGAGAGCATGGCCGTGGGCACGGCACGCCAAGCGCTCGCGCGGAGTGCCTCCTCGATGCCGGGCACGCGGCGACGCGCCACGCGCTCCACCGCCTCGGCGGTCACGTCGCGGGGCCCGAGCCCCGTGCCGCCGGTCGTGAGCACCAGGCGGGTCCCCCGGACGGCCAGGCCGCGCAGGGTCCCGATGACGCGATCCACGTCGTCCGGCAGCAAAATGCGGGCGGCCAGCGCGAACCGGGCCTCGACCCAGGCGGCCAGCAGATCGCCGCTGCCGTCCCGGCGGAGCCCCTGGTAGCCAGCGTCACTTGTGGTCACCACCGCCGCGGCTAGTCGCTCAGGCATAGGGAGCCCCGCCATCGCGCCGCCAGGCGCCGGTGCGCCCCCCGGCTTTGCTTACCAGTTGGATCGGGCCCAGGACCATGGCGCGGTCATGCGCCTTCAACATGTCGTACAGGGTAAGGCAGGCGGCGGCCGTCCCCGTCAGCGCCTCCATCTCGACCCCGGTGGGGCCCCGGGTCGTCACCGTGGTTTCCACCCGAATCCGGTCCGCCTCCAGCGCAATTTCCACCGTGGTGCCGGTGAGCGCCAGCGGATGCGCCAGGGGGATGAGATCCGCCGTGCGCTTGGCACCCTGGATGCCGGCGATCCGAGCCACAGCCAGCACGTCACCCTTGGCGGTCTGCCCATCCCGCACCAGCGCGATGACATCGGGCCGGGCCCGGACCCATCCCTCGGCGCTGGCCGTCCGCACCGTGTCGGGCTTGGCCCCCACGTCCACCATGTGCACCTGCCCGCTTGCCGTGAGGTGGGGCAGGGGCTGTGGGTCTTTGTCGGCGTTCACGGCGGCCTCCCTTCGCTCTGGCATCCGACGGAGTCGGCTCCTTTTCTGGTTCTGCCGCACTGGGACTTATCATAGCCTCTCTCGGCCCCAAGGCACCGAGAGAGGGGGAGCCGGATGCGCCGACGAACCCTGGGGGCGTTCGCCGCCGCGGGGCTCTTCGCTTTCGGCCTATCCGCGGTGGGCCGCGCGAGCCCGCCCGCGCTGTCGCGCGTGCCCACCACGTCCCGCGTGGTGGCGCTCACATTTGACGACGGACCCCAGGCGCCCTATACAGAGCAGATTTTGGCGCTTTTGAAGCGCTATCACGATCTCGCCACGTTTTTTGTCGTTGGGCGGGAGGTCCGGCGATTTCCCGCACTGCTACGGCAGGAAGTGCGAGACGGAATGGAAATCGGTCTGCACGGCATGACGCACCTGAACCTGTCGTTGGTGGGCGCCGCCCAGATTGTGAGCGACGCCCAGCGCGAGCAGCGCTATCTGGCCACCGTCGTCCCCAGCGTCGGCTGTGCCGTCACGCTGTACCGCACCCCGTACGGCCTGCGCGCCCCGCGTCTGGACCGTGAGCTCGCGGCCGCCCATCTGAGCCTGGTGTTGTGGGACGTGGACACCCGAGACTGGGCACGTCCCGGCGTGGGGCACATCGTGGCGCAGGTCGAACGGCTCGTGAAGCCCGGCAGCATCGTGCTGTTCCACGACGGGGGCGGCAACCGCTCGGAGACCGTGGCCGCCCTAGCCATCCTGCTGCCATGGCTCAAGCACCACGGATACCAGGCCGTGACAGTCACCGCGCTCATCCAGTCCGCGAACGACTGACCCATGCCGTGGCGCCCCCGCCAACGTGAGGCTTCATGGAGTATCATGGGGGAAAGCATGCTGGGGCTGGCGACAGGAGGTGCGGCCATGGGCGCAGCAGGACGCTGGCTATTTTACGTGGTGGCGGCGGTGGTGGCGCTGTTTGTGCTGGGAGTCCTGATCAACCTGGTGGTGTGGGTAGGCTCGCTGGTGCTGCTGGGGCTGGTCGTGTGGGCGATCTGGCGGCTCTGGGGCCGCCATCCCTGGCTGGCGGCGGCCGTCGCGGCGCTCTCGGTGTTGTATCTGGCGCGCGTGGCGCTGGGCATGTGGCTCGGGCTGTGGCCGTGGGTCCTGGCGGCCGTGATCCTGATTGCGCTATGGGATGCGTTTTCGGGGCGGGCCCACACCCACTCCCGCCGCTGACGCCCTTAGCCCGGCGGCGTGACCAGCCGCTCCATGACGCGGGTAGCCCTGAGCGCGTGATCCACCAGCGCCGGCACGGCCTCGGCGGCGTCCAGCGTCACATGCCCCACGGGCCGCTCCTGGTAGAGCGCGTGCAGCGCGTCCGCGCGCGCAAGATGCCAGGGATCCGCTTCCCCCACGCCGCGCTGGGTGATCCGCCGGTGCACCACATCCAAGGGGGCGTCCAGCCGAATCACCGTCACATCGGCACCCGGGACGGCGTCCGCAAATTTCTGGATGTCGGCGTCGGACTCCACCACCTGCGCCAGCACCAGGCAGCGCGCCCCGGCCGCGCGGTAAACGCGCCACGCCGCCTCCAGGTTGGCCAACAGCACGCCCTCTCCCCTGTCGTCGCCGGGCGAAGCGGGATGCACCTCGGTCAGCGCGTCACCGTCCACAAACGCCGTCGGAACCCCCCCGTCCACCAGCGCATCGGCGAGGGCGCTGGCCACCGTCGTCTTGCCAACCCCCACCGGACCCGTGACGAGCACCAGCGGCACGATGTCCCACCACGCCACCGCCCGCCGCTCCTGCTCTTGAACAAATGCATGCTTGCCATCCATGTACGCCTCAATGTCATGGGGGTGCTGCGCAGCCAGGCCGACCTTCAGCCGACCGTATCGGGCGGCCACTCCGGGCTGGTGGCGCAGAAAGTCCCGGAAGGCCAGGTGCCGGGTCACATCCGGGTGGCCCACCTGATACGCATGCACATGGGCGCGGTGCATCCCCGTCTGGGAATCCGCCTTGACAAAATAGCGTCGGCCGCCCAGGCCCCACTCGCCCCGCGCGTCGTAGCCCAAACGCGCCATGGCGGTGGCGCCGGCGCCGTCGAGGGCGGACACGTCCCGAACCACCGGCAGAATATCGATGATCGGTTTGGCCGACAGGCCCGGGACGGCCGTGCTGCCGATATGATGGATATAAACCACTTCGGTCGCCAGCGCGCGGTGAATGGCCACCGCCTCGGCTTCAAACTGCGCGGCCCACGAGTCTTGGTGATCCACCACCAACACCCGCGCGTCCTTTGGCTTCATAGCCGCATGCCCCCCGGCCTGTCTATAACACAGTTGCGGAGCCTATCACGCCCGCACGTCCACGTAAATGGGCGCCAGTGCCATTTGCCCATCTTGCGTGCAGCGGCAGTATAAGCCTCGGGCAGTCCCAGCCAACGGGCCTCGCGGCCAATCCGCTATGTCCGCGCCAGCCTGGCGCGTCCCACCCGTTCCTCCGGCTGGCTTCTCGCCCGCCGCGTCACCGCCCGGGCGCCCGCGACTCCGCGGCCGCCACAGCCGGCCCCTGCGGCAGCAGGGCATTCACGTCGCCCAGCCCACGCCTCCACGCCGTTTGACTGGCCGCCAGCTCCGCGGCCATCCGAGGCCGGGCGTCCTCGGCCGCCTCCCGCTCTGCCACCGTGGCCTCAACCACCGTGGCCAACCGCTGCTCCAAGTTGCCCAGTTCGTCGCTGAGGCGCGTCAGCAGTTCGCTCGCCATGGCTTCCGCCGCGGCCGCCACCGCGTGTCGCACGCGGCCCTGAACCTGGTCCACAACTTCCCAGACCCGTGCTGTCGCCTTTTTCATCACCATGCGGCGCCTGAAGCCCGCCGGCATCAGGGCGAGGAGACTCTCCGACACGTCGGGAAAGAAGCTGGTGCGGTCGACGGCCGAGAACCTGAGCACGACGTCGTGCCACGGCACGACCAGCGCCGCCGAGGTTGTCCACTGCACGCCCCATTCGTCCGCATAAACCTGATGGATCCCTGCCGCCAGCCGATCGCCCATCCCCGCCATCTCGTCGAAGCGACCCTGCCACCATGTGCGCCACGCCACCTCTTCGTCGGCAAGCTTGCGGGCCGCCGCGTGTGCGGCGGCCTCCAACAGCGGGTCACGGGCCCCCTGCCGGTGTCGCGCCCCTGTCTCCGCAAGTTCGGGCAGTGCGCCCCTCAGGGCGGTGCGTGTCTCGGCCGCCCACGCCACCAACCGCTGATCCAGCGCCTGAAGCTCCCGACCCAGATCGCGGCGCAGCAATACGCCAGCGTCGTCGCGGAGGCGATGAACCTCCTTGGCCCGTTCCTCCACGCGGCCCAGGCGCTCGCGCAGCTCTGCGATGGGCGCGCCCAACACCGCCTCGCGCACGGCCAGCGCCTCCAGCACCGGACTGACGGCGCTCGCCACCTTGCCCGCGATGGACGCTTGCCAAACCGCTTGCCGCTCAGTCCGAAAAAACGCGGCCAGCACGGACTCAAAGTCTGCCCACCCGGACGCGCGCAGCTGCTGGCCGTCCTGGCGTTGCTTCGCCTCCAACGCGTCCCGGGCCGACACACCGTAAATCGTGGTGGGACCGAGAGTGCCTCCGACCTGGTCAGCATTGAAGGCGACGGCCCGCTGCCAGTCGCGATCCGAAAAAAGGTCCCGCTTGTTCTGGACGACAAACACGCGGGCCACCTGATGCGTCAGGGTCTCCAGGAAGTGCAATTCCTGCTCGGTCAGCGGCGGCTCGGCCCCGGTCACGAAAACGGCCGCGTCCGCCAGGTCCAAGCTGGCATAGGCAATCCGCGAATTGGCCTCCACGGTAGAGCCGATGCCCGGCAAGTCTATCAGGCACAGGTTGGCGACCGGCATCGATTCGGGAATCTCGACCGCGATGTGCTGCACTCCCCGCACGTTGCCCGGATTGTGCGTCTCGGTCGCAAACTGTGGGAGGTCCTCGAGGGGAATGGCGAGTGTGGCGCCCGTTTGCAGCACGACGCGCACGCGGTCCTCAGGCCCATCGCCAACCAGCGTAGGCACCGAGGTGAGCGGCAGGACATCCGCGGGCAGGACCGCCCGACCCAGCAGTGCATTGATTACCGTAGATTTGCCTCGCTTGAACTGGCCTGCCACGGCCAGCCGAAATTCATGCCGGGTTACGCGCTGGGCGAGGTCCTGCAGTGTGTCGGCCACATCGGGGACACCCTCGGCGTACGCCAACTGGGCCAGTCGTTCGATCGCGGCCGCCAACTCGGTCTGCACTGTCACAGTCACCATGCCTGCCTCCTGAGCGAGCCCACCCAAAAGGTGCGCGCTCGCATCGTTGTGGCAGGAGCTATCAGTCGGCGAGGCGACGGGGGCCAGCTCCATGGCCTGGGACGAGAAGGCGCCTACTCGCCCCTGCCAGTCTATTGTACGCCTCGGGGCGCTGGTCCGCGTTTCGACCCAGGGTTGACCCATAGTCGCTAGCCGGACCATGGGTCGGGGTGTCGCCCCGCGGTGTGAACGCCGTCGTGACCCCGGATCGAGGCGCCGACGCGGCGCGGGGGGCCCGGGGGCCCCGCGACGGCCAGGCGGCGGCAGACCGGGGGATCCGGCCGGAGGAGCAACCCGATGAAGGGGCCTACGGGCCTACGCGATCTGCGCGATGAACTCGCGCGGATGGGTCACCCAGTAGCGCTGGGCATCCGGCACCGTCAGCAACGCGTGACGGTGCCGGAGGAGGGCCCGGGCCCAGCGGGTCCGCGTGGTGACGTGGGCCGCCCGTGCCCGGTGCGCATCGTGCGCGTCGGCGTGAAAGCTCATCTTCGATGGGAGGCATCGCCTCGATCGACCAATGGTGGCGCGCCAGCGCCCATAACGCCGCCGGCCCCGCTTCTTCGGGGGACCGGCGGGTCAGGAGATAGACCGTCTCCCGGGTGGGGACCTCCGTGACGGTGCGGCGGTGGGGGTGGGGGTCCATCGTGCGGTGGGGCCGCACCGTCCCCCGCGTGAGCCGGGCCGCCGGCTGAGCGTACGGGAACCCGATCCCGGGCGAGACCGGCCACCCCGGAATCGTGCGGGTGTCGATCCGGCCGTGGCCCTTCTCGGTCCCCGTCAGTCGAGGGGGCAACATCCCCGGGCCGGCTGTTCGCCAGCAGCGGGGGGAGACGCGGTGGGTTGGCGTGGACGGTCAGCCGAGATTCCCCACCGCGGTCCCCAATGAGCGGGGCCGTGGGGGTCTTTGTATGCAAGGCCTCCGCGGTGACGAGGGTATCCTCGAGGGGCAGGGTGGCCAGCACCCGCTGGGCCACCGGGATTTCGTTTGCTTTCTCGCCGACATCGGCCTGGGCCCCCAAGTGCCAGAGCGATGCCGCACCACCCCCAAGAGATGGCGCTGGGCCTCCGTGGCGGAGGCCGAAGGGTGCCGCGTCTTGCCGTCCCGCGCCAGGGGCCCGGTGCGGGGCCCGGCGCGCCAGATAGGTGGCCCCCGCCATGCTCAGCGCGTCGGGGTCGACCGCGATCCGCGTGCGCCGCAAGGTTTCGAGGGAGGGCCCGACCCACCGCCGGGTGGTCGGGGACCGAAAGCACCCCAAGCGCTGGCGTGGGGTGGGGGTGAGACGCTGCGCCCACGGGCCGATGGCGCGGTACCCGGGCATCCCGCCCAGCAGGCGAGCCCCGCGACCGCCCGCGGGGTCGCCAGTGGATGACGGACCCCCCGCCGGTGCCGCCTCGCGGGGACGGCGGCCAGCGCGGCCACCAGCCCCTGCGGGCCGTCCAGCGGCAGGGTGTTGGGGTCCACCCGCGGGCCGCCGGCCAACAGCGCCGGCTACAAACTCTTGGCGCAGGCGGGCGCAGGCCTTGCGTCGCAACGGCCGCACGTACACCCGCTTCGGCTGGGCATGCGCGGTATCGCCCGGCGCCTGGCGGCGAAAGCCGGCGGGGTCCCCCAGAGACGTAAACCCGGCACGGGTGTAGACGGTCCCGAGACAGGGGGCGGGGTCCACGACGGGCTCACACGCCAACACCGGATGGCCACGCACCGCCTGCCCGTCCGCGCGGACGGCGCAGGGTCAGCCCGAGCCCGTGCGACCCCCGGTTCGCGATGTGGAAGCGCGGGAGAATCACGCATCGCGCGTTATTGACCACATAGGAGCCGGTCGTCGCGTTGATCCGGCGTCCAGCCAATCGCGGCGTCCCGGACCCCTACCTTCAGCGCCGCACGGGCAAACCCCACGACGGCCACCGGCTCGCCGTCCACGACCGCGACCATCCGCCGCGACCGGCCCAACTCATGATGACGGGCGAGCAGACCGTCCCACGTCTGCGCGTCCTCGCGGCCCTCGACCAGATGAATCACTACGCGGCGCACCGTCTCGGGCGCCGTGCGCGGGCGGGGCCGCGCGTCGTGCATGGGTGTCATGGTCCTGGTTTATGACAGCCGCCGCGAACACGCCAGCCCCGCCGCGTCAATGGGTCCGTCCGCCACCTTCCGCCCGACTTTGGGTTAGCCCTGCGTTTCGACCCGGGTCAGCGCACGACAACGCCAACGTCTCAGGCGGTTTGCTGCGAATACGGCAAGGTGACGCGCTACCGGGCTGCGGCCCCTGGGGCACCACCCGGTCGTGGGTCGTCGGCGTGTCCGTATGCGCGAGGTTGCTCTACCAAGTGGCCACCCACAAGTTCAGAGGGATCGGCCTTTAACGCCCCTCATCCGCTTGACGGGGTCTTGGCGTCAGCGCCCACGTCATGTCCGTGCATCGCGCCGGAACCTGCACGGGATGCTGAAAGGCCCGAGGCCAGTCCGGACGGCGCGGTTTTCACCATCAGCGCGGATCGGCCGACGAAAGGTCGGCGACAATCAGGTGTTCGCACCGCTCGATTATCTCGTCCGCGCCGTGCATCGGCTCGGGAACGCTCACCTCCACCGCCGCCAACGCATTGAGCCTGTAGAATATCTGTCGCCTGTCAGGCTGGCGATCTCGGCGCACAGGTCCTGGAACTGGGCATGACCGTGTCCGATGCATGCGGCGGAGAAAAAACTGGCCGCCTCGCCCCGGGGTGCGGAGCGGCAAAAAGCGGGCCGGATGCGGCGTTTCACCCTTGGGCGGATGAAACTGGATGTGCGCAGAGTCAAGGGGCAAGCCGAGGTAAAGCGCCGGATTTCCGAAGCGATGCGGGAAGTGCGGCTCCCGACCGGAGGTGTTGGTGATGGAGGATCTGAGCCGGATGCGGGGCCGGACCAAGAGCCGGAACCTCTCCCGCGTGGTCTCGCGCTGGATGCGGTCAAGCCTGAAAGAAAGAGCGGAGTTCCTGTCCCACGCGGGAGGTTCCCGGTTGGAGACGGTGAACGCGGCTTACACGTCCCAGGAGTGTCCGGAATGCGGTGACGTCCATAGGGACAACCGCCGTGGGGACCGTTTCCATTGCCAAAACTGCCATTTCACCGGCCACGCCGATACGGTGGGCGCGGTGAATGTGGGGCACCGGTATACCGATCCCGCACTGCGGGAACGAATCCAGGTCTTCACGCCGAAGGCGGGGGTGTTGAAAATCCTCCGAGAGGTTTCCGGGCGCAAGACAGCGCTGGTCACCTAATTTCGTGGCGGGGATGCTCCCCGCCGGAGCAAGCCAGCTGCCGGACGTCTTTACCGGCCAAGGGGCAACCCCCCTGGAAAATCTGCCTTGCCTCGCAAGGAGTACCCGCGTGGGGGCCCGCTTCACCCGCAAGGGGACGGGAAAGGGAAGAAGGCAGCGGTTGGGGGCCGGATCCCCCCTGTCGCCGGAAGGAAGCTCAGTACCGGAGGGAAGTCGCCTGGGGGCTTTCCGATGAGGGGAACCGTCACGGCTACCGGCAGGACTTCCGCGGTTGCGGTTCCAACCCTGCGGAGGGATAGCCAGATCGCTAGGAACAAAACTGCAATCTTCGGAAGAGCGAATAATTCCAGCAAAACTGGCTTATGCCCCTACGGGCAAGTTTGAGCAGGTTTCGTATAGCGGTCACAGAGAAACATGCGAAGGCAGGCAGGCGACCACCCAGCAAAGTGGCCGCCCGCGTGTCGCATCAGCCGACGCGGACCAGCGTGGCTTCGCCCTGCCCGCCGCCGCTACAGATGGCCGCCAGGCCGTATCCCCCGCCGCGGTGCAACAGCTCCTGAATCAAGGTCATGAGGATGCGTGCGCCCGATGCCCCGATGGGGTGACCGAGAGCCACCGCGCCGCCATTGACGTTGACGCGCTCGGGATCCACGCCCAGCAGTTTGATGCTGGTCAGCGATACGGCGGCAAACGCTTCGTTAATTTCCAGAAGCGCCAGGTCGCCCACAGCCAAGCCGGCCTTCTTGAGGGCCGCCTGGCCCGCGAGCGCGGGCACCGTGTGCAGGTAGCGCGGCGCCTGTGACACCTGGCCCTGGCTTATTACGGTCGCCAGAATCGGCAGGCCCCGGCGCACGGCCTCGGCGCGGCTCATCAGGACAATGGCGGTGGCGCCGTCGTTGAGACCGGGTGCATTGCCGGCCGTCACCGTGCCGTCGGGGACGAACACCGGCTTCAATTGGGCAAGCTTCTCGCGCGACGTGTCCCGCCGCGGACCCTCGTCCTGCTCCACGACGCGCGATCCCTTTTTCTCCGGCACCGTGAACGGGGCAATCTCTTCCGCGAAGCGGCCGCTGTCGATAGCCGCCAAGCTCCGCACGTGGCTCCGGTACGCCCAGTCGTCCTGCGCCTCGCGGCCGATGCCGTACTCCGCGGCGACCTGGCTGCCGTACACCCCCATGTGGCAACTGCCAAAGCTGCACCACAAGCCGTCGTGCACGACCGCATCCACCAGTGGGGCATCCCCCATCCGCAGTCCCCATCGCGCACCCGTCACCAGGTAGGGCGCCTGGGACATGCTTTCCATCCCGCCCGCCACCACCACCGCGGATTCGCCCAGCCGAATCGCCATATCCGCCAGGTTGACGGCGCGGAGGCTCGATGCACAAACTTTGTTGATCGTGTCCGAGGGCACCGTGTCGGGCAGGCCGGCGGCCATCGTGGCCTGCCGGGACGGAATCTGCCCGGCGCCCGCCTGCACCACTTGGCCCATGTACACGTAGTCCACGTCGCCGGGCGCGACCCGCGACCGATCCAAGGCGTGCCGAATCGCATGCGCCCCCAGCTCGGTGGCCGGGATCGTTTTGAGCCCTCCACCAAACGTGCCAAACGGGGTGCGGCTGTACCCCACCACCACGGTGTCGGCACCCGCCCCTTCTGCCTCTGCCATGAGCTCCCCCCCGCTTACGTGAATATGGGCAGCCGCTCGCCGCCTCGCACATGGGCACCCAGCCCGCGGAGCTTGTCACCGAGCCCCACGTATCCCCGCTCCACATGCTCCAGCCCGTCAAGTTCTGTCGTTCCCTCGGCAGCCAGGCCGGCCAGCACCAGCGCCATGCCGCCTCGCAGGTCCTGAGCTTCCACCGGCGCGCCGGTGAGGGCATCGGTGCCTCGCACAATCGCGGTGTCGCGGTCGACTTTCACGCTGGCGCCCATCCGGGCCAGGTCGTGCGTGTACGCAAAGCGATTGTCGAACACCGTCTCCTGCACCACCGACACCCCGTCGGCGACCGCCATCAGGGCAACCATGGGAGGGTGCAAGTCTGTCGGAAAGCCGGGATGCGGCATCGTCTCGATGTCCACCGCCATCGGACGGCGGGGCGCCCTGAGCGTCACACTCTCATCCGTCTCCGTGATTTCGGCGCCGGTCTGCTCCAGCTTCAGCAATACGGTGCGGAAGTGCTCGGGAATGACGCGCGTCACTTCCACCTCGCCGCGCGTGATGGCACCTCCGATGAGATAGGTACAGGCTTCAATCCGGTCCGGAATGATTTCGTGGCGCACCCCATGTAGCGCGGGCACCCCTTCGATGCGCACAAAGTTGGTGCCCGCGCCCCGCACCCTGCCCCCCATGGCGTTCAAAAAATTTGCCAGGTCCACGATTTCGGGCTCCATCGCCGCGTTCTCCAAAATCGTGGTGCCGTCCGCCAGCGAGCCCGCGATCATGAGGTTGACCGTGGTGCCCACCGACGCTCGCTCCACGTAGATGCGGGCTCCCGTGAGTCGCCGGGCACGCGCGCGAATGGAGCCGTGCTCCAGCGCCACCTCGGCGCCCAGGGCCTGAAAGCCTCGAATGTGAAAGTCCACCGGGCGCGACCCGATCTGGCAACCGCCGGGAAAGGCCACATCCGCCTCCCCCACGCGAGCCAGCAGCGCCCCGACGATGTACGTCGACCCGCGAAGCTTGCGCGCCAACTCATAGGGGGCGTGGCAACTGCTGAGCACGCCGGCAAAAATCTCAAGCGTGGTGTCATCCAGCCATCGAACGTCGGCCCCAAGCGCCGAGATGATTTCGCACAAGTCCTGCAGGTCGCTGCCGGCGTTCACGTTCTCCAACACGACGCGGTCATCACTGGCCAGCAAGGCAGCCGTCATAATTGCGAGCCCACTGTTTTTGGAACCACTGGCGGGCACCGTGCCCGACAGCGGCACGCGTCCATCAATGAATAATTTTCCCACGTCGGCCCCTCTTCCACTCGTAGGTCCGCACCATCTCCGCCTAATTCGCCAAGCCGACTGCTGTCCCCTGACCGAACCGGCTACGGATCCCAGCTGTAATTTGGCGCCTCCTTAGTGATCTGCACGTCGTGAGGATGGCTTTCCACGACCCCTGCGTGCGTAATGCGCACAAAACGCGCATGCTCCGCCAGGTCTGCCACCGTTTCGGCCCCGCAGTAGCCCATCCCGGCTCGCAACCCCCCCAGGAGCTGAAAGTAGGTGTCGGACAGCGTGCCGCGATACGGCACCCGGCCCTCGATGCCCTCTGGCACCAGCTTGTTGGTATCCACCTCGTCCTGAAAGTATCTGTCCCGCGACCCTTCCTTCATGGCCCCCAAGGACCCCATGCCCCGGTAAACCTTGAAGCTGCGCCCCTTGAATATTTCCATCTCGCCGGGACTCTCCTCGCACCCGGCAAACAGCGACCCGATCATCACGGTCGACGCGCCGGCGGCCAGCGCTTTCGCCACGTCGCCGGAAAACCGAATGCCCCCATCCGCAATAACCGGCACGTCGTGCGGGCGAGCCGCCCGATACGCCTCCCACACCGCCGTGATCTGAGGCACCCCCACGCCTGCCACCACCCGCGTGGTGCAGATCGACCCGGGTCCGACTCCCACCTTGACCGCGTCGACACCCGCCTCGATCAACGCCAGCGCACCGTCGTAGGTGGCAACGTTTCCGCCCACGATGGACACGCCTGGAAATTTTTCTTTCAGGTGCCGCACCTGGTTCAGCACCCCGTCGGAATGGCCGTGCGCCGTGTCCACCACGAGCACATCCACCCGAGCGGCGACGAGCGCTTCCGCGCGCTCGACATGCGCGGGCCCCACCCCCACCGCCGCCGCCACCAACAGGCGCCCCCCGGCATCCTTGCTCGCCTGGGGAAACTTGCGCGCCTTTTCAATGTCCTTGATGGTGATGAGGCCCGAGAGCCGTCCGTGGTCGTCAACGAGGGGAAGTTTTTCGATTTTGTGGTGGCCCAAAATGTCCTTGGCCTGCTCAAGCGTGGTGCCCACCGGGGCAGTGACCAGCCGATCTTTGGTCATGACCTCGGCGATGGGGCGATCGTAGCGCGTTTCAAACCGGAGGTCGCGGTTCGTCAGGATCCCGACCAGATACCCGCCCTCCGACACGATGGGCACGCCCGAGATGCGATAGTGCGCCATCATGTCCAGCGCCTCGCGCACGGACGACTCCGGCTGCAGGAAGAACGGGTCGACAATCACACCGTGCTCAGACCGCTTCACCTTGTCAACCTCGGCGGCCTGGCGCTCGGGGGATAAATTTTTGTGGATCACGCCGATGCCGCCCTCGCGGGCCACCGCAATGGCCATGCGTGCCTCGGTCACGGTGTCCATCGGCGACGACACGATGGGAGCGTTCAGCTGGATCGTGCGCGTAAAGCGCGTGGTCACGTTCACATCGCGCGGCAGGCGGTGCGATGCGCCCGGGGTCAGCAGCACGTCGTCAAACGTCAGACCCTGGGTGCCAAACTTATCGTCATCCGTCACGGCAACCTCCTTCTGTACTAAAGGGGCCGCTGGCCACG
The DNA here is from genome assembly GCA_021828405.1 of Bacillota bacterium. The sequence continues at coordinate 13,322 of JAKARZ010000006.1, forward strand.
AAGCCTCCCCACTCCGCAAGCGCGGCGCCCCCGGGCATTTGATCTACAATATCATACCGATCGGGCTCGGCCACGCTCCGGGAAGCGACAAATTGCAGCACGCGACCCACGATGTGGCGAACAATTTTCAGCAACCCTTGCCCGCCTCCGGCGGGCCGGGGTCGTCGCTGGCCCACGCCGCCGCCAGCCGACCGGCCACCTGCCAGACATCGCCGGCCCCGAGCGTCGCCACCACGTCGCCCGGCCGGGCACCATCCAAAGCCCAGGCCACTGCCGCGTCGAGCGTGTCCACGTAGCTGATGTGGCGGTGTGGGTGGGCGGCGGCGGCCGCCTGCGCCAGCCGCTCGCCCGTGAATTCGGGGCGCGGCGCTTCACCCGGCGGCGCATAGACCGGCAGAATCGCGGCCAAGTCCGCCAGACCCAGCACCTCGATCATCTCCGACCACAGGAGCGCGGCACGCGCATAGCGGTGTGGCTGCAGGATGGCCAGCACGCGGCCAGGCACCGAGTGGCGGGCGGTCGTCAGAACCGCCGCGACCTCGGTGGGATGCACCGCGTAGTCGTCCACTAGCAAGATGCCGCGGGCCCGCGAGCGGACGTCAAAGCGGCGCCGCACGCCGGCGAAGTGGCCCAGCGCGTCTGCGGCGGTGGCCGACGCGATGCCGTAGTGTCGCGCCAGCGCGAACGCCGCCAGGGCGTCCAGCACGTTGTGGCGGCCTGGCACCCTGAGCGCGACGATGGCCAGGCGCTGCCCCCCGGCGGTGACGCTGAAGCGTGATCCCATCGGCTCCAGGTCCACGTCGTCGGCGGCGAAGTCCAACCGTCGGCCGGGCTGGGCCCAGCCAAACGAAAGCTTCCGCGCCGGGACGGTCCGCACCAGGCGGGCCAGCACGGGGTCGTCCGCCCCCCACACCACCACGCCCGGGCCGTCGGCAGCCACGCGGCTCGCAAAGTCGCGAATCGAGGCTTGGACGTTCTCAAACGACCCCGCGTAGTGCTCCAAGTGCTCCGGCTCCAGATTCGTCAGCACCAGAGACTCCGGCCGGTAGTGCCGAAAGGACCCGTCGCTCTCGTCCGCTTCCGCCACGAGAAACGCCCCGTCCCCCAGCTCCACGTTACCCCCCGACAGGGTAGGCACATCCCCTCCCACCAGCACCGTCGGGCTCTCATGGGCCGCCTTCCAAATGGCGGCCACCATGGCGGTGGTCGTAGTCTTGCCGTGTGTGCCCGTCACCAGCAGCGCTCGCCGCCCCGCCATGAGCCAGGCCAGCATCTCGGCGCGGTGCCAGAGCCGCAGCCCGCGCGCCGCCGCCACCCGGCGCTCCGGGTTGTCCGCGGGCACATCGGTGCTGTACACCACGGTGTCGGCCGCACCCACGTTGTCCACGCGGTGCCCGATCTGGACCGCAATGCCGCTCGCCGCGAGTCGCTCCGAGCGCGCGGAGCGCCGCGCGTCCGACCCCGTCACCACCAATCCCCGCGCCTGCGCCGCCACCGCCAGCGCGCTCATGGACACCCCGCCGACGCCGATAAAATGCACGCGCCTCAGCGGCCCACCGGCCGTTGGCGGCAGGCTTCCGTCCCGCCCCCCGCTGCTATCGTTGACCGCTTCGCCTTCCACGCCTTCCACGTTGTCACTCGCTTCCGCCGGAACTCCCATCCGCCTACAAACGCCAGCCGCTCTCTTTCCACAGCGACACATAGTGCGGCGCCCAGTCACGCAAGCGCTGCAGCTCCTCCTCCCTCAGGGTGCGCACCACCCGGCCGGGAGACCCCATCACCATGCTGAAGGGCGGAATCACGCGCCCCTCGGGAATGAGCGTGCCGGCCGCTACCAAACTTTCGCGCCCGACGCGCGCCCCGTTCAACACGATCGCCCCCATGCCGACGAGGCAACCATCTTCGAGCACGGCCCCATGCAAAATCGCCCCGTGCCCTACGGTGACATTCTCCCCCACTTCGGCAGGAATGCCCACGTCCGTATGCACCAGCACCCCATCCTGCACGTTCGACCCGGCGCCCACCCGCACCGGCGCCTCATCGGCGCGCAGGACCGCATTGAACCAAATCGACACGTCTCGGGCCAACACGACGTCTCCAATGACAAACGCGCCGGGTGCCAGGAAGCAGGGGCCCTCCAGCACCGGCTCCCGCCCGCGATAGGGCAACAACATGCTATGCAACCTCCTTGAGTCGGTTCGGTCGGTCCCGTCGGTTCGATGAACGGCCGTCCGGCCACTCACCCGTCCGAGCCCGCCGGCCCGGGCGCCAACTCCCAGGGCACGCGGGCCGACGCCTCCAGGCCGATCCGCGCCCCGGGTCCGTGAGCCGCCGCCGCCGCGGCCACCATCACCCCATTATCCGTGCACAGGGCCACCGGGGGCACGCGGAGCGCCACGCCGCGCTCGGCGGCCCAGGCGTCCAGGCGGGCACGCAGGGCGCGGTTGGCCAGGACGCCGCCCGCCGCATACACGTGGTGGACCGGCGTGGCTTGCCAGGCTCGAGTCAGCCGATCGAGGATCTGGTCGGCGACGGCTTCCTGCAGTGCGGCCGCCCAGCGGGCACGATCGGCCTCCGCCAGCGCCGGCTCGGGGGCCACCGCGCGCTGCAGGGCCGACTTCAGCCCGGAAAAACTGAAATCCAGGGTGCCATCGCCCATGCGCGCCACCGGCAGGTGAGGCCACGGAGCCGCCGCCGCCGCCGCCATCCGCTCCACGGCGGGGCCGCCCGGATAGCCAAGGCCCAACACGCGCGCACCCTTGTCAAACGCTTCGCCGGCGGCATCGTCCCGCGTCTCGGCGAGGCGACGCATGCGTCCCGGGCCGTCCCACCAGAACAAGCCGGTGTGGCCGCCGGACACCAACAGCGCCAGGCTGGGAAACTTAAGGGGGCCCGCCACGGCATTCGCGTGGAGGTGGGCCTCGAGGTGGTTCACGGCCCAGAGTGGCTTTCCCCACGCAAGCGCCAGCGCCTTGGCGGCGGTCAGACCCATCAGCAGGGACCCTAGGAGGCCCGGTCCCTGCGTCACCGCGATGGCGGTGAGATCGCGGGGTGCCGCGCCCGCCTCGTCCAGCGCGGCCGCCACCACCAGCGGCAGGGCCCGCACATGTTGCCGCGCGGCCAACTCCGGCACCACCCCGCCATAGCGACTCTGCAGCGCCGCCGATGACGCCACCTGGGACCCGCGCACAACCTGACCGTCGGCCACCACCGCCGCCGCCGTCTCGTCGCACGACGTCTCGATGCCCAGGATCAGCGTGCCCGCCGCCATTCTCCCGGCCGCCGACACGAAATGGGGCTGTGACACATACTTTCCTCCCCACCCCCGAAAACTACCTGGGGGGATGATGGCGTGGCCCGAGTCACCGGACGGATGGCGGCTATCCTACTCGCACTGGTGCTAGTGTTGGCGGCCCCGGGCCTGTTGACCCTCACCGCCCTCGGCTACCGCTACCTGCCCCTCGCACACCTAGCCGCGTTCGTCGTGGCCACCCTCCTGCTGGCGGCGCTGGGCCACGTGTGGCGCCGGCAGCGGCCCCGCGGAGCGGCCCACGCCGGCCTTTGGGCCGGAGCCACCGCCGGCGCACTGGGCGCGGTCGGGACCCAGACGCTGATGCGCACACCCCGCGCCACGGCGGCGTTCGTCGCCAACTTGTCACCGCGTGGCATCCCGCCGGCGGCGGCCACCACCCTCTTGCACCTGAACGTGGCGGCCGCGGTGATTCTCACGGCGGGGGCCGGCGCCGCCGTGTACGGCGCGGCAGGGTTCTTGGCCGCCTGGTGGGGCGGCCGCGCGATCCCCCCCGCTCATTCGGGCGGCGGCGCGGCGGGCGCATCCTGAGTGGCGGTCAAGAGCGGGTCGCGCCACATGATGAGCGCATCTTCGACGGGGTTTGAGTAGTAGGCCCGGCGCACGCCCAGCTGCACAAAGCCCAGTTTGGCATAAAGCTTCTGCGCCACCCTGTTCGACCGCGCCACTTCCAGCGTCATGCGCCGCGCCTGCCGCTCCGCCGCCCGCGCGATGAGCCCGTCCATCATGGCCTCGCCAAATCCGTGCCCGCGAAATTCCGGCAACACGGCGACGTTGGTTACATGCGCCTCGTCTAAGATGAGCCACATGCCGCCATAGGCCACAACCCGTCCGCAGAATTCCAGCACCAGATAAACCGCAAAGGTGTTGTCCACCAGCTCCGACAGGAACGACTGCCGGGACCAGGGGGTGGGAAACGAGTTTCGCTCGATGACCAGCACGGCATCCAGGTCTGCGAGGTACATGTCCCGGATGACGATGGCAGGAGACGGGTCCCCCTGATCAGAGACGGCCATGCCCCAGACTCCTTTCTGCCGCACGCGTCGCCGGCCTCAAATATTGCGGTTCGAGTCCCAGCGGGTCAACCGGCGGGGCGGTCCGGCCCAATTGCGCCAGGCCGGCGGCGCGGAACACCGCCGCCGCCGGGATCGGTGTGGCCCGAAGCCGCGCCATCAGGGGGGGCTGGTCGCCCAGGGGCCCGGTGACCAGCACCGGGCCGTCGCCCTCCCACCCGGGGGGCACGTCCCCGAGCGCCCAGGCGCGGTCCGCGACCAGGGCCTCGACGCCGTCGCCCCGGCAACGATAAACCCCAACATACAGTTCGCCGCGCAGGAGCTCGGCCGAGGCCACCACCACAGCCCCCGGCCATCCGGCGGCGGCCGCGTCGGCGGCCAAGCTGGACACACCCACCAGGGGCACGGACCATGCCCAGGCCAAGGTTTTCGCCGCCACCACGCCCAGGCGGGTCCCGGTGAAGGAGCCGGGTCCCGTGCCCACCACCAGCCGCTCCGGCACCCCGTATGCATCCACCCACGCGGCGATCGTGGGCAAGAGGCCCACATCCGCCGCCTTCGGCGCCGTGCTCACCTGCCGCGCGAGCAGGGCCGGCCCCCGTGTCAGCCCCAGCGACAGGCCGGCGGCGGTGTCCAGCGCCAGCACCAGCGACGCGTCCCCCATCACGGCGACCCTCCCCCGGCACCAACCTCCCACACCACCACGATCCGCCCCTCCGCGTCAGGGGACCGCCAGGACAACTCCACATCCAGGCGCTGTGGTGCGTAGCGCCGCCACGGCTCCCCCCACTCCACCAGCACCACCCCGTTGGGCGGCGGAAGCGGCACGTCCAGCTCCTCGGGCGGCGGCGCGGGAGATAGCCGGTACAGATCCACGTGATACGCCACGCCGCCCGACCACGCGTGTGGATGCACCAAATCGAAGGAGGGCGACTTCACGCGGCCGATCACCCCGAGTGCGCTGAGCCAGCCCTGAGCCAGCGTGGTCTTGCCCACCCCTAGCGGGCCCGACAGCAGCACCACCCGCGGCGGCGGAAACGCCACCGCCAGTGCTGCCCCGAGCGCCCGGAGTGCCGCCGCATCGTCCACCTCAGCGCACCACGCCGGTTTCGGCCTAGCCGGCAAAGTGGTCAAACCCCGCTTGCGAGCCAGGGTCCCAGGACACGCGCTGACCGAACTGCAGGAGCCGAACACCGGGGATCTGCTCCACGTGCCCCACCACCACGCCTTCCACGCCGACGACCGCCAGTGCCCGCTTTAGCGCCGGCCACCCCTCGGGCGGCACCGCCGCCAACAGCTCGTAATCTTCGCCGCCGGTGAGTGCCCAGCGGAGCGGCGCGTCGGCGGCCGCGCCGAGCCGGCGCGCCACTTCCGCCGCCTTGGGCCAGATCGGCAGGTGCTCCTGGTGCACCACGGCGCCAAATCCCATCGGGTCTACCAGGGCGGCCACCTCGGTCCAGAACCCGTCCGAGATGTCCGTCATGGCATGCGCATGACGGGCCAGCACGGCCCCGGCGTCCAAGCGGCCGGGCGGGCAGGCATGCTGACGCAGCGCGGCCGCCTCCAGCGGCGTTGCGCCCGGCCAGGCGGCCCCCTCCTGGAAGCAGGCGAGCCCTGCGGCGGAGCCGCCCAAGGGGCCGGTCACCACCAGCCAGTCCCCCGGCTGGGCGCCGGCACGCAGGGTGGGGTGGTCGGCCACTCCCAGGATGGCCACATCGAGCACCACGCCGGCGGGGGAGCCGACGGTGTCCCCGCCCACCACCGGCGCCTTCACCCCCCTAGCCGCCTCGGCAACCCCGTCCAGCAGGCGCTCCACCCACCCGCAGTCCAGGGCGCCGGGCAGCCCCAGCGCCGTCAGCAACGCAAACGGGCGGCCGCCCATCGCGGCCATGTCGCTGACGTTGACGGCGACCGCCTTGGCGCCAATCTGCTCCGGGGGCATCCAGTCACGGCGAAAGTGCACCCCTTCCACCAGCATGTCCTGTGACGCCAGGATCCGGCCGCCTGCGGGCACTGGCAGCACGGCCGCATCGTCGCCAATGCCGACGGCGCCGGCCGGCGGTGGCCCCATGCGGCGCCGCACCGCCTCGATCACCCATGCCTCGCCCGCATCCGCCACCGTGGCCACGCCCCACCTCCGCGCCCCTGGCCTCCTGCGCCTCCAGTATAGCCTTTATAGCCTTCGCGCCCGTCAGCTGACTCGTCCGCGTCCGCACCGCCCGCTCCGCTGGCGCCTGTCCTCGTCCTTTCCATTGTGTGCGCTTGTTGACGCTTCCCGGACCCTTCCTCATAATTGGACGCGGCATCCGATGAGAGGAGGACATCTCCTAAGTTATGGCACACTGGGGCGAATTGGTTTTTCCTATTGTGGCCGCCCTTGTCGCGCTGGCGTACGGGGGCATTTTGATCGGCTGGATTCTCCGCCTGCCGCCGGGCAACGAGGTGATGCAGCGCATTGCCAAGGCGATTCAAGAAGGGGCCTTTGCGTTTCTGGACCGCCAGTACCGAACCATCGGCATGGTTGCGGTCGTGCTGTTTTTCGTCATTTGGCTCGTGTTGAATCTGGAGACCGCCCTTTTTTTCTTGGTGGGATCTGCATTGTCCGCCAGTGCCGGGTACATCGGGATGAACGTATCGGTCCGTGCGAACGTACGCACGGCCGAGGCGGCCACCGACGGCTTGGCCTCCGCCCTTAAGGTGGCGGTCCGCGGCGGGGCCGTGACGGGGCTGTTTGTGGTGGGGCTGGGCCTCTTGGGCCTCTCGGTGTCTGCGGGCTTCGCCTCGGCGCCCGCGGACCTGTTGGGGTTTGGCTTCGGCGCCAGCCTGATATCGGTGTTTGCGCGCTTGGGCGGCGGCATTTACACGAAAGCCGCCGACGTGGGCGCTGACTTGGTGGGCAAGGTCGAGGCGGGTATTCCCGAAGACGACCCGCGCAACCCCGCGGTGATTGCTGACAACGTCGGCGACAACGTCGGCGACGACGCGGGCATGGCGGCCGACCTGTTTGAAACCTACGCCGTCACGGCCGTGGCGGCCATGGTGCTGGGCTATCTCACACACCCCTCGCTGAGCGTGATTCTGTACCCGCTTTATATCGGCGGTGTCGCGATCGTGGCCTCGATCATCGGCGTGCTGGCACTCCGCAAGCCCAAGGGCACCGCCATTATGAACACGCTCTACACCAGCCTGTGGGTGACCGTGGTCATCTCCGCCATCGGCTTCTGGCTGGTGTCGCAGGACATCATCGGGGGCCCCAACTGGCAGTACCTGTTCGGGGCTGCGCTGGTGGGGCTGGCGGTGACGGTGCTCATCATGTACATCACGGACTTCTTCACGTCCAGCAGCTTCGGTCCCGTCAGGCGCATCGCCGCCGCGTCGCAGACTGGGCACGCCACCAATATCATCACCGGCCTGGCGGTGGGCATGAAAGCCACATCGCTGCCGGTGCTGGTGATTGTGGCGGGCATCATCGGGTCATACATTCTGGGGACGCACTTCGGGCTGGGCCTTTATGGCGTGGGCGTGGCGGCCATGGGGATGCTGTCCATGACGGGCATCATCATCACCATTGACGCCTTCGGCCCCATCACCGACAACGCCGGCGGCATCGCCGAGATGTCCGGGATGGACGAGAAAGTGCGGGCCATCACAGACCCGCTGGACGCGGTGGGCAACACCACCAAGGCCGTGACCAAAGGCTACGCCATTGGGTCGGCGGGCTTGGCGGCCATCGTGTTGTTTGCAGCGTTCACGCAGGAGCTGTCCGTGCGAAACCATCTACACCTCACGTTCAGTCTTGAAAACCCGCTGGTGCTGGTGGGGCTGTTCCTCGGCGGCATCCTGCCATTTCTCTTCGGCTCCCTGGCCATGGAGGCCGTCGGCCGTGCCGCCATGGCGGTCGTGGAAGAAGTACGGCGGCAATTCCGGGAGATCCCGGGCTTGATGGAGGGGACCGCGGTGCCCGACTACGCACGCTCAGTGGACATCGTCACCCGGGCTGCCCTAAAAGAGATGGTGCTCCCGGGCTTGATCCCGGTACTGGCCCCGATCATCGTGGCCCTGTTGCTGGGCCCGCTCGCCCTCGGCGGGCTCTTGGTGGGAGTCATTGTCACCGGCCTGTTCCTCGGGGTCCAGATGACCGCCGGGGGCGGCGCCTGGGACAACGCCAAGAAGTACATCGAAGAGGGCCACTATGGCGGCAAGGGCACGGAGGCGCACGCCGCCGCCGTGACCGGCGACACCGTGGGCGACCCGTACAAAGATACCGCCGGCCCGGCCATCAACCCGATGATCAAGGTGGTCAACATCGTGGCCCTCCTGATCGGCCCGGTGTTCGCGCTGCACTACCTGATCCACTTCTGAGGATCCGGCAGCGTGAGAACGGCGGACCGATTCGATCGGCCCGCCGTTTTCGCGCATCCTGGGGTTTCATGCAGTACAATTCAAGGACGGAGAACCGACAACGACACGACAATGCGGCGTAGCTAGTGACCCGGGAGGTGGACAGCCCGATGTCGATGCATCCAGCGGAGGAATGGACGGCCAAGGCTCAATTGAAGCGCGTCACGACCGAGGTGCGGGGGGGGCCCATGACGCACCTGGAGGTGGGCACGGGGTACCCGCTCGTACTCCTGCATGGGGGCGGTGGCACCGGCAAAGCTTTCTGGTACCAACTAGAAGGCCTGTCCAGCCACTTTCGCGTGCTGGCGCCGGACCTGCCGGGCCATGGAGGATCCCAGTGGATCGAAGGCGTCACGACGGTCGATGACATGGGACCCGTCCTCTTGGAGTGGATGTCGGCGCTGGGCCTGGAGCGGGCAGTGGTGGGAGGCAATTCCATGGGGGGGCGGGTCGCGACGGCGGCCACCCTCCGCCGTCCGGATCGCGTGTCCCACCTAGTGCTCATCGACGCGGTGGCGGTCCTGATCGAAGGACTGCCCCCGAAGAACCCGCTCGACATTCCGCCGGATCGCTACCTAAAAGAGCTGGTGCATGACCCGGACCACTATCGGCGCACGACCCCCTATCGCACCCTAGAAGATGCGGAGGCGCTCCACCGGGGGCGCGAGTCGTTTCGGCGGTACATGAGTGCGTCGCCGCTTGGGCCCGACCGAACCGAGGCGCTGCCGCGGCTCACCATGCCCCTGCTGCTCATTTGGGGCCGCCACGATCACATTGTTCCGGTCGAATACGGCCGCGTCCTGGCGACGCGCGTCCCGACCGCCGAGCTGACGGTCATCGAAAATGCGGGCCACCTGCCTCACATCGAAACGCCCGGCATCGTGAACCACCTGCTGCTGGACTTCCTGGAGCGCCACCCCATTCCCGCGTGAGCGATGGTCACCCCTGACGCTGCACTAAGCTTCGCAGAAGGGCCGGCCACGCGGCCGCCCACGGCGGCAGCGTGTCGCCGGCCCGAGTCACCAGCGCCAGCGGCCGCCGGGGCCACACGAGCCCCGAGACGGCTACCGGCGCGACCTCGGCCCCGCCGCGCCGGTGCACCAGGGAAAATGGCAGCACCGCCGGGCCCACCCCCGCCTCGACCAGCGCGAGCGCGGCCTCCAGGTGGTCCACCCTCACGGCGGTGGGCCAGTGGATCCCCAGATTGTGCTGCGCCTCCGCGACGAACTGCCCGAAGCCGGTGTCGCGGGACACGTCGACAAAGGGCACCCGGTCCAGGTCCTCGGGCAGCGGGGGCTCGCGCACCCAGGGGTGGGCCGCCGGCGCCACCAGCACCACGGGATCGGCGCCCACCACAAAAGTGCGCACCCCAGGTCGCCCCTCGGTGGCACGCACCAAGCCCACGCGCACCCGGCCATCTTCCACCCAGCGCATGACTTCCCCCGACCGGCCGGTGGCGACCTCCACCATCCGATCCGCGTGGACGTGGGCGAGCGAAGCCAGGAGCGGCGGAAGCCAGGTGGTGGCCATCAGCCAGGCTGAGCCCACACGGATCATGGGGTGCTCGCCGACCACGGACGCGGCCGCCGCCTCCGCCGCGTCCAGGGCGCGTCGAGCCTCGGCCACAAAGCGCGCTCCCTGGTCCGTCAGCTGCATGCCGAACGGCGTGCGATGGAAGAGGGGTACCCCCATGCGCCCCTCGAGCTGCGCCAGCCGATGACTCGCGGCCGACACGGACAGGCCCACATGCCGGGCCGCCGCACCCAGGTGCCGGCTATCGGCCAGTGCCGCCGCAAGCGCCAGGTCTTTCAAGTCCAGGTCAGGAAGCTTCATCTTGCCCTCCCGTGATCACCGTGTTGCAATCTATGCAACCACACTTGCACGCTTAGGGCTACCGGCAGGCGTTCGTGACGTAGAGTGGAGTGGAACAGGCCCAGCAGGCGAAACGGAGGAGGCTAACATGAGCACGAACGAGGCGCAGCGGTATTTCGGGCAGCATGCGCGCGCATACGCCCACAGTGAGCGCCATGCCCGCGGGGCGGATTTGGCGCTCCTTCTGGACGGCCTCGGTCTGAAGCCGGGCCAGCGAGCCCTGGACCTCGCGACCGGGCCGGGCCACGTCGCGTTCCGGCTGGCCGAGCAGGGACTCGACGTCACGGCGGCGGACCTCACGCCGGAAATGCTGGCGGTGGCCCGGACGGCCGAGCCGGAGCGCCAGCTGCCGCATCCCATCGCCTGGCTGGAGGCGGACGCCAGCCAGCTTCCGTGCGAAAGCGGCCAGTTCGACGTCGTGGTGTGCCGCCGGGCCGCGCACCACTTCCCGAACCTCCCGCAGGTGCTGAGCGAATGCCGGCGCGTCCTGAAGTCAGGGGGGCGCCTCGGCGTCTCCGACATGACGGCACCGATCGCCGCCATCGACGAACTCAACGACCTGGAGCGTCTACGAGACCACTCCCACGTCGCCGCCAAGACGGCGGACCAGTGGCTGGGCCACCTGCTGTCGGCGGGTTTTCGGCTAGAGCGGCTGGAGCTGACCGTTGAGCCGATGACGCGCGAAGAGTGGCTGGCGCCCGTGACCCCCGACTCGCCCGAGGGACAGGCCGCCTTCGCGCGCATGGACAGGTGGCCGCCGGCCGTTCGCCGCGCCCTCTTCCCCCAAGCTACGTTTCTGAAGTACCGGGTTCTGCTGGTGGCGGCCACAAGCTAGGGCTGGGCGCCGCCGGGTCCGGTTGCGCGCGGCAAGAAGGTGCGGCGATGGCCGGGCGCTCGCCCATAGATTTTCCATAGGGCAGGGCTAGCGCCGTTGCCACCCACGGGCGCCTCGGGGGCCCGCGCGGCGAAACCGCCGCGCGAGGCGCGGCTATGCTAGAGCCCGGCGCGCTGAGTCCAAATCCGATTGACATCGCCTTCTGTCGTGCTAGACTTTGCGAAGACCCTGATAGGTGTGCCGAGCGGCGATGGAATCCGCCGCGGACGATTGTCCAAAATTACCGCGCTGCGGTTAATGACTCCTGGCAGTGTTGAGCTGCTGGGGTCATTTCGTTTTGCGGATAAATTGGGACGGGAGGCGGATGCCAATGATCCAGGGCCTCGCGCTCAACGCGGTCCAGGTCGCATTTGTCATGGTGACCGCCCCCCTGTTTCGGGGCGTGCTCAACCGATTCGAGGAGCGCTTGCAGGGGCGGCTGGGCCCAAGCATCTGGCAGCCGTACCGTGACCTCCGCAAGCTCTTTGCGAAGGACGAGGTTGTGCCGGAGGACTCCACCTGGATCTTTCGCTTCGCGCCGTTCATCTATTTCGTGGCGCCGCTGTTGGTGACCATGCTGATTCCGGCCCTCACCGATTTCCCGCTGTTCTGGGCTTTCATGGGCGACATGGTGGCGGCCGGGTTCATCCTGGGGCTGGGAGGGTTCTTCTTGACGCTGGCCGCCATCGACGGCGGCAACCCGTACGGTCCCATGGGGACCAGCCGCACCCGGATGGTCAGCTCCCTGGTGGAGCCCATCTTCATGATCGTGTTCTTCTCAGTGTCCTTTGCGGCCAATTCCACCATCCCGTATGTGGTGCAGGCCCACTGGATGGCGTCGACAGTTGCGCTGGTCTCCCCCACGCACCTGCTGATTATGGCTGCCTTCGTGATGATCATCCTGGCGGAAACCGGACGCATCCCGGTGGACAACCCGTCCGGCCATTTTGAGCTGGCTATGATCGATGAATCGAAGACGCTCGAGTTTTCCGGGCGGTCGGCGGCACTGGTCAAGTGGGGCGGCCACATCAAGCTGATGGTGCTGAGCCTCGTCCTCCTGAACGTCCTGGTCACTCCCTGGGGCCTGGCCCCCTCGCCGGCCGCTGGCGCCGTGGCCCTGGCCGTTCTGGCGGTTTCGCTGAAGCTGGTGGCGTTCCTCGCGGTGGTGGCGGCCATCGAAACGTCGCTCGCCAAGCTGCGGCTGTTTCGCATTGAGAATTTCCTGGGCCTGGCCTTTGTGGTGGCGGTACTGGCCATGATGGTGCAGCCGTTTCACCTTTAGCGCCTGTAGCGCTTTGGCGTCCTTGCATCCAGATCCCCTGTCCCGTGGTCTCCGGAAGATTTGAGGTCGACGATGGGGTCATCGACGGCTGGGAGGCAACAGCGTGGCGGCACTGGCGAGTCTGAACACGGTCGTGGGGGCCCTATTCATCCTGTGGACGTTCTTGCTCATGGTTTCCCAGCAGATTCAGTCGGTCCTGCGCGCCTTCGTGGGACAGTCGCTCCTCCTCGTGCTGTCAACGCTGCTGCTCGCGATCCTGCATCACTCGGCCCAGCTGGCGGTGGTCGCCCTCATCACGGTCGCGGCCAAAGTCATCGTGATCCCGGGCGTTCTCACGCGCACGCTGGGCCAGGCGTTGCGCGCTCGCCGAGAAATTGAGTCCGCCGTGAACGTGCCGGTTTCCCTGCTGCTCATGCTGGGCCTGACGGTGCTGGCGTTCTTTCTGGCGGCACCGCTGCTCGGGCCCGCCACGGCGCGGGCCGCGGTCAACTTGCCGCTCGGACTGGCCGCTCTGCTGATCGGCGTCTACACGCTCGCCATTCGCCGCGAGGCGGTGGCGCAGGTGCTGAGCATCATGGCCATCGACAATGGCGTCTTCTATGCCGGCGTGGCGATCACCTCGTCATCCGCCATCGTCGAAGCCGCTGCCGGGCTGGAAGGGGTCATGGTGGTCCTGGTGGTGGCGATCCTGACGCGAACCATCGCACAGCACCTCGGCAGCACAGAAGTCAGCAGCCTGCAGGAACTGCGAGAAGGGGTGCCGCGTTGATGATCTCTCATCTGCGCTCCATGATGCTCTGGATTATTCCAGCCGCCCCGCTGGCGGCCGCCGGGCTAGGTCTGGCGGTGAAGAACGTCTCGGTGGCGAAGCTCGCCACGCTGGGGGCCGCCCTGATCGCGTTTGCCGCATCCCTGGCGGTCGCGAGCGACGTGGCGCGGCACGTCGGCGGGGTGCTGCTGCCCGGATGGGTCGGTGTCAACGCCCTGGCGGCCCTGATCCTGGTGCTGCAAAGTTTCGTGGGCCTCACGGCGGCGGCCTACTCGTGGGGATACATCCCCCACATCGCAGCGGGCGACCCGGCGCGTCAGCGGCGCTATTATGTGAACCTCAATCTCTTTCAGGCGTCGCTGTTTGTCGTGCCGCTGCTGCTGCAGCCCGTGCTCACCTGGGTGGCCGTCGAGCTCACGACCGTCCTCTCCATCTTCTTGGTGAGCTTCGACAACACGCGCGAGGCCCTGGAAGCCGCCTGGAAGTACGCGGTCATCACCATTATGGGCGCCACGGTGGCGGCGTTCGGCATTTTTCTGCTGCTGTGGGGATTGACGCGCAACCACGTGACGGTCCAGACCTGGAGCGCGCTGATTCGGACCGCCCCCCATATGCCGGCCGGGGTCGTGGAGTTGGCGTTCGTCCTGATCTTGATTGGCTTCGGCGCCAAGGTGGGGCTGGTGCCGATGCACACGTGGCTACCGGATGCCCACTCCCAAGCGCCCACCCCGGTGTGTGCGCTCTTGTCGGGCGTCGAGGTGAGCACCGTGCTGTACGTCATCCTGCGGCTTTGGCCGGTATTCACGGCGGTCCACGGATTTTCTCCGGAGTCGTGGGCGCTGGTCGTGGGACTGGTCTCTGTAGGAACCGCAGCATTTCTGCTGCTCCAGGTGCATGATTACAAACGCCTCTTTGCCTTTTCCACCGTGGAGCACATGGGCATCTTGCTGTTGTGCCTGGGCCTCGGGCCGCTGGGCGCGCTAGCCTGCGTCTACCAGCTGACGACCCACGGCTTGACCAAGTCGCTCGCTTTCTATGGCAGCGGCAGCGTGCTTCTGGCGACAGGCACCCGCACCATTGGTGAGATCCGCGGCCTGTTGCGCAGCGCGCCCGTGGCCGCCGGCGCCCTGTTCGTGGGCGCCTTGGCCATCGCGGGCGCGCCGCCGTTTGCCGTGTTTCTGAGCGAGCTGACTGTCTTTCGCGCCGCCGCCACCGCCCAGGACTACATCGTACTGGCTCTGCTGCTCGGCTTCCTGGCCATTGCGTTTCTCGGGATTCTGCGCCGAACCGGGGGTATGATGTTTGGCCAGTCCACACACCGGCCGTCACGCCTGCCTCGGTCGATGGGGGCCGCCATGATCGTGGGGATCATCCCCGTGGCCGTGCTGGGCGTCTACCTCCCGCTTCCGCTGTACCACCTGCTTGGCATGGCGGCCGCCACGCTGCGGTGACGAGGGCTATCCAACCAAACCCGGCGCACCCGATCCACACGGGCATCTCATAAGGAGGAAGACGATGACCACGGCCGATGCTCTGCGGAGCGCCTGCAGCAGCCGCCTGCAAATCGTGACCACATCCGCCGCGGAGCTGCCGGACACCGTGCGGCGGCTCCTGGAAGGGCACCGCCCCCGCTTCATCGGGCTGGTGGTGGAACACACGGCGTCGTCCCCGCCGCACCACCTCCAGTACGTGTGGATGGGCCCTGATTCGCAGTGGCTGGTGGTGGACGTGTCGGTAGACGGCACGGTTGTGCCCAGCATCACGCCCACGGAGTTTGCCGCAGACTGGGCCGAGCGGGAGGCCGAGGACTTGTTTGGGGTCACCTTTGTCGGGCACCCTCAGTTGGGCGACTTCATTCTGCACGACGAAGATTGGGCAGAGAACCTTGCCCCGATGAGAATCCGGGACGAACTCCCACCGCTGGGCGGCGGGCGCGATTCGTACGAGCCGCCGCGCATCGTCGAAGCGCCGGGCCGGTTCGTGATGCCGGTCGGCCCTGTGTTTGCCGGTGCGCAGGAATCCGTGCGGTTCTTGCTGGAGACCGTAGGCGAGGAAATCATGCACGCGCATGTGCGCCTGTTTTACAAGTACCGGGGGCTCGAGAAACTCATGGAGAGGCAAGCGCCGGACCGGGCTCTGCTCGTGGCCGAGCGCGTCAACGGCACGCAGGCCTTTGCACATGGCCTCGCCTGCGCCCAAGCCGTCGAGGCCTTGGCGGACGCGGTCGTCCCGCCCCGCGCGCGCACCGTCCGGACCGTGATTGCCGAATGGGAGCGCGTTAGGAGTCATGTGGGCACGCTGGCGGGCATCGTGGAGTCCACCGGACTCTCCGTGCCCGCCAATGTCTTGGCCGCCATCGAGGAGCGCCTGCTGCAACTGTCCGCGAGGTACCTGGGTCATCGCTATCTGTTTGGCCTGGCGGCCCTGGGCGGGCTCGCGGGGGACCCCGGCGACGAGGCGCTCCACGCTTTGGCTCGTGCCGGCGCCGAGGCCGGGGCAGCGGTCCGAGACGTGTGCCACCGGCTGACGTTTGACAACAGCTTTTTGGACCGCCTGGAAGCCGTGGGCATCCTGCCTCCCGCCCGGGCCGCGACCCTGGGCCTAGTGGGGCCGGTGGGCCGGGCGTCCGGGGTCCCCGCGGACGTCAGAGGCTGGCACCCGTATGCCGCCTACGGCGACCATCCCGCCGCGGCGGCTGTGGAGTCGGAAGGTGACGGCTACGCGCGGTTCCGCGTATTTCACCGTGAAGTCGCCGCGTCGTTGGATGTGGTCCAGCGGTGCGCGGACTCGCTCCCGGCCGGTCCCATCCGGGCTCCCGTCCCCGTTGCGCCTGGCGTGGGCTTGGCCGCGGTCGAGGCGCCATCGGGCGCGCTCGCCTACTGGGTGCGGGTCGGAGATGACGGCACGGTTAGCCGCTGCCACATCATGACGCCAGCGTTCTTGAACTGGCACGGGCTCGCGGACGCGGTGCGGGACTTCGCCTTTCAGGATTTCCCCATTATCACCAGCACCTTGAGCTTGTCGGTGGCAGACGCCGATCGGTAGGCCGCACGAAGGGAGGAATCGCGATGCCGTGGTTCTGGGAAGGATTCAAAGGCGGTGTCCGCACGCTGCGGCCGGAGGCGGCGCGGCTGCCCGCCGGCGTCACGCCGGGTCGGCCGGCCGCGGCCGAGGTGACCGCCGACACCGTTTTCGACCCCGCCTCCTGCCCGGTCGGGGCCCTGGAGCGGGCCGATGAGGCCATTACCGTGGATTTCGATCACTGCATCCACTGCATGCGGTGCCATTCTCCCTCCTCCCCGGTTCCGTGGCAGACCGACTACCGGTGGGCCCGAGCCTCCGCGCCGCCGCTGCCTCGGCGTTTTCAGCGGTCCATTCACGTGCGCATCGTGGACACGGGCGACTGCGGTGCCTGCCTGAACGAGCTCCGAGCACTGCTGGGCCCCGTCTACAGCCTCCACCGCTACGGCGTTTACGTGTCCCCGACGCCTCGCGATGCCGACGTCCTGTTGGTCGTGGGCCCGGTCACCGTGGGGATGCGTGTGGCGCTGGAGGAGACTTACGCGGCCATGCCCGACCCCAAGCGGGTGGTGGCCGTCGGCGTGTGCGCGGTGAACGGCGGGCTGTTCGCCGACAGCTTCCCGGTGGTTGGCGGCGCGGGCCGCGTGGTGCCCGTTGACGTGACGGTCCCGGGCTGTCCACCACCGCCCCTGGCCATCCTTCACGCCCTGGAGCTGGTCACGGGCCTGAGCCGAGAAACCCGGAAGGTGGCCGACTCATGATCATGGTGCCGCTATTCTTCGGACTGACGCTGGCAGCGGCGGCGGCGGGGCTGTCCCGGCATGGCCGCTGGGCCGCGCCGGTGGGGTTGGCGCAGACGCTCGCGCTGCTGGCGCTGGCCGGGACGGTTCTCACCCATCCGGGCCAAGAGTGGCTGCTGTGGCCCCTGGCCGGGTGGGGCATGCTTCGGCTCACGTCCACAGCCTTGGGAGGATTCCTGCTGATCGTGACGGCGGTCGTGTTCCTGGCCGTCTATCTCTTTTCCCCGGGCTATCTCGCCCGATACCAGGACCGATACGACCAGCGCCCGCTCCGCGCCACGCTTCCCCTGCTGCTCGGCTCGATCGCGCTGATTCTGCTGGCCGGCGACGTCGTCACCTTTCTCATCGCCTGGGAACTGATGTCGCTCTTGTCTTACGTCACGGTAGTTTTTGACCACGAGGCGCCCGACAACCCCCGAGCCGCCTACGCCATGCTGGGCGCCAGCGAATTGGGGTTCCTCATGGTGCTGGCCGCGTGGCTGCCCCTGGTGCTGGCCGCCCACAGCATTGGGTTTTCAACGATCGCGGCCGCTGGACCCGAACGACTGACAGCCGGGGTGCGGTGGGCCGTCTTCGGACTCTCCTTCGTGGGCTTTGGCGTCAAGGCGGGGCTGTTCCCCGCGATGAGCTGGCTCCCCCGCGCCCACCCTGCCGCTCCCGCCAATGCATCGGCCGTCTTATCGGGCGCCATCCTCAATCTGGGCTTGTACGGCATCATCCTGACCAACGTGGAGCTGCTGCCCGTGCCGACCCCCACGGCCGGCGTGATCGTCCTGGGTATTGGCGTCGTGACCGCGTTTCTCGGAATCCTGTATGCGGCCACGGACACGCACATCAAGCGTCTCTTGGCTCACAGCTCCATCGAAAACATGGGCCTCGTCACCATCGGAATAGGCGCCGCCATGACGTTCGACGCCGTGGGCTTGCCTGTCCTGGGCCTCCTGGCGTGGATCGCGGCCCTGTATCAGCTGCTGAACCATTCGGTATACAAAACCCTGCTCTTTTTGGGGGCGGGCGCCATCGACCAGGCGACCGGCGAACTCAACATGGACCATCTCGGAGGCCTGGGGCGACGCCTGAAGTGGACGGGGGTGTTCCTCTTGGCAGGCACGATGGCCATCGCGGCCATTCCCCCGTTCAACGGGTTTGCCAGCGAGTGGCTTCTGCTGCAGAGCCTCCTGCGCAGCGTCGCCATCGCCAACCCCGCCCTGGAGGTGGCGTTCGCGCTGGCCGGGGTCATCGTGGCCCTGGCGGCTGGCCTCGCGGCCACGGCGTTCATTCGGTTCTACGGCATGACGTTTCTGGGGCGCCACCGGTCCGACCCCGCCGCAGTGGCCCACGACGTGACGCGAACCCAGCGGACCGCCATGGGTCTCCTGGCGGCACTGGCGCTGCTCTTGGGCATGGCGCCCACCTATGTGGCGACCGGATTGGCCCGGGTGGCGGTGAACCTGGCGCAGAGCCACGACATCGCGGCGTTCATCCCGACTTTCTTTCAGCCGGCCACGCTCCCGCCGGCGCTGGCGTCCGCCTTCTATCCCCTGGGGGCGGCGGTCGGGCGGCACGTGCTGCCAGCCCCCGGTCTGGTTTTCATGCATCCCAGCACCCGCCTGCATGCGGGCGTCGTATTTGCGATGTCGCCCACGTATCTGGCCGTGGCCATCGCCATCGCGCTGGCGCTGGCGTTTGCCCTGGCCAAGCTTTTGGGACGGGGGCGGATGCGCCGGGGCCGCTCATGGCTGGGGGGCGCGCGGACCGTGGACGCGGGCCTCACCTACACCGCCACCGGCATGGCGCGCCCCATCTGGGTGGTGTTTCGCGCCGTCCTCAGCCCTGGACAGACGGTGGACCGCGA
The DNA here is from genome assembly GCA_021828405.1 of Bacillota bacterium. Next base: position 32,519 of record JAKARZ010000006.1, read on the forward strand.
GGAGGTGGTGGCGGAGCACTTCCGCGTCAGCGTTCGGCGCGAAGATGAGTCGCGCTATGTGGTGGACCGTCTCATCGTGGATCCCGCCATCCGTGGGGCCCGGGTGTTGGCGCACCTGTTTAGCCGGATGCATCGCGGCAGTGTCAACGCGTACGTGAGCTATGCCTTCATTGCGCTCTTGGTCGCCATGCTGCTGGTCCGCATCACCTGAGTCGCGCCTTCGTGACCGGCCACGCGCCCGGCCCGCGCACGTCGCCACCAGGGGGGTCTAGCCGCCCCTTGGCAGCGCGAGCGGCAACCAAGCGTTTCGTGCAGGCCCCAAGAGCGGCACCACCCACGACCCGTTGCGGGTCCCTGGGGCCGAGGGCGGTGCGCGGCGCCCCGCGCCAGCCATCGGCCCCGGCGTCATCCTCAGTCACTGATACCGAAGGCTTTCGGCGCTCGGCCAGTGGCGCGGAGGCGGGGGGAACGCCTTGTATCAGCGGACCGCGAGGCTCTGCCATCCGGCCCAACCCCACTCGCCTGCGGCGGTTGAGCTCCCGCACCGGAACTTGCTGCCCCGCCGGCCGCCCCTTCTTTGCCGCCTCGTAACGATTGCGCGGCCAGACGTTGGCGCACGAGCGCCTTGACCCGGCGACCGGCCCGGTGGGGACGACGGTCCCTCGTGACGAACCCCCACGGACGCTTCCGGCTTGCCCTCCGGCATCAGCGCCGGTTACGCTTCCCGTATACGGATGGGTCCAGAGGAAACCCGTTTTCCCCACGAACCCGGATGTGACCCATTCCGCTCGCTCCTCAAGGGAGGTTTTGACCATGTCCTCACGTTTTTGGCCTTATGTAGATCAGCATCGGGACGCTTTCTTGGCTCTCTGGATGGACGAGGTCCGGGAGGCTGGCATCAGCGCGCAACACGCCCGCGTAGAAGAAGCTGCCGCGCTTTCGATCCGGATTCTCGAAGGTGCCGGATTCTCAGTCACCAAGCTTCCAACCCGCGGCTATCCGGTATTGCTGGCCGAGGCCCGAGGTTCGGAAGGGACGATGCCGACCGTGCTGATTTACGGACATTACGACGTTCAGCCGGCGGATCCGCTGGATGCCTGGCACAGTCCGCCTTTCGAGCCGACCATTCGCGACGGGCGACTCTACGGCCGCGGCGCGGGAGACAACAAAGGCCAGCATCTGGCGCACATCCTGGGCATCGTTGCGCTCCGCGCGGTCGACGGGGCCCTTCCGCTTCATGTCAAGGTGGTCCTGGAAGGAGAAGAGGAGTCCGGGAGTCCCCATCTCGCAGAGACGTTCGCCAATTGTCGGGACCGGCTTCATGCGGATCTGGCCATCACCTCCGATGGCCCGATGGGGATTGGAGACCATCCGGTCATCAACTTGGGCGTCAGGGGCATCCTGAGCTTTGAGCTACGCGCCCGCGGCGCCATGTTTGACAATCACTCCGGAAATAAAGGAAACCTGGTTCCGAACCCCGCCTGGACGTTAGTGCACGCCCTCTCGGCTCTCCACGACGAAGACGGCCGCATCAAGATCCCCGGGTTCTACGAGACTGTCCGACCCATCGGCGAACTAGAAAATCGACTCATCGCCGCCCTACCCTTTGACCCCGCCATCGTGGCGCGCACTGTGGGACTTCCCCTAGAGGCCGTGGAGCCATGGCACAAAGAAGACTACTATCGCCGTCTCATGCTGGAGCCCAGTTTCTCGATCAATGGGATGGACGCTGGCTACAAAGGCCCGGGACACAAAACCATCATCCCCGCCACCGCATCGGTGAAGTGCGACGTGCGCTTGGTAGCCGACCAGGATCCCAACCTTATCGAACAGCGTCTCCGCGGCTACCTGGCCGAAGTGGCCCCCGACGTGGAGTACGTGTCCCATGGCCACATGCGCCCCTCCCGCACCCCGCCCGATCACCCAGCATTACAGGCCCTGGCCGATGGGTTGACGGCCGCCCATGGGGTCTCGCCATATATCCAGCCGGCACTGGGCGGAGGCCTCCCAGATTATGTATTCACCCACATCCTGGGCCTTCCCTCGTTCATCATCCCGTATGCCAACGAGGATGAGGCCAACCATTCCCCGAACGAAAACATGCGTCTGGACCTGTTCTACCGTGGGATCGTGGCCACCGCCGAAATGTTGTCTCGCGTCGCCGGGGTGCTGAAGCGGTAGCAGACCGCTACGGTAGGTGTCGAGCCCATGGGGATAAGTCCCCACCGGACACTCACAACCCCTCTTTACGGAATCTCTGTTTACGGAGGATTCCATGAGTGCTCCTGGGGGCCGATTTCGCCCCGGCGCCGTGATTCTTGTGGGAAAGCATTCTGCGTGGCGCCACCTAAATCACCTGGGCTTGCACCCCACTGGGACGGTCGTTTTTGTCCGAAACACTGTCTTCGGTGCAACGCAAGGCCTTGGTCGTTGCCCCTTCCCGGTCCTTGGGGGAATGGGATGTCAGCCGGACCTCTAGTGTCCTAGGTTGTTAATGCGAGCTCTATACCGTATAGCATGGAATATCTTCTACATCACTATCGACGTCTCGACGAAATGGTCGGCCACTTGCCCCCTTGACCCTGACCGCCGACGAGCGGACCACCTAGGAACGGTGGGCTCGCCGCCCTACCTCCCGCCACGCCCTCGCCCTCTAGGCTGGCATTGGGCTCCGCTGCGCTGACGGCCTGTCGAATCCAGCCGTGGCCGATGAATTCGGCGTTAGCCGCCCCATGGTGAGCAAGTGGCACCAGCGGTTTGTCACGCACGGGACGGCCGAGGCCCCCCGACCTCGCCCCCCGCGGCAGATCCCCGATCAGCGGGTCGCGGAGGTTGTCGCCAAAACCCCGGAAGCGGCGCGGCCGGAGGCGACCCACTGGATTACCCGGAGCATGGCCCGCCGTGTCGGGCTCTCCAAAACTGCCATCGGCCGGATCTGGCGGACGTTTGGGCTCCAACCCCACCGCACGGAATCGTTCAAACTGTCCACGGACCCGCTGGTCGTGGACAAAGTTCGCGATGTGGTGAACCTCTACCTGGACCCGCCGGAGCGGGCGGTAGTGCGGTGCGTGGATGAGGAGACGCAGATCCAAGCCCTCCACCGGATGCAGCCCATCCTCCCGTGGTTGCCCGGGACACCGGAACGCCGGCGTCACGACTACCAGCGGCATGGAGTCCGAGCCTCTTTGCGGCGCTGAATCTGCAGAGCGGGGAAATCGTAGGGAGTCTCCACCGCCTTCACCGCACACAGGAGTTCAAGCAGTTCCTGGAGCAATTCGACGCCATCGTGCCGGCCGGCCTCGGCGTGCATGTGGTCCTGGACAACGACGCGACTCACAAAGCGCCGCCGATTCAGCGCTGGCGGGTCAAACACCCACGGTTCGTGCCGCACTGTACGCCGACGAGCGCCTCGTGCCTGAACCTGGTGGAGCGGTGGTTCGGGAAGCTGACCACCGATAAGCTCCTACGCTCGGCGTATCGGAGTGTGGCGGATCTGGAAGCAAACATTTGGGCCTGGGCCGCGGCCTGGAATGACCATCCCCGGCTCTATGTGTGGGTGAAGACGGCCGGCCACATCCTCGCGGCTCTTGCAAGCTATGGCAACCGAATTCACGGCTCAGGACCCGAGTCCCCAAGGCCAGGGCATACGGTCGTCAACCCACGCGCCGCGGCCGCCGCTCGCAGGTGCGCGTCGTAGGCCACAAATGACTCCAGGCCGTATCTGTCCGCATGCAGCACTTCAGCCGTCGCCAGATGGATGGCATCCAACGTCCGCAGGCCGACCATGTTGTAGGACGCCGCCATCTCCCGAATCCGGGCGTCGACGTCCAAGCGAAGCATGTGGGCCATCACCGCAGGCACCCCGGCTACGGCCGGGGCTTCGTATCGCCTCAGCGCACGGACAACTTCGACCTCCGCCAAGCACGACGACACCAGCGTGGCCGCGTGGTGTTCCTCGACCCATGCTCGAAGGCTGTCCGATTCGGCTTCCACACGCACAAGCTTCACGATGGCCGACGAATCGAGGTAAATCACCAGCGTTCCCGCTCGCGGTCCCTTACGAGCAGACCCGCAACATCGACATCCGGCGTCTCAGCCGGCCGAGGCGCTGGCAATGGCCCGAAAGCCGTGGGCGCAACAGCCCTGTCGGTCGCGATCAGGGCATCCAAACCCGGCTCCAGCCGCTCCGTGATGGGCACCAGGCGTGCGACCAAAGTCGCATGCATCCGGTGCCTGGGACACAAGAGGGGACAACCGGCCCGCGCTAAACCGGAATGCCGAGCCGCTCCGCCACGCGCTGCAGATCTTCCCACGCCTCTTTCTTCTTGCGGGGGTCGCGCAAGAGATAGGCCGGGTGGTAAGTGGGCATGAGCGCACGGGTGCCCAACGTAGTCCACACGCCGCGCACCGCGGTGATGCGCACGCCCGGTCCCATGAGGGCTTCGGCGGCCGTGCGACCCAACACCAGAATCACCTCGGGATTCACCAGCGCGATCTGACGGGCCAAAAACGGCGCACAGGCCTCGGCCTCTGAGGGCGACGGAGTTCGGTTTTCCGGCGGGCGGCACTTAACCACGTTGGCGATGAACACTTCTTGGCGCTCGAGGTGAATGGCCCGCAGCATGTCGGTCAGCAACTGGCCGGCCCGGCCCACGAATGGCCGGCCGACCTCATCCTCCTGTTGGCCCGGCCCTTCGCCCACCACCATCAGGCGGGCGTGAGCCGGGCCCTCGCCCGGAACGGCGTGGGTGCGGCCCTTGTGCAGGCCGCACGCCCTGCACCGCGCCACCTCCCGGGCGACATCATCCAGCGAGTCGGCCAGCGTATGTCCCCCTCCCTCGGGCATGCTGCTTGCTCCTTGGCGGCTTTCCTTCGTTGCTCCCAGTGTAGAGGCAACGGGGGCAGGCGTCTACGCCCACCAGCGCCGGCTAGGTGCCGCTCACCTGCTGTCCGCCGATGTACACGGCCTTGGTGGTGGCCTGCACGTGGGTGAGTGGGTTGTCGGTGAACAGGGAGAAGTCCGCCTCAAGTCCGACCTGGAGACTGCCGACACGGTCCCCGACCCCCACAATTTGGGCCGGCACGCTGGTGATGGCGGCCAGCGCCAGGGACTCGGGCATACCCGCGCGCACCGCCAGCCCGGCGTAAATCGCTAGATACTGCGAGGGAATCACGGGATGGTCGGAGCAAATGGCGGTCGCCACGCCAGCCCGGGCCAGGATGCCGGGCGTGGCAAAGCTCTTGTGCCGCGTCTCCGCCTTGCTGGCCGCCCCAAACGTCGGACCCACCACGGCCGGCACGCCCCAGCCCACCACGTCGTCCAAAATAAAATGCGACTCCGTGGCATGGTCCATGACCCACTTGAGCCCAAACTCACTGGCGACGCGGTGCGCGGTGGCGATGTCATCGGCTCGGTGGCAGTGCACCCGAAGGGGGATGTCCCCCCGCACCACCATCGCCAGCGCCTCCAGCTTCGGGTTGTAGTCCCGCACGCCTAAGGGTGGCTGATTGGCGTAGCGGCGAGCCCGCTCCAGCCACTCGCGCAGGACCGCGGCCACCCCAGGGCGACTTGCAGGGCGGCGTTTGGCATTGGCGCCGTGCACGCGACGCGGGTTTTCGCCCATGGCCGCCTTCATGCCTCCGGCCGGGACCATGACCATCTCTTCGACCGTGCGGCCGGCCAGATGGACCGTGCAGCCTAGTCCCCCAATGACGTTGGCAGAGCCCATCGTCACGTACGCTGTGGTCACACCTGCGGCGAGCGTCTCCGGGATGGCCGGGTCGCGCGGGTTCAACCCATCCAGCGCCCGCACATCGGCGGTCACCGCCTCGGTGGCCTCGTTGCCGTCGGCCGAATCGCCGGACTCGCCTTTGGTCGACAGACCAATATGGCTGTGGGCATCCACAAAGCCCGGCAGGCACCACAAGCCCTGACCGTCAACCACCCTGACCCCGGCGGCCGGTGTGTAGTTCGCACCGATAGCCGCGATGCGGCCGTCGGCGTTGACCAGGAACCCTCCCCGCTCCACATATCCAAGATCTCCGCCGTCCAAGAGCCTCACATTCGTCACGGCAAACGGTGTCATCGCACCTGCCCCCATTGCAATTCGACTATCGGCATCATCTCGCCTATCGGCCGGCCGGCGTAATGGGCCACGGACTCCACGGCCAGCGCGGCGAGCCGCATCCGCGCGTCCTCGGCCAGCACCGGCAGCAGGCTCAGCACCGCCGCCACCAGCGAGCGGCGGGCTCGCGTCCCCCCGTCGTCCACCTTGATGGCCACCCCCCAGCCGCGCTCCGGGAGCGCCCCGCAGTACACGCCCTCGGCGCCACCCTTAGACATCACGCGGCTACCCGTCGCCTCGGCCAACCTGGCTTCCAGGCGGCCCTCGCCCGACACCAACTCGGGGTGCGTGCGCATGGCCTCGGCCACCAACTGTCCCGCGGCCGCGTGGTCGTCGGCAAGCCCCCGGCCGTCGTACAGGCGGGCATAGGCCCAGGCCATGCGCGACAGCGGCAGGTAAAAGGTCGGCACGCCACAGCCATCCACCCCCGTGGCCAGGTGGCCTGCGGGCACGCCCGTGAACTCGGCCACCACCTGGCGGATCTCCTGCTGCACCGGATGATCCGGCTCCACGTAGCCAGTCGTGGCCGCGCCGCGCACGGCGGCCGTGAGCAGCATGCCGGCATGCTTGCCCGAGCAGTTGTGATGCAGCGGTGAAGGCTCGAGGCCGGCGCGCCGCATCGCGTCCGCCGTGGGCACGTGCTTGGGCCAGTCCGCCCCGCATGCGAGATCGGCCGCCGTCAGGCCCCCGCGCTTAAGCAGGCGCTCAACGTGCGTGAGGTGCCGGGGCTCGCCGCTGTGGGACGCCGCGGTGATGGCCACGTCCGAAGCGTCCAGGCCAAACTGCGCCACCGCGCCCGACAGCACCAGCGGCACGGCCTGGAACGGCTTGGCGCTTGACCGCCAGTATGTTTCCCGGTGGGGATTACCGAACCACGCCACCAAGCGCCCGGCACTGTCCACCACCACCCCGTCGCCGCCAACGACGCTCTCCACGCGCCCGCCACGCCGAATTTCTACGACCGCCTCAGCCAACGAACCGAGCTCCCGCGACCGACGCGCGGGCTGCACATGCGCCCACAAACGCCAAAAACAGCCGCTCGGCGTGTGCCTGCCGCCCCACCAGCGTCTCCGGGTGCCACTGCACGCCGATGGCGAACCGCCCCCCGGAGCCCTCCATGTCCATAGCCTCGATGGCCTCGATCACGCCATCGGGCGCCTGGGCCACGGCGCGAAAGCCCGCGGGGACCCGCTCCACCGCCTGATGGTGGAACGAGTTCACGGCCAAGGGCCCCGGTCCCACAATGTGCGCCAACCGGGACGTCGCATCCAGCATCACGGTGTGAGTGGTGTCCTCGCGGGCCTGCGCCTGTGTGTGGTTCAGCGCGTCTGGCTGCAGTCGGGGGATGTCCTGCACCAGCGACCCGCCGAACGCCACCGCCAGGGCCTGCATGCCTCGGCAGATGCCCAGCACCGGCACATCCGGCGCGAGCGTCCGCAGGTAAAGGATTTCGGCCGCGTCCCGCTCGGGAGAGTAGCCCGCCCAGTCCGTGCCCTCGTCCGCCGCGCCGAAAAGCGTGGGGGCGAAGTCGCCGCCACCGGTCAGCAGCAGGCCATCCAGCACCCGGACCGCATCGGGATTCGGCACGTTCGGCAAAAGGACCATCGCGGCGCCGCTCTGGGCGAGCGCCTGAATGTAGGTCCCGGCCACTTGATCGTACGGCCGCGCGCCGCCCCCCGCGTGCCGCATCGTAATGCCCACCACCGGTTTCATTCCACGTGCGCTTCCCCTCTGTCTCACTTTTGCCCACTCGAGCTTGGCGGCGTCGCGAGCGTCCCCCGCCCAAGCCTAAACGTCCAGCAACCCCAGGGAAATCGAGAGGGCGCGATCCACCCGCTCCATGATATGCGGGGCCAGGAGGCCGACACGGTCTTTCAGTCGACGTTTGTCGAGGGTGCGCACCTGCTCCAAGAGGATCAGGCACTCACGCCCCAGTGGCGATTCCTCGCGCGCCACCGTGACATGAATCGGCAGGCGGCCCTTGCTGTGCTGCGACGTGATGGCAGCTACAATCACGGTGGGACTGTACCGGTTGCCAATGTCATTTTGCAACACCAGCACCGGGCGGACCCCCCCTTGCTCCGATCCCACCACTGGCGACAAGTCCGCAAAGAAAATGTCGCCGCGACGGACCACCGATCCTACTGGTCGTTGGGACTCGCTGCGTCCACTTCGCATGCCTCCGGCTCCCACTGTTCCTCACGCAAATGGCAGTACATCTCACCCCACTCGCGGTACCCCGCGATAAGCTCATCGCGGAGCCGCTCGCGCGCAAGCTGATCCACATACCGGGCCACACTTTCGCGAATCAAATCGGCGCGCCCGCGGTGCTGCTCGCGCCCCAAATCATCCAGGGCCTCGATCAGTTCTCGGGGCATGCGCACAACCAGCCGGGCCACGGCCCCTCGACGCTCGTGTTCCACGGGGACGCACCTCTTCCACTTCCAGCCTCGCTCGGTCTCCACACGATTGGACGTAAGCTCGACGCCGCTTCATTATAGGCTTTCGGCCCACAGCAGTCAGCATCCGGCCTTTTTCAATCACGTGTGGGCACACGAGGCCCCAGTGGTCCGACCCGAGCCGCCGCGGTCAAGAGTACACCCGCGGCACGCGAGCACCTATGCCGCACAGCACTTCATACGGAATGGTGTCCAGCCACGCCGCCCAATCCTGGGCCGACACCTCCAGCGCCCCTTGGCGGCCAAGCAGCACCACCGGGTCGCCGACGTGCACGGGCACGTCCCGCGGCACGCCGAGCGTCAGTTGATCCATGGACACCCGCCCGACGATGGGAACCCGATGGCCGGCCACCATCGCGGCGCCGCGATTTGACAACCCTCGCCGGACGCCGTCGGCATACCCGGCCGCCACCGTGGCGATGGTGAGTGGCGTTTGCGCCTGGTAGCTGTGCCCGTACCCCACGCGGAATCCGGCCGGCACCGTCTTCACCATGGTCACCACCGACTGCAGGGCGAGCGCGGGGTGAAGCGGCGGCGCGCCCGCCCACGGCGACACGCCGTAGAGGGCCAACCCCACCCGTACGCCGTCGGCCTGCAGACCGGGGAACCGCAGCGCCCCTGCCGAATTCGCCGCGTGCACCGGCGGCGACCACCCCTGGCGGCGGAGCCCATCCACCACCCGCACCAGCTGGCGGTACTGGGCACGCGTCCACTCGGGATCGTCGTGATCGGCATCCGCCAGGTGAGTCATCAGCCCCACCCACCGGAGCGCCGGCTCTGCCGCGATACGCTCTGCCAAGGCCGGCGCATCCTCGGGTCGTGCGCCCACGCGGCCCATGCCGGTGTCCACTTTGAGGTGGACCCGGGCTTGGCGGCCCGCTTCCGACGCGGCCCGCACCAGGGCCTCGATGACGGGGGCGCTGAATACGATGGCCTCCAAGTCCGCGCCCACCACCGACACGGCCTGCTCGGGCAAGATCGGGCCCAACACGAGGATGCGGCTCGCAACCCCGGCACAGCGAAGCTCCCAGCCTTCCTCCGGCAAGGCGACGGCCAGAGCGTCGGCCCCAGCCTCGAGCACCGTCCTCGCCACGGGAACGGCCCCATGGCCGTACGCGTTGGCCTTGACCACGGCCCATAGGCGGGTCTTGGGTGCCAATGCCCGGCGCACCACCTGCACGTTGGCGCGGATGGCCTCCAGGCGCACCAGGGCGTGCGTCGCGCGCTCCGGCCCGATCACCACACCCACTCCGGCCAATCGCCCGGAACACCCGCCGCGTGCCGCACTGCCGATAGAGCATCCAGCAAATCTTCCGCCGACCCCCCGGACGGGCCGTGCGTCCACCGCATCCGGTCTCCCGCCAGGCCGTGCCACCACGCACCCAGCCGCGCTGCCGACAGAGGCTCCAACCCCCGCGCCAGCAGTCCTCCGATGACGCCCGCCAAAACGTCCCCCGTCCCGGCGGTCGCCAGTTCCGGCCCTCCGGGCCAATTGACGAACAGAGGACCGTCCCCCGCCCCGACCAGCGTGTGGCGGCCTTTCAGCAGCACCACGCCGCCCGTGGCCCGCACCAGCTCGCGCACCGCTGCCTCCCGATGGCTCGCCACCCAAGTGGCGTCGCGGTCCAAGAGGCGCGCCGCCTCCGCCGTGTGTGGCGTAAACACCGCGCCGGGCCACCGGGGCCGGCCAGCCGCCACGTACGCCGCCACCGCCCCCGCGTCCACCACCGCAGGCAGGCCCGTGGCCCGCACCGCCTCCACCAAGGACGGGGCGAGGGTGGCCCCCGGGCCCAGCACCACCGCCCCGGCCCGTCCCAGAGCCCGCCGGGCCCCGTCGTCCAGCGTCAGCGCCCCGTCTTGCTCCGGCAGCACCCGCACCACGGCCGGCAGGAAGCGAATCCGCTCCGCACCCGCGCCAGCGCACCAAATTTCCACGTATCCCATGCCCGCCCGCATCCCGCCGGCCGCTGCCAGGCCGGGTGCGCCGGTGTACTCGGCAGAGCCGCCCACGACGGCCAGGATGCCCCGGGCATACTTGTCCGCGGCCGCATCCCGCTCGGGCAGCGTCTCGTCCGGCCGGGCCAACCGAAACCGCTGGCCCAGTCGCATCGGCAGGCCGATATCCGCCACCGTCAGGCGGCCCAGCCGTGACGCCGCCGGCTCCAGCACATGCGCCGGCTTGAGCGCGCCCACGGCCATGGTCTCCACCATGACCGGCCCGTCGGTCCAGCACCGGCCGGTATCCGCCTCCACCCCCGTGGGCAGATCCACCGCGAGGACTCGCGACCGCCCCAAGTGGGGCCACAGCGCGGACCACGGCGGCCCGAGCGCCCGGTTTTGGCCCGTGCCCAGCACCGCGTCCACCACCAAGTCCGACGTGCCGAGCGCCCCGAGCAGCTGGCCGCCCTCCACGGGCCGGGCGCCGGCAGCCAGCGCGCTGGCCACAACGGCGGCCGCCCCGTCAAACCGGGGGACCGTTGGCATGAACACCTGGGTGTCCACCCCGGCCAACGCCAAACGGCGTGCCGCCACCAATCCATCGCCGCCATTCTGGCCCGGACCCACGAGAATCAGAGGGTGCGTGGCCTCCCATGCCCGCACGCGGCGGGCCACCGCGGCGCCCGCCGCTTCCATCAGCCACGTTGGATCAATGCCCAGGCCGGCGGCGGCCGCATCGGCCGCCCGCGCCTCCTCGGCGGTCCACACCGGCCGGTTCACGCTACGGCTCCTCCTCCGCGGTCTGAAGGACCGCCACCGCGACCGCGACGTCGTGCTCATGCGTCATCGACACCAGCACCGTGAGGTGGTGGGCATCCAGCCACTCCCCCAGCGGGCCGCGAATCGACACCGGGGGCGGCTGATTCAGGCGACCGCCCACCACGATCTGGCGCCACGCGGACCCCCGGAAGCCCCCGGCGGCCTTGACGACGGCTTCTTTGGCGGCGAACCGTGCCGCCAGCCGCTGCCAGCGATTTTTCCCGTCCCCCGCGTACTGAATCTCGTCGTCGTCAAACACGCGCGGCACCAAGCGGGTCCTCCGCTCCGCCGCCGCCTTGAAGCGCGCCACGTCAACGGCATCAACCCCGATGCCCCACACCCGGCCCGGCCCTCTGTCCATCAGGAGGGTTCATCCCGAGGCGCGGTGGCAGTCAGCAACCACACCGCATCGCTCAGGTCGGTCGCGGATACTACGGTGAACCCCGCCCCCGCCACCTGATCGCCGGCGGCCGCACGGTCCACCCGCTCGTGCATCGGTGGACCCACCTCGGTCGGGGCCGCCCTCCAGTCGGCGATGACCAGCCGGCCGCCGGGCTTCAAGACGCGCCGCGCCTCGGCCAAACTCCGATGGATCTCGCCGTTGGGTGTTCCGTGCATCAGTTCGTGGTAAAGGGCAATCCAAATCATGCCATCCAGCGACTGGTGCGCAAGTCCCGTGGCGGCGGCCGTTCCGTCACACACCCCCACCTGGGGGTGTGCAGAATTCGGGAACCGTTCGGTCAGGAGTTCCCGGGCTTCACGACTCGGGTCCACGGCCCACACCCGCCCAGCCAAACCAACGGCCCGCGCCAGCTCGTCGACCAGATATCCGCTGCCCGCCCCCACGTCGGCCACGGCCATGCCCTCGCCTAGCGCTAGCGCGAGAAGAATCGGCGGACGCGGAAACCAGCGCGCACGCCGGGGATCCAGCAGCATTTCGAGCCGCCTGCGATTTTCCCATGGATTCTTCATGGAATTGCCTCCTTACTTTAAGAGCCGAAAGCACGATGCGCTTCCCGGGCCGGCGACTGCTCCCGCCGTGCTCTGGCCCCACCCTCTCGATCCGATGCGTTGACCAGCATGGTACCAAACGCCAGCGATTAATGGGACAAGAACGAACCCCGCGCGACCGTCCCAACAGGCGCGTCAGCAGCCGAGCGGGAAGCCGTCCGGACCACCGTGCTGGTGCCGGTGCGCGCCAGCGAAAGTCGATCGGCGGGATTTCTTGTCAGTGATGGGCAGTGGCACCTGGCCTTGCTGGAGGATCGGGTTCCGCCCGCTCGGGCACGACCGGCTGCCCTCCCACGTACACGCCCCGCACGAGGTTGGCTCCGTATCGATAACAGGGCACGCGATAGTCGTCGGTGTCCCATACGACAAGGTCGCCCCAAGACCCTGCCGTGAGCCGCCCCACATCGGCCCGGCTCAGTGCCGCCGCCCCGCCCCGCGTGACCGCCGCCCACACCTCTTCCGGCGTCAGATGCAACCACGCGGCCGCCCACGGCAGGAGCGTCCCGAGGCAGCTGGTCGGCGACGACCCGGGGTTCCCGTCGGAGGCAATTGCGATGGGCACCCCCGCGTCCAGAAACTGGCGCGCCGGGGCCATGTGTTCGGGGTGCAGATACCCCGCGGTGCCGGGAAGCAGCACCGCCACTGTGCCGGCCGCCTTCAGAGCTGCGATGCCCTCGGGCGATGTGTAGGCGCAGTGGTCGGCCGACACGGCGCCGCACCGCGCGGCGACCGCCGCCCCGCCGCCGTCCTGCAGCTCATCGACGTGCACTTTGATGGCCAGTCCCCGCTGCTGGGCCGCCGCGAGATACGGCTCGGCGGCCGCGGCGTCAAACACGCCGGGCTCCAAAAAAATGTCGACAAAGTCGGCCCGCCCCACCAGTGCCGCGTGCGTGGCCGCCATCTCCCCGAGAAAGCGCGCCGGGTCCCCCCGATGCGAGGGGGGGAGGGCATGCGCCCCCAGAAAGGTGAGCACCAGGCGCTGGGGCCCTTCAGCCCGCAGGGTTTCCGCCAGCCGCATGAGGCGCAGTTCAGCGGCGGGCGTGAGGCCGTATCCGGTTTTCAGCTCCAGGGTCGTGGTGCCCGTCCGAAGGGCCTCCCCGAGCCGGGCGCGCGTCGCCGCCAGCACGTCATCGTCGGACGCGGCCGCCGTGGCCGACACCGTGGCCAAGATGCCGCCGCCGGCCTGGAGCATCTCCAAATAATCCGCCCCCCGGGCCCTGAGCGCCACTTCCTGGGCCCGCTGACCCGCATACAGGAGATGGGTGTGCGCATCCACCAGGCCCGGGGTCACCAGTCGGCGCTCGGCGTCCACCGCTAGGCCCTCTGCCTCCGGCGGCAGCCGGCGCTCGGGGCCCGCGTAGCGCACCCGGCCATCCGCCACCCACACCGCCGCATCGCCCAAAACCGCGAACCGCGCGCCATCGCCCGCCATGGTGAGCAGCTGACCGATGTTCGTCATCACCAGGTTGGCCGAGCGCCCTCGCGAGGCGGTCATCCCCGCTGCCCTCCCGCCATCTCGGCTTCATCCGCCCCCGAGGTGGCCGGCTGAACGCGGGCCAGATCCAAGAGCCCCAGCTCCAGGACTTGACCCACCGAGAACCGGTGCGCCTGGAGATAGTACTGGGCCGACGCCAACATCGCGGCCAGCGGTACCATGCCCACGATTTCGGTTTCGGTCACCGCCGCGCCGAAGCGCGCCGCCTCGCGCCTCACCAATTCCAGCGCCGCCGGCAGGGACGTGCGGCGGAAGTCCACCAGGTTCATCGAGACCTGCATCCGGCCATGGCCGACGGTGTCCATGGCCAACGCCTTCACGCCAACCAAGCCGCCGCTCGATCCGCGCACCGCGCGCGCCACCGCATTGGCCACCGCTGGGTCGCCGGTGCTGATCCACACATTGAATGCCACCAGCGCCGGGCGGGCCCCGACCGCCACCGCCCCCGCGGTGGGATGAGGAGTCGCGGGGCCAAAGTCCGGCACCCAAAAGGGATCGCGCATGCGCGAGGCGAGTCCTTCAAATTCGCCCCGGCGGACGTCGGCCAGATTTCGCCGCCGCGGCCGTCGGGCGGCTTCGCCGTAGAGATACACGGGCACACCCAGCTCAGACCCGATGCGCTGGCCGACGGATTCCGCCAGTGCCACACAATAAGACATGGGGGTGTCTCCCAGGGGGACAAACGGCACCACGTCCGCCGCCCCGATGCGAGGATGCGTCCCTCGGTGCTGGGTCAGGTCGATGCGGGCCACGGCCGCCGCCACGGCGCGCCACGCGGCGCCAGCCACCGTCTCCCCCTCCCCGGCTACTGTGAGCACGAACCGGTGGTGGTCCGCGTCAGTCGACGCGTCCAACACGTGAACCCCTGGCCCTCGCGCCGCGTCGACAATGGCCGCCACCACCTCGGGCCGGCGCCCCTCGCTGAAATTGGCCACACACTCCACCAACACGGGCGATCCCTCCGCGTCCTGGGAACCTCGGCCTCCAAATTCAACACGCTGGCTTGGCGATCCCACGGGGCCCGCTTAAGCTAAAAACACGCTCGCGGCTCCCCGGAGGAGAACTCGCGCACAGGTTTCCGGCGCAAGGAGGCGGTCAAGACGGATTCTCCGGTGGGCGAACAGCCGAACAATCTGTCCGTCTGGACGCGGTTCCAGCCGGGGCTCTTGCGCATCGCCTTCCAGCCCATTGTATCCCTGCTGGAGGGCCAAGCGTTCGGCCACGAAGCGCTAGCCCGTCCCATGACCGCAGCGGGAGAGCCCATTCGGCCGGACGAACTGTTCCGCTGGGCCCGCGCCAGCGGCGAGGCGGACGTGCTGGACCGGTTTGTGCTGGACCGCATCTTGTCCGAACTGGCGGCACGACCCCCGCGGGATATCCCGGTGTTTCTCAACGTGCTTCCAATCTCCCTGCCGCTGGTCACGGATTGGCTGCTGAGCCAAACCCTGGTGCCGCCTCGGCACATCGTGCTGGAACTACTGGAGGAAACCGCGGCGGGCCCCGATTTGGATCGCTGGCTCGGGCGGCTTCGCCGCCACGGGTACCGAATAGCCGTGGACGATGTGGGGGCGGGATACTCCAGTCTAACGCGGCTGGTCGAAGTGCGGCCAGACTTTGCCAAGATTGACCTGGCGCTGGTGCGCCACATCGATGTGGACCCCGTGAAGTTCAGTTTGGTGGACGCCACCGCGCGATTCGCCCGCATGAACGGCATTCAGCTCATTGCCGAGGGCGTGGAAACCCCCGCCGAACTCAGCACCCTGCGCGAGCTGGGCATCGAGTTGGCCCAGGGATACCTGTTGGGCCGGCCGGACTGGGAGCCGCACCCGGAGCCGGCCATTGCCCTGCCACCGCTGACATCCGCCAAGCCATTCCCGCCAGAGGTGCTGGTGTCCTCGCTGATCCGCCTGCTACGGTTCGCCGCGCGCGGCATGCGCCGCGGCGAGGGAGCCGCCGAGGCCCTCGTCACGGTGGCCGCCCAAGCCAGCGGCGCGGACATGGTGGGTCTCCTGCAGCGCACCCAGGGCGAGACGGGGGTGGAGTGGCGCTGGCTAGCGTCCCAGGGCATCACGTCGCCCGACCGTGTTCCGATTGCGGAGTTGGAGTTGGGCGAGCGACTGTTTGCCGGCACGCGCCCCATTGTCATGCAGCACGTCTCGCCGAGTGTCCAGTGGCATGCCCAGTCGCTGCTGGCTCTGCCGATCGTGGCGGCGGCCCAGCCCTGGGGCGCCTTGATCGTCGCATACCGCGAGGCGGACCGCGTGCGGCCGCCGGTGGTGGAGATGCTCACGGGTCTGGCGGCATTGGCGGGAGTGCTCACCGACGCCGACCCACTCCCGCCGACCGCCACCGAGGTGTCCGGTGAGGGGCTCTTGATGGCTGCCCGCGCCCTGGTGCCGCAGGCGGCTTCCCCGCCGGAGCTTCGGGGGGACAACCTCGCGGCCTCGCTGCAACACGTCCTCTTGGCCGCGTTAAGCCTGACGGGCGGGCACACCGGCTTCATCGGATACACGGATGCGGCTCGCGAGCGGCTTCTGTGCATCGACACGGATAAAGAACCGTTCCAACTAGACCTTGCGTCCTTCAGCGATCCCGACACGGATGACGGCCGCTCCTGCAACGGCGAGGCCATCCGCCGCCTGGAGATGTCCATCTCCGACGATGTACGCACAGACGTCCGCCTGCTGCCGTGGCGGGAGAGGCTCTTAGCCGACGGCATTCTATCGGCCGCCGCCGTCCCGCTGGTGGCTCGGGGCGAGTTGCTGGGGCTCTTGATCGTGTATCACGGAGCGGAGGGGGCGCTGGCGGATCCGGCCCGCCGCTCGCGTTTGGAAGGGCTGGCCGCATTGGCCGCTGCCCTGATTGAGCGCACCGAGGCGGAGTCGCGGGCGCGGCTCGCGGAGCAGCGCCAGGCCGTGGTGCTGGTCGCACAGCATGACTTGGTGGATGCCGCGTCGCGGGAGCGGGTGCTTGAGGTGCTCTTGGAATCGGTGCACCGCCTGCTGGGCTCCGGCCTCACGGCCGTGATGGAGCCGGGCCCCGACAAGGTTTTTCGGGTAGTGGGCACTCGGGGCGAAGCGTCCGGGTACTTTCGCCACTGGCGCGTGTCCGTTGACCCGGACGACCCGGACGGCCATCTGCCGGCGTCCGAGGCTTATCGCACCGGCCACACCACCTGGGTCCGACCGGGATGGGCAGGCAGCTACGATACCCCTGACACGCCCGGGGTGCCGGCCTGGGGCGCGTTTGGCTTTCGCTGGCTTCTGGCCGTGCCGCTGCGCGCCCGCGGCCGCACGATGATGGTGCTGGCCGTGTACGGATTGACGGACGACTTGGATCAGGACTTGCGGCGCCTGACCGAGGACTTGGCGCGAACGGCCAGCCTGGCGCTCGTGAACACGCTTCCCCAACCGGGCACCGCGCGCCTCAGGCGTCCCGCTGCCCACCGCTGATCGCACGGAACGTCCGCAACAATCCGCCGAGCCACCGCCGCAAGCCGCGTGCGGCAAAGGTTAAGCGCCTCGTATGCCGTCAGCGGGTGCGGCGGATCCAAAACTCAAACAGGTCGGCATCCTGGCGCATGGCCACCAGCTCGTGCCCGGTGCTTTTGGTCCACGCGGTGAAATCGGCCACCGATCCCGGGTCCGTGGCCATGACGTGCACGATCGCGCCCACATCCACCGTGGAGAGACCACGCTTGGCGCGAATCACCGGCAGCGGGCAACTGAGGGCGCGCGCGTCAACGGTTACGGCGGCGCCCGGCTCGGTCTGCCCCTGCTCAGGCTTCACGTCCCGCCTCCCCCTGCATTGTAATACCCGCGGCGAGCCCGCTACGAGCTGGGCGCGAGGGTGAACGGCTCCTCCGCCGTCGAGACGCTGGTCACGAGGTTGTGTTGATCGACAAACACCGTGCGCGGATGGTACGCGGCCATCTCGCTGTCGTCCACCCACCGAAAGCCCAGGACGACGATGAGGTCGCCGGGATGAAAGTGGCGGGCGGGCGGGCCATTGAGACACACGTCGCCGCGATGTGCCGGACCCGGCAAGATATAGGTTTGCCATAGCATGCCGTTCGACAGATTTGTGATCTGGACGACCTCGTAGGGCAGGAGCCCCGACGCATCCAGCAAGTCGCGGTCCAGCGTGATTGACCCCACATAGTTCAAGTCGGCCTCGGTCACGGTCGCGCGATGAATCTTGGCTGCCATCATCCGATATTGCACCTTGACCCTCCTGCTCTACGCCGTTCTCCCTCAGCATAACACTCAGCGAGCCGGTGGCCCTACCGCCTGCCGAGTCAGTCATGCGGGTCCGCGGTCGAGATGACCGTCCCCAGCCCGGGCGGCCCCTCATCGCCCGGGGCCACGCGCGCCAGCGCGGCGATGCTGCCGGTGATCAGGCCCGCGCCGGCCCACTGCCATCCCACCAGCGCGGCGCCCTGCAGGACGTACGAAAACAGCGCGGCAAACAGGGGCTCGGCGGCCAGGACCGTGGCGGTCTCCTGCGGCGTGGCGTACTGCTGCGCATGGCCCTGCGCCCAGAACGCGGCCACGCTGGCTAACAGCGCGGTCACCATCAGCGCAGTCCACACCACGGAGCCCATCGGCCACACGAGCCCGCCGGTGACCTCCGCCCCGGCCAAGGAGATGGCGCCGGTGGTCAGCAGTTCCACCGCCACGAGTACCGAGAGGGGGTGGCGCCGCACAGCCACATCGGTGGCCAGGAGCTGCAGGGCAAAAGCACCCGCGCCCCCAACCACCAGCCAGTCCCCCACCGACAGCGCGCCCCGGGACCCGGCCAAGAGCCAGAGCCCCCCGAGGGCCGCCGCCGCGCACACCCAAACCAAGGGAGGGGTCGGGCGCCGCCACAGCACAAACGCCAGCACCGGGGTCAGGACCACCGCGAGCCCCGTGAGGAATCCCGCCAGATCGACGGTGGTGGCCTTGAGCCCAAACGTCTGCAGCCAGTAGCCCGCCGCGACCAGCCCCCCCAGCAGCAGACCGTAGGCGAGGGCGCCCCAGGTCATCTGGCGCCACGTTTTGGTCGTCAAGAGGCTCATGACCAGGCCGGCGATGAGAAAGCGCCAGGCCAAAAAGCTCAGGACCGGGGTGGCTCGCACCGCATCCTGCACCATGACAAACGTCAGGCCCCAAATGGCAGTCACCGCCACGAGGAGCCCCAAGCTTGTGCGCCTCATCCCGCCCGCCTCCTCCCGGCGGCGCCGGTCTGACCTCATTGTGCCAGAGGCTCACCGGGAGGGAAATGGCCTCGCGCCAGGGGCAGGAAGGATCCTCGCGTGACTCGGCGCGGACATGTGCACGGGCCCACGAGGCGGCGTGGGAACCGGCCGCTCGGTCAGCCTGCGTGGAGGCCCAGCAGCAAGAGTCCCACCGCCAGCGCGCCCAGCACATAGAGGACATAGTGGCTCACAAGTCCCGACGCGGTTCGGCTCAGGGCGTCGGCAATCCGCCCACCCCATCGCAGCACAGGGCGCATCCCCTGCTCCAGCAGTCGATCGGCGATGTCAGTGTCCACCCGCACCACCGCCCCCTCCTGCCGCCGGCGCTGCAGCCGAATCACGGGGGCAAAGGCGAGCCGCAGCGGATGGGTCAGCGCCGTGGCGGTCCAGGCGTACTCGCGCCGGTAGTGAGAGCCGCCGGACCACGGCTCCTCGCGGCGCACGGTCAGGTGGTGCCGCCGCATCCACGCGCGGCGCGCCCACGCGACGGCCAGCACCATCGCGCCGCCGAACCACAGCAGATACCAGGGAGCGGTCGCGGTGAAGCCGGGCCCGGGAAACACAATCGCGCCGGGGGTGCCAGGCAGGTCGGCAAACACCCTGGCACCGAGAGATACCAGGAGCGCCGGGCCCGGGTGCATCCCGAAAGTCCGGGCCACGAGGTGCCTGAGGAGGGGCTGGCCCAGGAGCGGCGGTGCCCAGCGCGCGGCAAACGGCAACCACCACCCCAGGCCGAACCCCGCCGCGGCAGCCAGGGCCGCTCCCGCTCCCACCAAACGTGTGGACCCGGCATCCGGGCGGCGCGGCAGCTTGCGGCCGCGCGGTGGCCCCAGGAACACGGCCCCGTACCAGCGAAGCATAGCGGTGGCCCCCGTGGCGGCGAGGAGCGCCAGCACGATGGCCACCGCCACCAGCGCCGGCTTGAGCGGCCCGGCGCTCTCCATGAACACCGCTTCGAGCGACAGCCACTCCGCCAAATAGCCGCCGGTGGGGGGCAGCGCCATGAGGGCCACCACGGCCAGCAGCGCCCACCGTCCGAGCCACCCGGCCCGGTGATACAGCCCTCCCAAGGAATCCAGCCGGCGCCCGGCGCCCGCCTGCTCCACCCATCCGGCAACGCCAAAGGCCGCCGTCTTGGCACCCAGGTGCATGAGCGCCACCGCATAGAACGCGGCCAGGGCCACGCCGGCGGGTGCTGGGGCCCCCGTGCGGAGAAAGACGACCGAGAGCCCCAGCAGCGCCGTCGCGAGTCCCATCCACTCCACGGTCGAGTACGCCAGCACTCGCTTCACGTCATGGTCCAGGGCGGCGTGAATCGCGCCCAGCGCGCCACCCACCACCCCCAGCGCCACGGTGATCCACCCCACCGTCAGACCGGGATGCGTCCACCCGTACCACTGGCCCAGCGCCACCATCACCACCGTCGTGGTCACCCCGGACAGCACGCCCGCCACCACGCCAGGCGCCTCGGGCTCGGCCACCGGCAGCCACACCTGAAAAGGAAAGAGCCCCGTCTTCGCGCCCAGCCCCAACAAACCCAGAAGAGCCGCGACATCCGCAAGCGACCCGGCCACGCTGTGGGGCGCCAGATGGGCGGCCAGAAGGATCGCGCCGACGGTCAGCGCCGCCGTGCCGAGCTCATTCATCACCAGCAGCACCCAGCCCGCGGCCAGCACCCGGGCGCGGTGCGCCCCGGCGACCACGGCTCCATAGGCGGACGCGGTCAGGAGACCCCAGGCCAGCACCAGCGCCAGCGCATCGGCCGCACTTAAGATGCCCGCCACGCCGACCGCCAGCCAGGACACCGCCACCATCTCCCCCGGCACGGCCCCCGCCGCCACGCGGGTGCTTATCGCGAGCGCCCCCATCAGCCCCACCACCAAGAGCCACCCGGCCACCCACGGATCGATGTGCCAGCCGGCGGCTCCGACGGGCGTGGTCAGTCTCATCGTCCCGCTGCGCCACGCCAAGCCGACAAGGCCGGCCCCCACCAGCGCAAGCCACGATCCGACCGCCGCCGCCCTCCGAATCCGCGCACCCGCCTGCCCCGCGTGCAGGAGCCCCATCGCAAGGGCGCTGGCCGTCAAGAGCCCCAGCAGGGCCCCCGCCAGCATCAGCGAACCTCCGCGGCGGGCGCAGGGCGCCCGACCACCGCCAGGAGGCCCGCCAGGAGGTCGTTGGGGCTCGGGGGGCAGCCCGGAATGCGGCCAGCTACCGGGACCACCCCGTCGAGCCGTCCCACCACCCCCCGCGCCCCGTGAAACACGCCGCCGGCCTCGACGGCACACGCGCCCACCGCCACGACCAGCCGCGGCTCGGGCATGGCGTCGAACGCGCTGCGGATGACGGGCCCCATCGCTTCGGTGATGACGCCGGTGACCAGCAGCAGGTCCGCATGGCGGGGCGACGGCGACAGCGCAAAGCCAAACCGCGACAGGTCGTACACCGGGCTTGCCAGCAGTTGAATCTCCGCCTCGCATCCGTTGCACGACCCCCCATCCACTTGGCGCAGGGTGAGAGATTGGCGAAACTGCGGATAGGGCGTCACGTCCAGCGGCCCGCGCCCCGGGGCCGCCGGGTCAGGCTGACCCGGAAAGCTAGTCACCGCCGGCCGCTGGAGATAATGCATCAGCCATCGTCGATAAAACATGCGGGGCTCCCTTCTCGTGTTGCATCCCCTCGCCGGCGCCCCGCCCCCTCGGCGCGGCTGGCCCCCGCTACAGGTCGAGCGCGGCCACGGCCAGGTTGAAGCTGGCGTCAATGATGGGAAAGTCCTGCAGGATGTTGCGCTGCTCCAGCGCCAGCGGCACCGCGGGCCAGTTGAGCTGGGACGGGGTGGTGAGCGACGCCGCGCCCACGCGCCCTCGGTGCACCTCTAAGCGATAGCACAGCCGGCCGCGGGGCGCTTCGACCATCCCCCAGCCCACGCCTGGGTTTCCAGCGCGCCCCTCCGTTATCGGCCCCACCTCCGCGGCGGCGGCCGCCTCCATCACCCGCGACAAGATCTCCAGGCTCTGGCGGATCTCGCCCAGACGCACCCAGGCGCGGCCGTAGGAGTCGGGACGGCTGAGCGCCACGGGCATGAGGCCATCGGTGAGGGCGCGGTAATCCGCGTACGGGGCATCCCACCGCGTGTCCCGGGTGAGGCCGGCGCTCTTGCCCACGAACCCCGTCCAGTACACCGCCCCATCCCGGTACTCGGGCAAGCGGCCCGCGCCGTGCAGCCGATCCAGATAGCTGTTGGTGACGTCGAGCGCGGCCGCCTCAGCGTTCACCTGCTCCCGAACGGCCCCCACCAGAGCCGGCAGCGCCGACACCTCCCGGGACAGGGGGCGGCGATGCCCACCAGGCCCCACCACGCCCCGCAGGTACCTGTGCCCGGTGAGCGCCGCCTGAAAGCGCAGCAGCGACTCTTTCAGGCGAAGCCAGTCCGCGGCCGCGGCCACGGTGGCCGTCGACGCGGCCAAAAGCGCCAGGTCCCCCACGTGGCTGGTGATGCGCTCCAACTCGGCCAGCATCACGCGGGCCCGCCGGTCTTCCAAAGACACCGCCATGCCCAGCGCCTCCTCCACCGCCAGGGAGAACGCCAGCGCGTGCGCCACCGGCGACGTCCCCGTCACGCGCTCGGCCACCTCGAGGGCGGATGAGACGTCCGCCCCCGTCATGGCCTCGGCTACGCGCCGCCGCTTGTAGCCCGCCCTGAGCCGCACCTGATGAATCTCGTCGCCCAGGACCACCAATTGGTACGCGAGCGACTCGGACACGTCGCCGCGCACCGGGCCGAGCGGCATGAGGTGCAGTCCCCGCCCCCGCACGGGGCGCCGCCGGCTGGCATGGCGCCACACCACCGGGGGCAGCGCATGCTCGACGCCCCAAAATAGCTGGTGGCCCGCGCGCGTGGGCCGCGCGAACGGGCCCGAGCCCAGCAGGATCTCCTCCGGCCAGCCCCCGCCGCGGGGTGAGACGACCAGCACGAGCCCGGCGGCCCCGACAAAGGCGTGCAGCAGCGCGGCCCCCTCACGGGCCAACTGTCCGAGCGTGTCCCACAGCGCATCCGTCCTCGGCGCCTCCCGCATGTCCCCTGCCACCGGATCGGCCATGCTACACCCCCCGTCCGAGGCCCAGGAACACCCACGGCACGAGGACGCCGGCGGACATCGTGAGGCTTGACATCGCAAGCACCGGGAGGGACAGGAGCTTTGACTCCCGCAGGCCCGGCGCATCGGAGTGCGGGCCCGACGCGGACCCCTGCCATAACCGCGGCAGCCGGTACATGAGCGCAACGAAGCCGCCGGCCAGCAACAGCGCCGTCACGGCCGCCCATACCACCATCCCCGGCTCTGCCAGGCCCCCTTGAATGATCAGCCACTCGCTCCAAAACGGCCCCAGCGGCGGCAGGCCCGCCAGTGCCGCGATGGCCACCATGAGGCCCGTGGCCGTCCACGGAAGCCGTCGGCCCAGGCCGTGAATCTGCCGTGTGTCCACGGTGCCGTAGTGCGCCTGCACCGACCCGGACAGATAAAACGCCTGGCTCTTGGCCAACCCGTGGGTGAACACGTGCAGAAACG
This sequence comes from Bacillota bacterium, assembly GCA_021828405.1. The sequence continues at coordinate 56,173 of JAKARZ010000006.1, forward strand.
CTCCCAACAGGGCTGGCCCCCCGAAGGCCAGTCCCACCGCGATGACCCCCATGTGCTCAACCGACGAGTACGCCAGCAGGCGCTTCAGATTGTGCTGCCGAGAGATCAGAGCCACCCCCGCCAGCAGGGACACGAGCCCGAGGCCCAGGAGCGCCATGAGCGGCCAGTGCTGGTGGAGGAGGCGCTCGGCCAGCAGGAGCCCGCGCCACGCCACGATGAGCATCCCGCCGAGCTCGGCCCCCGACAGGAGGCCCGACACGGGGGCGGGCGCCTCCGCGTGGGCGTCGGGCAGCCAGGTGTGAAACGGCACCAGGCCCGCCTTGGTGCCGAACCCCACCAGCATCAGCAGGGCGCCCACGCCGACGTCGGCCGCCGCGCCACCTTGAACCAGTAGGATGCCGCCCAGCGCCAGGAGCCCGCCCAGCATGGCCAGGGTGACGTACTTCCACGAAGCCTCAAACGGCTCGGCTCCGGGGGGCAGGGCCACCAACAGCACCGACGACAGCGTCGTGGCTTCTACCGCCACCCACAGATCCACCAGTGGCCACGGCGCCGCCAGGGCCAGCAGTGCCGCGGCAAACACACCCAGCCAAACGTAGTACCAGCGCTCGCGGCCCGCCGACCACGGGTGGTGAACCGCCGCCCCCCGAAAATAGCCGGGCGACATGACCACGGCGAACGTGGCCAACACCAGCACCAGTGCCCCGTATTCGGCCGTCCACGCCGGGTGCGCCACGGCGCGCCCCACGTCGAGAGCAGCCGCCAGCGCCGTGCCGGCGGCCGCCACCCGCGGCCAGCGACCGCGCCGGGACGCCAGCGCGCCCATCCCGATCACCCAGGCGATGGGCACCCATACCAACATCGTCTACCCCCTAAGGCGCCGAAGCGCCGTCGTGTGAATCGGCTCATCCCAGTCCATCCGCCCACGCCGCACCAGCCACGCCAGCAGCGCGCCCGCCCACAGCACCTCGGCCACGTCCAGCACATCGACCGTGGCCGGCGTCACATGCGCGCCCATGGCGAGAAACCCGAGCGCCACCTCGGCCTCCATCAGGAGGATGGCGGCCACCCACAGCTCGCGGCGCTGGGTCAATAGCCAAAAGGGCGTCAGCAGCGCCGCCACCGCCAAACCCTGGGCGCCGCCGGCGGCCATGGCCCCCACCATCAACAGCGCGCTGCCCAAAAGCAGGCGCGGGGTGCCAGACGCCACAAGCTCCCACCGGTCCTGCGGCAACGCGGTGCCCAGCCACCGCGGCACCACGACGCCCTTGGCGGCCATCCACAGAAGTCCCACACCCCACCAGGCGGCCTCGTGGTGGGCCAGGCCCCAAAAAACGGCCATCGCGCCCTCGACCAGTCCCGCCGCCGCATACCACGTGATGGCCGTGGCGGGCCGGCGAGCCAGGGCAATCAGGTTAGCCCCGAGCCACACCGCCGCGGCACCCGATTGGGCCATCAGGGTTGGGTGCGCCAACCACACCGACATGGCCATCCTCCTTCACGTCACAATTTTTCAACCGCCTCCGCGCCGAGTTAGAGTCCCGCGGCCAAAGCCGCCAGGGCGGCCAGGGCCACCGACAGCGTCAGGTACTCCGCGATGCGCATCAGCCGGAGCTTCGCGAAAGACAACTCGATGGCCACCACCACGAGACCGGCCGCGACCAGCTTGGCGGCCGTCGCCACGATCGCCAGGAGAAGGGTGCCGGGCGTGAGCACCGCCGCCAATCCCACGGGCCAGCCGAGCACGTTCACCAAGATGATGGACAGCACGGTGTACTTCATCCACCCGCCCCACTCCAACAGCGCAAGGTCCGGTCCGCTCGCTTCAAACACCCGATTGGGGTCGATGAGAGACAATTCCTGGGACGAGTCCGGGTTGTCCACTGGAAGGCGGCCGGCCTCGGCCAAGAGGAGCAGGAGCCAGGCCAGCAGCACGAGCAAGTGCACCGGGGCAAAGAAACTCTCAGCAAAAAATGCCTGGTTGACCGCGTAGGGAATCGTCGAGCGACCCACGGCGGCGGCCGTAAACACGGCCATCACCGTCAGCGGCTCCCCCAGCGTGCCGATGAGCCGGATGCGGCTCACCCCAATGGCCGCGTAGGCGCTGCCCGAGTCTAGCGCGTAGAACAGCAGCAGAAAGCCCGCCCCCGCCAGCGTGAGTCCACCACCCAGCATGTCCGCCATGAACGCGAGCGGCAGCGGCATGGTGGTCAACACCGGGATCAGCAGCGTCACGACCAGGGGGGCGGTGAAGTACAGCACCGGGACCCAATCCGCCAATCCCGTCGTGTACGCGGTGCGCACGACATGCTTGTGGGCCCACTTCCACAGATTACGGTACGGCTGGACCCAGGGCGGGCCCTGGCGCCGCATCCCGCGCGCCTTCACCCGATCCATGATGCCTTTGAGAAGCGGGGCAAATCCCAGCACAAACAACACTTGCAACACTTGGGCCGCAATGGGCATGTTTCGCTCCTCTCGCGATTCGGCACAAAAAATACCCCTACCGCCACGCGAATTCACGTGCACGGTAGGAGTCATTAGCCGAAAGCTCCGGCGGTTTGGGCAGTGCCCCGGCGGTCTCCATCGCCTTATCGGTCGCAGACGCAACGATAGCGTCCGCTTCTCCTCCTGTCAAGCGCGCCCGCGGGGCGCGCCTGCCTAGATCCCGCCGATGGCCTTGGGCGGCCACCACACGAAGAATGCATCGCCCTTGACCCGCCATTCGCTCAGCAGACCAAAGTAGCGGCTGTCATAGCTGTTCGTGCGGTTGTCGCCCAGCACAAACAGGTGCCCCGGCGTGACGGTGACGGGACCGTAGTTGTAGCGGTAGTTGAGCTTCACGAACGGCTCGGAGTACCGGTGGCCATTGATGTACACCTGACCGGCCACAATCTTCACCGTGTCCCCCGGGACCCCGATGACCCTCTTGATCCAGTCCTGGCTCTCGTTCACCGGGGACTTGAACACGACGATCTCCCCGGTGCGCGGCCCTTCGATGCGGTACAGAAGCTTGTCCACCAGCACCCGGTCGCCCGTCGTCAGCGTGGGAAGCATCGAGTGGCCATCGACCTGAAATGACTCGAGCGCAAACGTCCGAATCAGGAACGCCAGCACCACGGCCAGCACGACCGTCTGCACTATGTCCCGCCACACCGGTCGCTGGGGCCTACTGGACCCCGGCCCCGCCGGCAGATCCGTCTTTTCGCCGCTGGTGGCCATGTATCATTCACCTCCGACCCGGATCCGGGGGGATGCGACGAACTCGCGGACCGACCCGGCCAGCCCATCCCCGCGAGTGTACCATCCAGCCCGCCGCACCCCGCACCCGCCAGGGGCAGTCAGCGCCGCCGGGCATGGCGAGTCCTGCCGAGCACCTCCTGCATGGCGCCCACACCGTAGGGGTCCGGCGACTTGGGCGAAGCCCCCAGAAATTGCGCGGCGACCCGGCCGGCGCCATCTCGGAAGAGACTCAACCAGGCTTGGATCTTGGCGCCATCCGGGATACTCTAATGCCAGTCACCGGTCAGATTATTCTCTTATCGGACGGTTCCTGGGTTGGACGGTCTCCGTTCCGAATCGAGGTCCCTGGATGAATGGCCGTCGGCATGCACCGCCCTTTACGCCCCATCGCTCGGCTGAAGGTACGCCTGCATCGCTGGGTTGGATACGGCCGTTCGCGTCTCAATACAAGTAAGCGAGGAGGCTCCCAATGTCCGAAGAAGCAGAAGCGTTGGCGCTCATAGCGCAGAGCTACCTGGTCCCGCCCCTCAATTCCCCCTCGGGACGACTGCCGGTCGACACGCTCGACGGATTCCGCCAGCTGGCCCGCCAGTCCGAGAAGGATCCCGGCACCTATTGGGCGCAGGTGGCGCGGGAACTCACCTGGTTTGAGCCCTGGCAGCAAGATTTCGCAGGAGACTTCCCGGAGTTCCAGTTCTTTGTGGGCGGCCGGAGTAATGTGAGCGTGAATTGCATTGACCGCCACCTCGCGGAACGGAAGGACCGGCCCGCCCTTGTGCACGTACTGGAAGAAGGCGGCGAGCGGGTGTGGACGTGGGGAGAATTCCACCACGCGACGGCGACCTTTGCGCAGGCACTCTATGACATGGGCGTGCGCACCGGGGACACCGTGGCCATCTACCTGCCCAATCTCCTGGAGACGTTTGCGGCCACCCACGCGTGTTATCGGCTGGGCGCTGTGTATAACATCATCTTCTCCGGCTTCTCGGCCGACGCCCTCTATGAGCGGCTGGCCGACACAAAGCCCCGCGTGGTCGTGACCGCCAACGAAGCGGTGCGCCGGGGTCGACGGTTACCGCTCAAGCGCACCCTCGACCAGGCCGTGGCCAGAGTCGACAGCGTGGAACATGTGGTGGTGGTGCGGCGAACCGATGCAGAAGTCCCGATGACGCCGGGCCGTGATTTGTACTGGGATGACCTGCTGAAGGCCACGACGGGTCAGTTGGCTCCGGTCTCGCTCGAGGCCAATGACCCCGGCTTCATCATCGTCACCTCCGGCACGACGTCGAAGCCCAAAGGACTGGTCCACGCAGGAATGGGCTTTCTGACCGGGGCGTACCACAATGTGAAATGGGCACTGGATCTGGGACCGGATGACGTATACTGGTGTACCGCCGACGTGGGCTGGCTGACGTTCCCGATCTTTGAGTTGGTGGGCGGCCTGCCGTTCGGTGCCACATACGTCTTTTACGATGGGGCGCTGGACTTTCCGGAACCCGACCGGTTTTACCGCATTGTCGCCGACCACCGAGTCACCAAGGTGTTCACGGCCCCCACAGCCCTTCGCATGCTCGCCCGCTATGGCCCCGAATGGTACGCCCCGCACGACCTGTCTTCACTTCGACTCATTTCGCTGGTGGGGGAGCCCCTGGACCAGACGACGTGGGAATGGGTGTCGCGGGACATGGGCCAGGGCCGGATTGAGATCAACAACACGTATGGGCAGAGCGAGACGGGCAGTGCGTGGACCTCGTCGGCGGTGGGAGTCACCCCGGCCAAGCCGGGCTCGTGTGGCATGGCGCTGCCGGGTCATGCGTTTGCCATCGTGGACGAAGAGGGACAGCCGCTGCCCACGGGCCACGTGGGACAGTTGGTCATCACCAAGCCGTTCCCGACCTTGGCGCGGACCATCTGGAAGGACCACGAGCGCTACCGGCGCGAGTACTTTCGCCAATCTGGCCTGTACGGCTCGTACGACAGCGCCGTGCTGGACGGCGATGGCCACGTATGGGTTCTGGGGAGAATTGACGATGTCATCAACGTCGCCGCACACCGCCTCTCCACGATGGAGATGGAAAGTGCACTCCTGACCATGCCGGAAGTGGCCGAAGCGGCCGTCGTCGGCATCTCCGACTCAATTCGCGGACAGGTGCCGGTGGCGTTTCTCACCGTGCGAGCGGGAGCTCGCGTAGACGCGGACTTTGGCGATCGCGTCAAGGTCCACGTTGCGAATGCCATTGCCCCCATCGCTCGTCCGGCCCAGGTTTACGTCATCGATGCCATGCCGAAAACGCGGAGTGGGAAAATCGTCCGGCGACTCTTGCGCGAACTGGTCGTGTCCGGCACCGCCACTGGCGACGTCACCGGACTGGAAGACCCCGACGTGCTGGAGCGCCTGCGAGCCCAGTTGGGAACCCCCCAGCAAAGCTAGGGTTCCCGCAGGGAAGGCTTGATTCATATCAGGCAAGCACGCCGGCCCACAGCGGCCTCCGCCCACGGCGACCCGCCGCGGGCGGAGGCCGCCTGTTGCCTTGCTCGCTGAGGCGCGGCCGCCGAGCGGCCGCGCCTCAGCGAGCTTGGCTCATCGCTCCGTTGCGGTACAGCCCGGGCAGCAGGGCGCCCGCCATCGCCATCCCCAAAGCCCCCAGTGCCTGCGCGGCCCGCGCGAAGCCGCCATGAAACATGAGGACGCGGCCCAGGTCCTGATTGCTGACGGCGGATTGAAAGTGCGTCTCCCACTCCACCATGAACACCGAATCGGCCAACCCTGGACGACCTGCGTCATGAGGGCCCATGCCAGCACCGGCACCACCGCGATGAGCCCGGTGGCCAGGCAGAAGAGCAACACCAGTGGCCAGCGCACCCGGCGAAGAAAGCGCCAGCGGGGCTGGTTGACCCCGGCCGCGCCGACGATGACCCCCAGGGAGAGCGAGGCTTCCAAAAAGCTACACCCCGGGTGGTTCCATGAAGAACCGAGCGAACCAGCGGGACGGACAAGACGATGAAAGCCGCGTCCGTCACCTGCACCACCACCGCCAGCAGCGCCAGTGGCCGCAGGACGGCACTCCGCCACATCACCCGACCTCCATGCCACATCGCGGCAACGTATGACGCTGCCGGCCCGGGGGAGGGCCGAGGCAGCGCCGACAGTGTCGCCATCACGAAAGCGGCGGCCAAAAAGGTTGCGGCGTCGATGCCAAGCCCGGTGAGCGGCCCGAAGGCGGCGATGGTCACGCCGGCTACGGCCGGGCCCAGGAGGTACATCGCTTCCATGACGCCCTCGAGGCGGGCGTTGGCGGCGAACAGCCGCTCTGCCGGAACCACCTGGGGAATCATGGCTCGAACGGTGGGGCTGTACGGCAGCCCCAACACACCCAGCCCCACAAACACCGGATACAGCTCCTACGTGGAAAACCGGTGCACGGCCGCCAGGGCGACCGGCGCCGCCACCACCGCCGCCCGGACCAAGTTGAGCCCCACGGTCAGCGCGCGTCGGTCCAGGCGGTCCACCAGGGGCGCGGTCACCGTTTGCAGCGCCCCCGCCACCATCATGTAGCTGCCCCAAAGGATGCCCAGCGGCAGGACGGATCCCGTGGCGCTGTAAATGAGCCAGGAAATACCGATGGTAAAAAACCCATCGCCAAAGCGGTTGATCGCTTGGGCCAGCACAATGCGGGTAAAAGGCCTCAGAATTCCGCTTGGATGAGACGGGGGCGAACGGACTTCAGTCATGCGGCTTGCTCCTCGACGTCGAAATGGAAAATGCGATAGCGCGTGGCCGGCAACTTTCTATCATGGCCGCATCCAGACCGCTGTCGCGGGGATGAGCCCAGGGGGCGCCTGCTGAGGGCGCGAGCAGGCCCTCGCCAAGCGCGGGCCCATCGTCGGCCCCGGCGCCCGGGATGTCGCTCCTTTCCGGCCCAAGCAAGCTCACGCCCGCGGGTGAAAGGTTTGGGCGGCATGCGCCACGACTTGAATGCCCGTCGCGAGGTGGCTCGAGGCATATTGAAACAGCGCCAAGTTGGCCACGTGCCCGTTAAGAAAGGCAATTAGAAGATAGTCCTCGCTTTTCACCGTCCACGATTCCTCCAGGCGGGTCCAGCCGTGGATGGTGGCTTCCGCAAACGCCGCCAGGTGGTTCCGGGTGGGTGCGCCCAGTTGCGTTTGGTGCGCCACAAACGATGCGGCGTGCACCCATATGGCGGTCCTGGTCCCCCAGGCTTCGACCTGCAGGTGGTCGTGCGTCGACGTCCAGCGCGTGCGGCCGTCCACGGCGGCGGCCGCGCGCCAGGTGCGGGGCAGCTGAAACCCAAAGCCCCAGCCCGGGACAGATACCCCGTGACTGGCAATCTGCTTGGCGTGAATGACAGGCGGCGATTTGTGCGGCGGGGCCCCAAACAGCCCACATCCACCCGCCAGAACGGCTCCGGCGGCGGCCAACCCGGCCCACAGAAGGCGCATCCGCCGCTCCATCTTCATCACCACGGCGCGCCGACCCCCTTTCGACATCTGTGCGCCTATTGTACCGGTTCAACGCGGCCCACACCTTAACGTCGCGGGGGTGGCCGCCCAGGGACGGACGCTCAATAGAGAGCGTCCCTTACCGCGCGGGGCGGACACAGCCCGTCGGGCAGCTCTCCCGTGCGAGCCCGTCGGGGGAGAGGCGAGACTCTTTCTCCAAGACACGGACTGGCTCGGCGGGCCGCACGCCGCCTCAATGGTGGGGATCGGCACGTTCGCCCAGCGAGCACCACACTCCATGCAGTTCAACGTGGATCCTCCGGTCCGTCGACCGACGCCCCGACGCGGCCCCCCGAGCCGGGCGTCGGGTGATATCATGGTCCCGCCACCGGCCGCAGGGAGGCGGCGCCCATGCCGAGGACCGGAGATACCCTGTCTGGCGCGGCCCATGCGGGTTGGCCCGCGCCGTTGCCTTGGGAGCCTCATCGCCGGGCCAACGATCTGGCCGCCCGCAAGATCGATCCGGCTCGATGGCAAGCACGCACGGGTGTGCGGTGGGCGAGTGGGCTTACACGGGGTTTGGGGTGGCGGCGACCCACCCCCAACCCGCTCGACCGGCGATAGACCCCAGGAGGTGGACCATGCCCGCTGACAGTGAGTCCCGACCGACGTTCGCCGATGTGCTGGCAGCGCGCCGCCGCATCCGCCCCTATCTGGCGCCGACTCCACTCATCCGGGCCGACAGTCTGAGTGAGGTCTTGGGTTTTGAGGTCCTGCTGAAGCTGGAGGTGCTCCTCCCGATTCGGGCATTCAAAGTGCGCGGCGGCGTGAACCTGGCCGCTGCCGAGCGGGCGGCCGGTAGCCTGCCGCCGGAAGGGATGGTGGCAGCCTCCACAGGCAATCATGGGCAATCCGTGGCTTATGCGGGTCGCCTGTTCCGCGTGCCGGTGCGGGTGTTTGTCCCCGAAGCTGCCAACGACGTGAAAACCCGTGCCATGGAGCGCCTAGGGGCGGCTGTGGTGCGGACCGGGCGCGACTTCGATGCCGCTCGCGAGGCGGCCGAAGCATATGCGGCCGCGCATGGCGCCCGCTACGTGCACTCGATGAATGAGCCTCTGCTCATTGCCGGGGTAGGAACCCTTTACCTGGAAGCTCTGGAGGAGGCTCCGGATGCCGATGTGATTTTCGTCCCGATGGGGGGAGGGTCCGGCGCGGCGGCGGCAGGCTTGGTGGCCAAGACCGCCGCTCCTGCGGTGCGGGTTGTCGGCGTGCAGGCTGAAGGCGCGCCGGCCCTACACAACGCGTATCACACGGGGCGCCTGGAAGAAACCCCACAGGTGAACACCCAGGCGGAGGGGCTGGCCACACGGGTGGCGTTTTCCCTGCCGCTCGCCATGATTCGCGACACCCTGGACGACGTGGTGCTGGTGAGCGACAGCGAGCTGTATGCCGCTCAGCGCCTGCTGTTGCGCCACGTGCGGGTCCTGCCGGAAATGGCCGGCGCCGCCGGGCTGGCCGCCGCCCTCCGCGCCCGCGAAGACCTTCGGGGCTGCCGCGTCATCCTGCCCCTGACGGGCGCCAACGGATCCGACGGCGAGCTGCGTCGCGTGCTTTCCGAAGGATGGGACTGAGGAGCGGGGGCCGACAGCCCGGACTCATGCAGGCCCTCGGCCTGTGCCCGCCGTCTTGGGAGCTTGGGGCCGGCGGGGGCGCGGCGGGTACCTTGCCGCGCGCCGCCGCCGCGTGGGTGCGGTACGCATGGGCCCCTCCGGCGCCGGAGGCTCCGCCGGCCGGCCCGGAGGCGCCTGGCTGCCAAAGACAAACGTGACGCGCCCGCCCTCCAGTGTCAGCCGGGCGCTGAACGGCTGGCCGGCCCGGTTCTTGAATCCCTTTAGCATCCCGGTGGTTTTGCCCGCCAGGAGAGTAGCCACCTGCCGGTCGGTCAATCGCTTCTTCGCCACCGTGCGCCAAATGGTAAACGAGCAGCCGGACTTCCAGCGCGAGCAGCCCCAGCCTTTCGGGGTGGCCACCACTTGGCCCTCACGGCAGAGGGGGCAAGTCCCGAGGACCGCCGAGGCGTCGCTGGCCCCGGCGGCCCCGGCCACCACCTTGGCGGCCTGCTCCCGCACGGCCGCCACCACCTCCGCCGTGTACGCCCGAATGGACTGCACGAACGCGGCCGCATCGCCAGTGCCGCCCGCAATGGCTTCCAGCTGCACTTCCCAGTCTCCGGTGAGATCCGGGCTTTGAAGGGCGGACGGCGCCACCTGCAGGAGAGCTCGGCCCTTGGCTGTGCTCACGAGCGCTTTCTTCTCCCGCACGGCGTATTCCCGGGCCACGAGCGTGTCCAGGATGCCCGCCCGCGTCGCCGGCGTGCCCAAGTTGTGCTTCTCCATGAGGGCCAGGAGCGTTGCATCGGTCAGGTGCGCTGGCGGCTTCGTGGTTTTCTCCAAAACGTCTAAGCCGCTCACCTCCACGGCCTGGCCGGTGGAAAGTCCCGGGGGGATCCGCTCGCGCGCTTCCGACTCGGCATCCGGACCCTGGGCCGAGGGCAGGCGCCCCGTTGCCACGCGCCAGCCCGGCACCACCACCACGGAGCCCTGGGTGCGAAAGGTTTCGCCCGCCGCCTCGGTCCACACCGTGGTCCGCTCGTCGGTGCCTGGGGGCAGCAGCGCCGCGAAGGTCCGGCGCACAATGAGATCCCACACTTTCAGGTCTCGCGCGGCCAGGGAGGGACCCGGCCGCACCCCGGTCGGCACAATGGCCGGATGGCCCGCCTTCTGCACCTCGTCTTCGCTAGTGATGCGCGCCAGCGGCAGAGGAGACGGGAGTGCCGACAGCATTTCGCCGTAGAGCGCGCCCAGGCTCGCCAACCGCTGGCCCATGGACGCCGCCTCCGTCGCCGACACGGCCCGAGCCTCGGTGCGCGGATAGCTCGAGAGGCTCGCCTCGTACAGGCGCTGCGCGGCACTGAGCGTGTCCTGCGCGGTCATGCCGAACCGCCGGTTCGCGTCCTTCTGCAGGTCGGCCAAATTGTAAAGCCTGGGGGGGTGCACGGTCACCCGTTTGGACTCGCGGCGGCTCACCACGCCCGGCGTGCCGGGCGCAACCTGCCGCATGATGCGCTCGGCCGCTGCCCGATCCGCCATACGGTCAGCAGGCTCGGCTCGGCCAACCTCTATCCATAGTCCGCGGTACGCATCGTGGTCTGCCGTGGCGAACGTCGCCTCCACCTGCCAGTACGGCACCGCGCGGAAGTTTTCAATCTCGCGGTGCCGGTCCGCAATCAGGCGGAGCGTCGGGGTTTGCACGCGGCCCACCGAGAGGGCGCCCTGCCCGCGCTGCCCATGGCGCAGCGTGATCGCCCGCGTCGCATTGAGTCCCACCAGCCAATCCGCCTCAGCACGAGCCTCGGCCGCCTGACCCAAGAGGTCATAGGCCGACGCCGGCTGCAAGCGGGAGAAAGCCGTCCGAATGGCGGACGGCGTCGCTTCGGAGAGCCACAGGCGCAGAGTGGGCTGTCGAGCCGTCAGATGGCGCAGGAGCCAACGAGCGATGAGCTCTCCCTCCCGATCCGCGTCCGTGGCTACCACAATGCTGTCGACGTCCGCCCGCTTCACCAGCCGGGCCAGCACCTGGAGCTGGTCGTGTCCGGCGGGGACTGGCACCAGGCGAAACGCCTCGGGCAGCATAGGCAGGCCCGACCAGCTCCATTTGCGCCACTCCGGCTGATACGCGGCGGGCTCCGCCAGGCTCACCAGATGGCCTCGGGCCCAGGACACCAAATCGTTCCCCACCACGAGAAAGCCTTCCTGCCGCGTGGGGCGCCCCAGCACCGCCGCAATGGCCCGTGCCACGCTGGGCTTTTCCGCGATGATGAGCCGCAAGCACCCGCCCCCTTGCTCTGAGCCTACCGGACCGGCTTTCTGCCGTCACCCATCCGGCGTTCGCGCCACGGTCCAGGGCACGTCACCCAATCCTACCGCGAGCTCCCCCGCCGGGAATCGCGCAGGCGCTCCTTACGACCCGCCCAGGGAAGCGCGGCGCCGGCGGGGGATGAGCCTCGCAGGTGCGTGCCAGTTTCTGTGAAGGCCAGGGTCGATCCGGGGGCCGCCCCGCTTCCTCCGCCCGCATGCCGCGCCGAGACGAGGACTTGGCTCAACGACGGCCGGCCAACCCGACATCGCCCCGCGCACGGCCCGCGCTGACCATTCGAGGAAAAACCCGAAGGGGGCCGACCCCCTGGCCGGAGTCTGCGGTCGCGGCGGCGGATGTCACCCTCGTCTGGACGCTGAGCCTTGCCGTCCGCCACCCGGTCCTGTCCGCCGCGGCGAGCGGGCGCCCGGGTCGCGACTGGGTCGGATCCCTCCTCGCCAGGCGTCCGGCGCGCATCCGTCCGGGACGCGCTGTCCGACGTCGGCGTGTGCGCCGGGAACGCCTCGGGTCCTTAGGTCCACCGCACGTCGCGCGATCCCCGGATGCCGTCCTGCACGGAGGCGGGCGACAGCGCGAGGAAACCGCCGGCGCCCTCGGGCGCGGTCCTGCCGGCCAAGCTGTCGGCATTGGCCTGCACAATCACGCACAAAAGGTCGCCAGTCCCCGTGTTCCGCCAGGCCCGGATCCCACCGGGGGATACCCGGACGGCGGTGTCGGCATGCACCGGCAAGATGTCACCGTCCACCTGAAACTCCCCCTCACCGCCGAGGAACAGATACAGCTCCTCATGCTCGCGGTGGTCGTGGAGAAACGGCATGCACCAACCTGGAGGCACGCGATTCAAGGACACCTCCATGCCGGTAAAGCCAAGCGACTGCCCATTGACCTCCTCCCCACGGCTCAAGCCGGGGGATTCCCCTGAGCCGTGGCGCGGTTCCTGCGTCATCGGGCGGCCAACGCCCTATTCCTCCACAGGCCGCCCCCCGGTGCCGGATACCAGCGCCGGGGCACGCCCAAGTACTGGCGCCCCCGATGGTCGATCGTCTC
>JAKARZ010000035.1 GCA_021828405.1 Bacillota bacterium
GCGCGGCTCCCGGTTCCGCCTGGCCCCCTCGCCCGCAGGGGACCGGCGGCTCACCACGGTTGGGGGGCACGCCCGCGCCGTCTGGAATCAGGCGCTGGCGCTTAACCTTCGCCGCCTGGAACATGGCGTGCCTTTGATGTGGTACGCGGGCTTGGCGGGCCGGTTGCGCTTGTGGAAGACAACGAACGAGCGCGGCTTTTTGGCCGGCGCGCCGTCCCACCCGTTCCAGCCGCGGTGGAGGGATCTTGATCGGGCCTTCCGGGAGGCGTTTGACCCCACCCAGCCGATGAAGCGCTTCCCGACGTTCAAGAAGCGGGGCCGCGATGACACGCGCCGGTTCCCCAGGGCGTGGCGATTCGCGGCCACCGCGTCTACCTGCCCAAGCTTGGCTGGGTGACGTTTTTCCCGAGCCGTCCGCTTCCCGGCGTGCTCAAGAACACCACCGTCAGGCGCCAGGGCCGTCACGGGTGCGTGAGCGTTCAGACGGACCAGGCCGTCGCCGACCCCTTCCCCTACCACCCCGCGGACGCTGTCGGCGGGGTGGTGGGGGTGCGGCATTTCCTGGTTCTCTCGGACGGGACGATCTCCGACGCCCCGCGGGCGGCGTCCGGGCACCTGCGCCAGCAGATCGCCCGGGTTCAGGTGACAGTGGCTCGTCCGGTGACGTTCTCGCAGCACGGGCAGAAGACGCGGCGGCGCCTTCATGCCCTGTATGCCCGAGTGGCGGATCTCCGCCGGGACTTTGTGCACAACCTCCGCCCCACCGTCCGTCCACACCACGCGACGGGGGGCGCTGGAGGCTCTGCGCCTCGGTCATGGCCCAGGGCACGGTGGACCAGCCGGGGACCCAGGTGCGTCAGCCGGGCGCCTGAACCGTGCCATCCTGGAGAGGGGCTGGGGGCGGTTCGTCACGTTGCTGGAGTCCAAGTTGGCGGCCCAGGGCGGGCAGTTGGTGTTGGGGCCGGCCACCGATTCCTCGCAAGAATGTCCACAGTGCGGGCACACGGCCGCGACCAACCGGCCCATGCGGGATCGGTACTGTTGTCGTGCCTGTGGCTACGAGAAGATGGCGGATGTGAAGGCGGCCGAGACGATCGACCACCGGGGCGCGAGTACTTGGGCGTGCCCCGGCGCTGGTATCCGGCACCGGGGGGCGGCCTGTGGAGGAATAGGGCGTTGGCCGCCCGATGACGCAGGAACCGCGCCACGGCTTAGGGGAATCCCCCGGCCTGAGCCGTGGGGAGGATGTCAAGCTTGTGTCCACAACTTTCGCCCGCATCGATGCTTGAGCGTCGGAGGGCGTTCCCGAAGATTTCAAGAGGGTGCCGATTGGTCCGGATCACCATCGCCGTCCAGTAACAGCATGGCCATGGCAACAAAGGGGGGGCACCGCCCCCACCCATCCCCGCCGCACAGCGCATTGACATCCCTGCGATGACCGGTATAAGCCTCGGACAGCCTGTCGCCTGCCCCAGCGGCCCAACAGCACGCCGTGAACGCGAGCGACTGCGCCGTCAGGGCCAATTCGGCGAGCGGAGCGACCGGCGCAGCGCCATGCGGACAAACGCGTTGGCGCACGGTCCGCAGCGAGAACAGCCCCCAATCTGGGTTGCCGTGCCCACGATGGGACGCGGCACCCCTCCCGTCAGGATGCCGTAACCGTCCACCGATACGTGAGGCTCCGCTCCTCGCCGGGCCCCAGGACGGCGTTTCCCGTGAGCTTCGGCGCCAGCGGCAGATTGGGGGCATTGTGGACCCAGGTGACGGGCTCCACACTCACAAAGTTCGCCGCCAGGTTTGGCCGGTACACCACCCACTGGCTGAGCGGTGCCTCGCCCTCCATCTCGATGGTGAGGCCCGAGTGGGGATCCCACAGGCGCGCCAAGTTGGGCTCGCCGGAGTTCGGCCGATAGCAGGTGTCGGACACCAGGTCTGGCACCAGAAGGCCCCGGTCCACGTTCACCAGCGTGGCAGGCGGCTCCAAAAGGCGGCCCGTGGGCAAACTTTCACGGCCCATCTCCCACTCGCGGCCGGTCGGCAGCCGCAGTACCCAGGGGCGGGATAGCGCAATGGATGTGTGATACCCAGCCCCAAACGGAATCGCATGTGACGACCGGTTAGTAATCGTGAGCCGCGACTCCATGCGGGTGTCATCCAGCCCGTATGCGATGCGAGCCTCGAATTCGGCTCCGAACGCCTCGCTGGCTGCGCTGAGGCCCGCTTTCGTGGGTTCCAGTCGGACGCGGTGGCCGGTTTGCTCCCGCACCTGCCAAGGAATGTTCCACAAAAAGCCGTGGACATGATTGGGGCCCAGCGAGTCGTTCGCGGGCCACTGAAACTCGCGGCCATCCACCGTGCACCGGGCGCCGGCGATCCGCCCCGCAGGAAACAGGATGGGAATACCGTGGGTGAACGGTTCGGCATCCAGGTCCTTGAGGCTGGCCGGCCGCCGCAACAACTCGGTGTGGCTCGCCCGATGGATCAGCGAGTAGGCCAGCGCGCCGCGCTCCGGCAACAGGGTCAGGGCGAGCGACGACGACTGCAGCGTTACCATGGAGCCCAGGGCCGACGTTCTCTGGGCGGCCTCCGCTTCGGATGGGTCCATGACTGACCGACCTCCTTGAGGGTGCGAACCGGGGCGGCATCCACCCCAGGAACCTGGGTGCGCCGCTGTCGCGAGTATATCGCTCCCGGCGGTCGGGAGCGGTCGTGGCCACGGTCTCCCCGTCTGAGATCCGCGGCCACCGAGGCTGGTTCAAGCAAAAAAAGTCGCGGCTCGTGGGCTACTCCCAGAGGCAACCCGCAGCGAAGGCGGTCGAGGCAATCCGCGATTCAGCTAAACAACCGGGTGTCGAGGCAACGCGGGGGGTGGGATCGCTGGGCCGGGCAAACCAGTCCCCCCGTTGGCGCGCCACCCGCGCGTTGCTGCCGGGTGGGCGGGGCAGCGCGCTGGGCCGTGGCATTGCTGGCCCCGCAGCGGGCCCGGGCGCGGCAGACACGCTGCGGATCAGCGGGAACACGGCGGTAATCCAGGCTGCATAGACCAGGATCCTTCGCATAACCGCACGATGGAGGGGAGTTCCCGCTCATCCATCCCATTGGGAGGCGGCGGACGCGTATCCCGTATTACCGCTGGCCGACCTGGTCTCTGGTGTCCTTGGTGAACTGGACCGGCATCATTATTCTCCGTCGAGTCACCATAGTTACCGGCCCGCGGCGATAAACCACGGCCCAGGGTCTGACGACTTGGTCGGAGGCGGTGGGCCAACGATTTCTGACGGACGTGGACGGCGTCGTGTGGGCGGAACGCCCCGTCCCGCCGCGCCGGCACTACCGCCCTCTGCTCCCGTTTCTGCGGTGCCTCAGTGCCTATCAGCGCCACCGCACCCTGGTGCGTCGTCATCGCCCCAAGCCGTCGTACGCCCCCCGCCAGCGTTTGCGGCCGTGTGGACGGCCTTCGGCCAGGAGTGCGCCCGGCGGGGTTACCGAAATCTGGCGTCAGGCCCCCGCCTTGAGGCGTGGGGATATCAGCCCGTTGGCCCATAGGGCTGACCCCCCCAAATCCTTGGTCGCATCGTGTCGTCGACGTACATGTGTTCCGTAAGCCAATCACCGCGCGGAGGTTGGAAGGCGCCACGACACACCAACCTGCGCGGGGACGACCGTTGCCGTCCTCCTTTGGCCGCGCGCCGAGCGGTCCGAGTCCGAGCGGGTTCTCCGAGACAATTTGCGCCCCGCCGTGGGGCGTGGGGTATCCGACGGCTGGGGGCAGGGATGGGGGAGCCCCCTCGCCTGAGGGACGCGAGAGTTCTGCCGAGGCACCAAGCGCGGCGGTTTTCGCAAACAGAACCGCCGGCGTTAGCCGGAGGGAGGTGCCTTTCCCGCTTGACAAGTCTTGACAAGAGGTTATCATGGAAGCATAAACACGGACAAGTTGCTTTCTACCGAACAAACCGCCAAATATCTAGGTGGTCTCCATCCTATCCGGTTGCCTACCGGAATGCGCCAGTTGTCCCGGCTGGAGGTGGACGGCGTGTTGCGCTCCCGTCGGACGATGGCTGTCCGCTACGCGGTGTACGCCCAGGTCTCATCAGAAAAACCACTGGCGACAGGTAACCGGGATCGCCAGTTGGAACGGCTCCAGCAAATAACGGTAGAGCGCGGTTACAAGGTAACCCCCGTCGTCCGAGAACGTGCCTCCGGCCTGAACAAGAAACCGTAAGGGCTTAAGGCGCCTTTTCCGTTTGGCGACCAACAGGGAGATTGACCTGGTGCTGGTGGAGTTCAAAGACCGCTTGGCCCGCTTCGGTTTTGCCTATGTGGTGGAGGCGCTTCACGCCTACGGTGTGCGGGTGGAAGTTGTCGACGGTCCCGTGCCCGTCGACGCCACGCAGGAGTTGGTCCAGGACAGGCGGGCCCTTGTCGCCGCGTTCGCCGCACGCCGCTACGGCCAACGGTCCCCGGCGTGTCGCCGACAGGGGCGTCAGGCCGCCCGCCAGGCCGGGAAGGAGGATGCGGCGCATGGCTGATCCGGTCATCGTGTCCACGATCCGCACCGTGCGGATCCGGATCGATCCCGCGACGAATCCCGGCAAGCTGCAGGCGATGGACCGGACGCAGGCCGCATGGCATCGGGCCGTGGGCTTCTACACCGCCTTCTTCCTGGATCACCTGAGCGTGTTTGCCGAAACGAAGACCGTGCTGAATCGCCAGGAGGCGTCCGTAACCAAGCCCTGGACGGCGCAGGACCTCCTGACCTGGGCGGAACGGTGGACCGTGCGCACGGAGGCCCATCCGGACCTCCTCCGGGATTTTGCGGCGGTGTGTCCGCAAATGCCGACCGTGCTGCGCCGGGCGGCCATCAATGCTGCCGCCGGGGCGGTGAAAAGCTACCGGACGACCCATCAGACGTGGGACCAGACCGATCCCCGCCAGCGAGGCAAGGAGCCGCCGATGCCGGAGCCGCATCCGTTTCTCCTGCTGTACGAGGGCATGATCACCCTGACCCCCGCCGGACTCCGCCGGGGTTTTCTGCGCCTCAAGGTGCTGGAGGCCGGAGGCTGGCGGTGGATGGCGGTTCCGGTCACTCTGCCCCCCTATGCCCTGGACCTGTTCCGGGCGTCGGAAGTCGAGGCGGACCGGATGACCCACGAACGGGCAGAACAACACGCCCGGATGGTCTGCGAAGAACGGACACGGCGCACACGCGACGAACGGGAGCGCCTGCGCCCGACGCCCGGCGTCGCGGTGGCCCAGTCGCCCACCCCGGTGCGCAAACCCGACGGGTGGTTCCTGCATGTCCCGTTCCTGACGCGAGTCGTGCTTCCGGGGAAGGCCGAAGCCCGCCGCTTGGCGGAGCCGGATCTGCCGGTCGGCACGATGGACCTCAATGCCGATTCCACCGTGGGGGCCGCGTGGGTCGGTGATCGGGTTACCGATGTGCAAATCCTGTGGCATGCGCAGGAAAACGCTCACCGTGAGAAAACCCTGCAAAAAGTGGCCCGCCACCAGCGGGCATCGGGCACACCGGTAAAGGGTGAACGGTCCAATCAAGCGCTCTGGCGATCCAGTCGGGGCCTGGACGCGGCGCTCGCGTGGCGGATTGCCGCCCTGATCGTAACCTGGGCGGTCGCCCAGGGGCTACAGGTCCTCGTGTTCGAGTATCTGCGGCCGTATCGGCCTACGCGCGGCCTCTCCTGGAGCCGCCGCACCAATCGCAAGCGATCCTATTGGCTTCGGGGCCAACTTCTGCGGCATGTCCGGGATTTGGCTCTTCGCCAAGGCATCCTGGTCGTGGAACGCAATCCGGCCTGGACCAGTCAAGTCTGTCCGCACTGTCACCGCTTGGCGGAAAGGTTTTCCCCCGGCGGGTCCGGCTATCCCAGTCGGCTCCGGTGCGGAGGGTGTGGCTGGTCGGGCGATGCCAACGTGGCCGCCGCCTTGAACCTGAAGCGGAAGTGGAACCGGACGTTCCGCTATCCCCCGACAGCCGAACGGCAGGCGGCTGGACTCCGACGCGCCAGCAATGGTGGCGCAACCGTGAATCCTGAACAGGTCCCGGTCAGCGTCTAACACCGGCGCCGATCGGCGGGGCCAACGCGGGAGTGTCCTCCGGGACACGTTCGGACCGCGGATGCCTCGGCGGTCTCAGGCCCTAGAGGGAGGGGTTTCCCCTCCCGGTGGTGGGGCTGGTGTTGGTTCCGTGCGAGTGCGCAAGCGGCTGGCCGCCAGAGGCGCGGAACGACTCCCGACGGACTGCCCTCCCGCGCTGATGCGCAAACGGGGAGGGCCTGGTCCCTGGCTCCGCCAGCACCCGTCCTGCCGTCGGGGCGGCACGAACGGTGAGTGTCCCGGTTTGTCAAGCAAAACGGGTAGCTGCCGACACCACGTTCAGTCCCCATGGAGCGCCCGGACGCGGGAAACGCGCCTGGCGACCTTCCTCGCCTACGTGGGCGCCAGACGTCGGGGCGATGGCGAACGCCTGGCGGGTCCACTGGGGCAGAGCGACTGCCCTCCGGGTCATGACCCAAGGCAGTCTGCTCGCGGCGTTTGGACGATGCGGTCTCAGTCTTAGAGTCGAACCCCCAGGTCAGTCGTTCATCATCGGGAGCGCCACCCTTTGGCAGCCTTTTCTGAGCCCGCCGTGGTGGACGAGCGGCGTCTCACGACCGCGCCGGTCGTCGTCGTTCATGACGGGTTCCCCACAGCGCGCTGGCGCGGGCGCCCCGTCCCTGACGAGGGAGGTTGATTCCAGGCTGCTTGCCCCGGGCCCCATTGCCAGAGATCGCCTGCGGCCATTTCGACCGAAAGCCTCGACCGGTATACTAGACCGGGAGGGATCGGGGTGCAGGATGCCAATCCGCTGCTGGTGGGGCTCGCGGCGCTCTTGGTGGGTGCGATGGTGGTCATCCAGCTGCGACTGGAAAATGTCGTGCCCACACCCACCGGCAACCAGCAGCTGCTGAACCTGCTCCACCAGGCGGATGCCA
This sequence comes from Bacillota bacterium, assembly GCA_021828405.1. The sequence continues at coordinate 6,990 of JAKARZ010000035.1, forward strand.
AACAAGCCACGCTAAAGCGCGAGTTGGGATCGGCACAGGCGCTCCTGAACCAAAAATTATCAGACGCGGCGGCCGCCAAGCACCTTGACCAGGAGCTGGTGCAGGCCCAGATGCTCGCGGGCACGATCGCCGTCAGCGGCCCGGGTGTGGTTGTGCATTGGGGCAACGGCACGGCCGCCGCCGGCTTTCAGATTGCAGACATCGACCTCCTCCTGATGGTCAACGAGCTCCGAGCGTCCGGTGCCGAGGCCATTGCCATCAACGGGCAGCGCATCACGGCCGAGACCCAGATCCGGTCCGCGAGCAACTACATCCTGATCAATCAGAGCCAGCAGGCCGCTCCCTTCACGATTCAAGCCATTGGCCCGCCGCACACCATGTTGCAGGCGCTGGAGCTGCCTGGCGGCCTGGTGGACCAGTCCACCCAGGAGGGCCGCACCATCTCCGTGACCACGGCCAAGCGCCTGCAATTGCCCGCCGTCACCACCAGCTCCACCCAGTACAGCCACGCGCCTTGAGCTTTGTCGGGTGACGAGGGGCGACGCAGCCTGACTGCGCGGCGGGAACCGTGACGCCCGTTTTGAGAAGAGGAGCGGCGTCGCGGTCCTGGACCGTGCATCTGGTGGTGTTCGCAGCCCGCCATGACGGCCGCTGTCGGGCTGGTGCCGAAGGACGCGTGGCACACCCGGACCGGCGACGGCCCGCGAAGCCCAATGGCTAGCCCCCGCGCGGGTGGATGACCACCTGGCTGTCGACCGCATCGCTGCGGGCCGGCGCGAGCCTGGTAGAGGGGCCGGTGGCTGTCGCTGGCGGGTCAGCAATGCCTCGTCATAGTTGCGGAAACGGTTAATCGGCGCAAGAAGCCGATCCCCTATGAATTTGTGTGCGGTCGTCTGGTAGTGTAGCTGCCGCCCCTATCTGACCGAAACCTGACGGGCTCTGGTGTCCGGGCGTTGCTGGGAGCGGTGGCCACGGCGGGGACGGCACGCAAAGGTCCGCGGCGGGGGCGAGACCCTGCCGCGGGCCGGGGGTACGGGCCGTTAGTCCGCCGGCGGCAGTAGCGACGCCACCCAGCGGCGGCGGTCGGCCACGCCGGTGGGGAATCGCACATCATGGCCACGTTGCGTATGCCACCATTGGCCTGCTGTGCGCGCGGGCAGCGAACCCCATGAGCCGCCATCTCGTCGAGGTCACCCACGCCCGACCCGGGTCGCCGTCCGGTTCGCCAGTGCCCCGCGCGGCGTCGCCACGCTTCTCTGATCCTACCCTCGCGAGCCCTTCATCGCCGGCGGGCCGTTCCTTGGGCGAACATCAGGCGGAACCGATTCTCAACCAAGACGGTCGGGGACGGCCCCGACTTTGCTGTTACGGTGAATAGGTCGATGGCCTGTCTCGACGAATGGGCGTACTTCGAAGTACTGCACGGCTTAAAGCCGGATCCCTATTTTTTGTGCAAGATCTTGACGTCAGTCTAGAACGGTGCTGTAACTCATCATAGGGGTCGTTTGCCATTGGAGCCGCTAAAGGGGCACGGAGAACGGGGAGGGGGGTGCTGGCACTGCCCCGGAAGGAGAGAGAACATGGCCGCCAGTTCACGATCGTTAGCGGATGTGGAACGCACCCTGTCCGGTATCGACTGGACGCAGGGTGCAGCCCTGTCGGATTTGTCGGCAGGCGATTTTTGGCTATTAGCTGACCGAGGCTTTGTTCCGCTGGGGCTCGCATTAGGTAACAGCGTCTTCAGCATGGGGGTGGCAGGAGGGCTCGCTACCGGCCTCCGGGGGTTGGCACGCGGAGAACTGGTGGAATTTACTGAGCTCATGTACGATGCGCGCCGATTGGCCCTGGCGCGGATGAAGACCGAAGCCGACAGTTTGGCGGCCGACGCGGTGGTCGGGGTCAAGATTTCAATCATTCACCACGGCGACGTTATCGAAGTGACGGCAGTGGGCACGGCCGTCAAAAAGGTGAGTGAGCCCGCTGCAACAAGTGCCCAGGTAATCGTCCCGGTGGGGGGCCATCAAGTGACGCATACTGAACAGTTCAACAGCCCGCACACCTCCGTAAGGAGCTGAGGCCCTATGCGCTGTGCCGCTTGTTATGCCTTTGCGGCCGATGGGGCGACGCAGTGTCCCCATTGCGGCGCCCCGCTCGCCGCTCCGACGACCGCCTCCAAGCCAAGTCGACTAGATGGCGCGCCGCACGGCGATGCCCCCGCCGCCGCGCAGGGTGAGACCCAACAAGCCCGTGACAAGCTGGAACAGGCTGGTGACGTCAGACCTGTCGCTTCGGCGTCGTCCCACTCTCCCCCCGAGCCTAGCGTCTATCCATGGCAAGAAGGCCCCTCGGATCTGCGGGGCGGTGCGTTCCAACGCCTGGTCACGTGGGCCATGTCCCACGTGTGGAGACTGTTGGCGTACCTGGTTGTGCTCATCCTCCTGGCCATCATCGTGGGGCGACTGGGCACCTTGGTGGATTGGATCTTGGGACTCGGTGCCTGGGGCCTAGCACTTTTGTCCCTGGCCCGCCGGGGCTGGCGCGGCTTGCCCCGTGCGATCGTGGCGGGGATCGTGGGTCTCGTGTTCGTGATCCTCGGGATACATAGCTTGACCACTGCCGTGGGGCCACCGCAATCGCGGAGCCCTCGGATGACCGCGCCCGGCGTAACAGCTAGGACCCTGACGTTACAGATAACCGGAAACGTTCCCTGGACCGACACGGGCCTGGAGCTCACCACGGGCGAAACTGTGCACATCGTGGCCAGCGGGACCATCAACAACGGGAGCATCTATTCTCAAATTGCGACCAATTCCCCGGCTGGCCAAGGTCTTGTGACACCGAGCGGCGGTTGCACGGCCGCTGTCACCCCTCAGCAGGGATTTCTCGCGCCCGGGTTACCATGCTGGTCGCTGATTGCTCGCGTGAACTCTGGGGCGCCCTTTGCCGTGGGTACGCTGGATACCCTGACTATGAAGACGCCGGGTGAACTCTGGCTCGGCGTTAACGACAACGCCTTTGGGAATAGCGTGGGGGGGTGGACAGTGACGATTACGGTCTCCCGGCCCGTCTGATACCGTGCGCGGGAGCAGGTCCGCGCGGTGGCGCGGTGTGGCGGACGAGTTCCAGCATGGCGGGTTCGCTCGTCGACCACGGTTATGGCGTCTATGGGATGAGGGTGTCCAAGAGCCAGGTTGTTCGCGTCGGAGGGTTGGGGAGATTAGGGGATTCTGTTCCCTCCAAAATAGGGTGACCGTTCCTTGGTTCGTACAGCACAGCGCAGATTTCCAGGGCGGGCGGCATTCTCTTCGGTCGCCCGCCGGGGACGTTCGCGGAGCCTCGCGCGGGTACCCGGAGAGCGTGAGGAACCCCAAAGCCCGGGAACCGATTGTGGGAAAACGGTGGTGGAGCAAATCATCACGACTGCGGGGAAACTGCTTACACTCTTGCGACGTTCCAGGAATGCGATGCCCATGGCGCATCGGGTGGGGTGTCGGGACGAGACATATTCGCCGCGAACACGCTCGGCAAAGACACGGGGCAGGCGATTTGTTCCTGGGATTGCGGGCGGGTTGGCTTTGGTCATGACGGCCTGTGGGACCTTCGCGCCGGCCTCCTCGCCGCGTCCGTCTCCTCCTCGGAGTAGCCCGGCCGCTGTGAGTGGCTACCAACCGGCTCCGCCTCAGCATGCACCGGCCGGGAGCGTTATCACGATCCGCGGGCACGGGTTCGGCGCCACCCCTGGTTCGGTTCTCGTTTGTGAGTTCTGCGGCACTCCGGCCGCAATTCAGGCCAACGCATCCGTCAGTCGCTGGTTGCCGACGCGCATCGAAGCGGTTATCCCGGGCCTGCAAAATGGGGAAGCCACCGTCTACGTAATCCTACCCAGTGGTCGCCGCCTCGACGTGGGACCAATCGTCACTGTTGGGGCACCGGAGCCCCCAGCCCACTCTTCCACTCCAGACATTTCGGCGATTCACCTCGACTATCCGCCCAGCCCAGATGGGTCGATGCCCACCGGTCTCACAGTGGTCATCGTCGGCCAGAGTCTGGGTCATACCATTGGGGCTGACCGAGTCGCGGTGTCGTCTGGTACAGGACAGCTGCTGGCATCCGCCGTGCTGGGTAGCTCCGGCTACCAAGCCACCGTGCTGAGCTGGAATGCACAGCAGATCGTCTTGACGCTGACCCAGCCTTGGATGAGTGTGCTGCAGGTGACGGTCGACACCCGCGGCGGATCGACTGCCTGGACCATCGACCTACCGAGTGGGATATGGCAGGCCTTTCGGGTCTGGGGAACAACCCCGGCCGTGGCCGCCGAATATTTCCCCCCCGGCACCCTTCAGAGCTCGCTGTCGTCGTTGAACGCTCAAGCCCAAGCGGGAACGTTTCCCCTCACCGCGGAAGCCGCCGAGCACGCTCTGCCGGGGGGGGTGGCAGATTCGGTCAAGCTGATTCCCATTGGGAGTGTGGAGAGTGTCTTCCTTTGGGAACCGACCTATTTGGTCGATGGCCTGGTCCCCTCTGGGGTTTATCTTGTTTATACCGGACGGTCGTTCCCCGACGCTCTTGCTGGCAAATTCACATGGGTTTCGGTTCCCAATCCGATTGATCCGGCGGCATTTACAGACGCGGCGCGTCTCCAAGTGCTGGCAACCTGCCGGGGTTCTGCCCAGGCTCAGCCTTGCCCATGACGGCAGTGCGCGGAGTTGCGGTGCGGCGGGAAGAGAGGAGCACCTGGTGGTCCTTTCGCGCGTACCCGTTCTGCTGATGATGCCTCTTGTGTACAGCGCAGCTGACGTTTTTGTATCACCAGCCGACGATTTTCAAGAAAGCCTCGGCCTAACCCTTCTAGCGGCTCAGGTTAGTGGTATTCCCATCATAGCCAGTGATTTTGGAAACTATTGCGAACTTATTATGCCGAGTTCCACGTTGTTTGGCCACGCCCGTCCCACGCTCCTGGCCGCGGCGTGGGCCGCAATGAGCGGGGGCGACCCAGAGTCGCCCCCGCTCTTCTTAAGGTTTCGGGGCCGGATGGCTTACACCGTGGCAGCCCACTGCAGTGCGGTGGTCACCGCGTCGTCGAGCAAGGTCGTCTGGGCCGCATAGGCCGCCATCAGGCAGGCCCGCGCTCAAGTGTTGAGCCGTCGCGGGAGCCCCCGGGACCGTTCCCCGCCGGTCTGCAGCGCATGGTCGGTGAACACCGGCCGGTCCACCCCCACCTGGTGGAGCTGGTGAGTGACGTCGGGCCCCACCTCGGCGGCCGTCAGCAGGGCCAGGTGGCAGGCCAGCGTCACCCGCTGGCGACCCGCGTCGAGGGGGCGGAATGTCAACAAGAATCTTCATTTCCCGTGCGCCATGAGGCTGGCTGAACAGAGTTGGTGCTGAGGCTAGCGCGGGGGAGACGTCGGCGCCACAGTGTGCTGGCGGCGTTTCGCGTCCAGTGCACCGCGGAGATCCCGGGATGGCGCAAGTGGTGTTGCTGGCAACGGAGCTAGGGCTGGTGGGCTGGCAGCTGGGCGCGGTGGACGGGTCGAAGATTCACGCGGATGCCTCGAAGCACCAAGCGATGTCATATCAGCGGATGCAAGAGGTGGTGCCGAAGTTGCAGGCGGAGATCGCGGCGCTGGTGGCGGCGCATGGGGCGGCCGATGCGGCCGACGGGGCGGTGCCCCCGCCGGTGCCACCGGACCGGTTGGCGCGGTTGGAGACCCGCTTGACGGGGATTCAGGCGGCGATGGCGGCCCTCGACGCCGCGGCGGCGGCCCAGGCCATTGCGGCGGACGCCCCGGAGTTGGTGACGAGAGCTCCTGCTCCGGATCCGGCTCCGGCTCCCGCTCCGGATCCCAAGACCCAGTACAACTTCACGGATCCGGAGTCGGCCATCATGGTGACCAAGAACCAGAGCGTGCAACAGGCCTACAGCACGCAGATCCTCGTGGATGCCACGGCGGGCCTCATTGTCGGCTTGCCGTCTCCGCGCACGCGGGGGACACGACCGCACGGGGGGCGGTGCTGGATGCCGCCGACCCGCGGGGGCCAGACGCGCGCGTACACAAAGCCGACTTCACGTACGACGCGGCCACCGACCGGTACCACGGTCCGGGCGACCAATGGTTGCCGTTCCAGCGCACGGGCGTCGCCGCGTACGGGGGTGGGCGGACGGAGGCGCGGCGGGTGTATCGGAGTGCGGCGGCGGCCTGTGCCGCGTGTCCCGTCGCCGGCCAGTGCCTGCGGAAAGGGCGCCGGACGCGGACAGTGGACCGGGGCCCCGACGACGCGGTCCGCGAGGCGATGGCGGCCCAGGGGCGCACGCCGGCGGGGGCCGCGCTCTACCGGCAGCGGAAGGGGATCGTCGAGCCGGTGTTGGAAATTCTCAAGGAGGTGTTGGGGTTCCGCCAATTCGGCCGCCGGGGGCTCGCCGCCGCGACCAGTGAATTCACGCTGTTGGCGTACATCAAGAACTTGGTCCGCGGCACGCCGCAGACGACCCCGCCGGCGCTCGCACCCCCGGCGGCCGAGGGCGAAGGGACTATCAGTCGGCTCAAGCGGAAATACGGGCTGCGGCGGACGCGGTATCGCGGCCACGACCGGGTGACCGCGGGCGTGGGGCTCGGGGTGTTCGCCCACAACCTCCACCGGTACAGCCGTGGGGTGGCTGGGTAATCCGGTCCCCGCTCCCAGCGGGCCACCCTCTTGGGGAATCCCCCTCGTCTACTCCCGGCAGTCTGCCCCGACCGCTGCCCCCCGCCGCCCGTCGAACCTTTTTCAACACGATCTATGTAGGTGCGCGTGCTCCGCCCGAAGGCGTTAACGCATAGGAGCTCACGAGGGCTCTCCCGACCCCGCGCCGCGGTCCTGTCCAGGGCTCACGGCTCCCCGATCGGGGACCGAGGCGGCTTAGGCGGCGGGCGGCACCTCCCCCGGGGGCGGGCCCCGCACCCAGACCGCCAGCTCATGGCGCTCACGGCCGGCTCCCAGGACCCCAGGGCCGCGAGGCGACGCCCCACCGCCCCGTCCGGCCGCGGTCGGAACCGATAACTGTGGGCCGCCTCCACCAAGATCCGGCGGAGATGGGCGTTGCCGGTCTTCGTCAGCCCGCCCTGGTGCCGCGTGACGCCGCTCGAGGCTTCCGGTCGGTCGGCCGCGTCGGCACCAGGCCCGGCGCGATGACCTGGCACGCCACCCCCAGCGTCGCCAACTGCCGCTGCAGCCCAAAGCCCGTCGGCCCCGCCTCACAGCACACCAGCAGCGCGCCCCGGTCGGGCTGTCGCATGACCCACTTCCGCACGGCCGCCGCATCGGCGGCCAGCACGCCCGCATCCTCCGCCGGCGTGCGGCCCGGCGCCGCCACCGCGATGGTCTCCGCACTCACATCGAACCCCACAAATCGGGTATACTTGCTCATAGCACCCGCCTCCCATCGCATTACGGCTCTGCACCGCTGACCGTGCAATCCGTCGGTAGTGTAGCCCGCGGCACTTGCGATTAGTGGGGGCCAGTGCTGTCATGCTATCTAGGGGTGGTCAGTTATACCCCGAGAGGAGGCAGAGTGGGACTACGATAGGGGCGATCGGGAGTGTCAACGGTGTTTTGTAAACTCCCGCATGGTTATTTCAGGTACGGGGTCAGTCGGTCCTCAAAGTAGATGACCAGTTGCCCCAGAATCTCGCCCCAGTTCGGCACCCGCTTCGTCCACTTCTGTTAGGCTTGCTGGTCCGCGAGAAACAGCAGTTTCGTCAGGGCCGTATCCGTCGGAAACAGACTCGTGGTCTTGGTCACCTTGCGTAGCTGCCGGTGGAACCCTTCAATGAGGTTCGTGGTGTAGATGGTCCGCCGCAACCCCTCGGGATACCGGAAAAAGGTCGCCCGTTCGTGCCAGTTCGCCTGCACCGCACCACCGTCGGATACCGGGCCCCCCAGTCGTCCGCGAAGTCCGCCAGCGCCGCCGCGCCCGCCGCCGCCGTGGGCGCTTGGTAAATCGGCCGCAGCGCGGCGGTCAGCGCCGCGTAGTCTTGCCGCGCGGCGTATTTGAGCGAGTTCCGGATCTGGTGGACGATGCACTTCTGCACGTCCGCCCGCGGGAACACCGTGGCAATGGCCTCACTGAACCCGGTGAGGTTGTCCACCGCCGGACGCCCCGGCTCGTGAGCTCCGTCAGCACCGTGCGCCAGAACTTCGCCGATTCGTGGGCCCCGATCCACATCCCCAGGATGTCCTTGTAGCCCTCGAGGTCAATGCCCACCACCATGTAGGCGGCTTTCGTGACCACCCGGCCCTCCTCGCGGACCTTGTAGTGAATGGCGTCCAAAAACACCGCCGCCTAGCACGCGGCCAACGGCCGCTGCTGCCACTCCGTAATGCGCGGCAGGAGCTTGTCCGTGATGTTCGACACCAGGGTCGGCGAGATGTCGACGCCGTACAAGTGAGCCAACTGGGCCTGGACCGCGGGGGCTCATCCCGTGGGCGTACAGCCCCACCACCTGGTCCTCGATGCCGACCATCGTGGTCTGGTGGGGCAGCACGACGGCGGGCGTGAAACTCCCGTCGCGGTCCCGGGCACCTGCAGGGCGCCCTCCCCATATTGCGTGGTGACCTGCTTGGGATACCGGCCGTTGCGGCGATTGGCCGTCGGCTTAGGGCCGATCGCGTGCTTGGGGTAGCCCAGGTGGGTCTCCAGCTCCGCGTCCAGCATCGCCTGGAGCGTCTCGGCGAACAGCCCCGTCAGGGCCGTTTGGACATCCTCGGGCGTCCGGAAGTGATTCGTCGCGATGAACTCGCGCATCTGCTCTTGGCTCAACAGGGCCATGATGTAACCTCCTCAATGTAATCCCCCAGGTTCTGGGATCTAGGAGTTTACACAGGCCATTCTACAGTCCCGGGCGATCGGTGGTCCTGACAACCGGGTCCACTTTACGGGTCAAACGGTTGAAGGGATTTGGGCACGGTAACGTCAAGGTCTCAGCAGGGGGGGCGAGGCGGTCCCACGCGGCGGTCGTGGGCGGTCCCTCCTGGCCTCCTGCAGCACTTCACGTCGTCGTCTCCGCTGCAACCCGGCTGAGACCTTGACGTTATCGTGGGCGGGTCAGAGAAGTTGTCGGCGGCCCGGGGGTCAATTGTGTATGATGCATGTATAGCGGTGTCGGGCCGCAACGAAAGGAGTTGCCGCGTTGGAGACGGTGGCACAGGGAAAGGGGATGCGCATTCGGTACGAGGAGGGTCGCTTGGTCGTTCCGGATGTGCCGATTATTCCGTTTATCGAGGGAGACGGGATTGGCCCCGACATTTGGGTAGCGACTCGGCGGATGGTGGATGGGGCCGTGGAGAAAACATGGGGCGGCCAGCGAAGGATTGAGTGGCTGCCGGTGTTAGCGGGAGAGCGGGCTCACGCGGAAACCGGGGAGTGGCTGCCGACAGCCACGCTGGATACGATTCGGTCGCACCGCGTGGCTATCAAGGGACCGCTCACCACCCCGGTGGGTGGTGGCCTTCGGTCGCTCAATGTCACGTTGCGGCAGGACCTGGACCTGTATGCATGCGTCCGACCGGTGCGATACATCCCAGGCGTGCCGAGTCCCATGCGCGCCCCCGAGCTGGTGGACATGGTGATTTTTCGCGAAAACACCGAGGACGTGTACACCGGGATCGAGTGGCCGGCGGGATCCGATCCGGCCCGTCGCCTGGCGGCTTTCATCACCGAGGACTTGGGTTCGCCCGTGTCGCTGGACGCCGCGCTGGGTGTAAAGCCCATGACGCGTCGGGGATCCGAACGCCTGATCCGGGCCGCCATCGAGTACGCGTTGGCCCACGGCCGCCGCTCGGTGACCATGATGCACAAGGGCAACATCATGAAGTTCACCGAAGGAGCGTTTCGCGAGTGGGGGTACGCGTTGGCCGAGCGGGAATACCCGGGGCGCGTCATCAGCGAGCAGGCACTGTGGGACAAGTTTGGCGGCGAGGTGCCGGCAGGCATGGTGGTCTTGAAGGACCGCATCGCCGACATCATGTTTCAGCAGGTGATCCTGCGGCCCGCCGAGTACGACGTGATCGCCTGCCCGAATCTGAACGGCGACTACCTGTCGGATGCGCTGGCGGCGCAGGTGGGCGGCGTGGGCATGGCACCCGGCGCCAACATGTCCGATGGCTTGGCCGTGTTTGAGGCCACGCATGGGACGGCGCCCAAGTACGCCAACCAGGACAAGGTCAATCCGGGGTCGCTGGTGCTGTCCGCGATCATGATGCTGGAGTACATTGGGTGGGGCGAGGCGGGGCGCGCCCTGGATGCGGCGTTGGCGGCCACCATCGCCGACGGGGTCGTGACCTACGACCTTGCGCGGCTTCGGACCGATGCCCGCGAGGTGAAAACCTCCGAATTTGCAACGGCCGTGATTGAGCATCTCGGGGGACGCTGAGCACCAGTACGATGCAACAGAGATGAAAGGGGAGGACCAACTGATGTTTGAGAAGTTCAAGCGGCCCAAGCTGACCGTGGTGGGTTCGGGGGCTACGGGAGCAACCACGGCGCACATCGCCGCATTGAAGGGGCTGGGCGACATCGTCCTGCTGGACGTTGTCGAGGGCGTTCCGCAGGGGAAGGCGCTCGACATTTGGGAATCCGGGGCCATCGAAGGGTTTGACAGCCGCGTCGTGGGCACCAACGACTACGCGGACACCGCCGGGTCCGACATTGTGGTGATCACGGCCGGCATGCCCAGGAAACCCGGGATGAGCCGTGACGACCTGCTGAAGGTGAACGCGGGGATCGTGCACGATGTGGCCGCCGCCGCCGCTCAGCACTCGCCGGACGCCATCATCGTGGTGCTGACCAACCCTGCCGACGTGATGACCTATGTCGCACAGCGTGCCACCGGCTTTCCGCACCACCGCGTGCTCGGACAGGCCGGGGTCCTCGATTCCGCGCGGTTTCGGACGTTTTTGGCCGATGCGCTGGGCGTGTCCCCCAAGGACGTCTCGGCATTCGTCATGGGCGGCCATGGCGACGCCATGGTCCCCCTGGTGCGCTACTCGTTTGCCGGGGGCATCCCGGTGGAGAAGCTGCTGCCCAAGGAGCAGATCGAAGCGATTGTGCAACGCACCCGCGTCGGGGGTGGCGAAATTGTCAACCTGATGAAAATGAGTGCCTACTACGCCCCCGGATCGTCGCTGGGAGCGATGCTGGCGTCGATCCTGCAGGACGAGCGCCGCATTCTGCCCGCCATCGCCTATCTGGACGGGGAGTATGGGGAGCGGGACCTCTATGTGGGGGTGCCGGCCATCCTGGGCGGAAACGGGGTGGAACGAGTGCTCGAGGTAGACTTCACCGACGAGGAGCGCGTGATGTTTCAGAAGTCGGTGGACAGCGTGCGGGGCCCGCTGGCGCTGGTGAAGTGAGTAAAAGTGGGAACACGTGTGACGTTGGCGCCGGATTTGGTTCGGGAGGTTGGGGACAGTGAAGCTGTATGAGTACTTGGCCAAGCAAATCTTGGCCGAAGCGGGGGTGCCGATTCCCCCGGGTCAGGTGGTCGACACCCCCGAGGACGCGGCGGCCGCTGTGCGCGAGATTGGGCCGGTGGCGCTGAAGGCACAGGTGCTGGTGGGAGGCCGGGGCAAGGCCGGCGGTATCAAGTTTGCGGAAACGGCCGAGGCGGCCCCCCAGGTGGCCAAGCAAATTCTGGGCATGGATTTAAAGGGATACCGGGTAGAGCGGCTCTACGCCGAGGGCAAGCTGGCCATCGAGCGCGAACTGTATGTGTCGGTCACCACGGATCGCTCAAGCCGCTGCCCCCTGGTAATGGCCTCGGCGCATGGCGGGGTCGAGATCGAAGACGTGGAAGATCGCGACATCGTTCGCCGTCATGTGGATCCCCGCGTGGGCGTGCTGCCCTACTTCGGCAAGGAGATTGCCTACGCGCTGGACCTCCCGGCGGGCTTGGCCCGCGAGTTTGGCGACTTGGTGGAAAAGCTTTACCGAATCTACCGGCAGTACGACGCCGAACTGGTGGAGATCAATCCGCTCGCCGTGGTTGATGGGCACGTGGTGGCCGCCGACGCCCGCCTCAACGTGGACGACAGCGCGCTGTTCCGCCACCGCAGCCTTCCGGTGGTGGACGAAGGCACGCCCACGGAGCACAAGGTAAGCGAGATTGGCCTAGCGTTCGTCGAACTGGATGGCGACATCGCCATCATGGCCAACGGTGCGGGCATGGCAATGGCCACGCTGGATACGATTCAGCATTTTGGCGGGCGCCCCGCCAACTTCCTGGATGCCGGCGGCGGGGCATCGGTCGAGCCCACGGCGCAGGCGCTGGCGGTTCTGGTGAGCATGCATCCGAAAGCGATTTTCATCAACATCTTTGGCGGCATCACCCGGTGCGACGACGTGGCCAAAGCCATCATCCAGGTGAGGAATACCGAGGGTATTCCGGTGCCGCTGGTGGTGCGTCTGACGGGTACCAACGAAAAAGAAGGCGTGGCCCTGCTGGAGCAAGAGGGCATTTCTGCATATTCCGAGATGGACAAGGCCGCGCAGCAAGTGGTGGCCCTGGCCGGGGAGGGCCGCTAGATGGCGATTTATCTGCACCGAGGCCAAAAGATTCTGGTCCAGGG
>JAKARZ010000007.1 GCA_021828405.1 Bacillota bacterium
TGGAGCAAGAGGGCATTTCTGCATATTCCGAGATGGACAAGGCCGCGCAGCAAGTGGTGGCCCTGGCCGGGGAGGGCCGCTAGATGGCGATTTATCTGCACCGAGGCCAAAAGATTCTGGTCCAGGGACTCACCGGGCGGCAAGGCACGTTCCACGCGCAACAGATGCGGGCCTTCGGGGCTAATGTGGTGGGCGGCACATCGCCCGGCAAGGGCGGCACCCTGGTGGATGGCGTTCCGGTGTTCAACACCGTGCGCGAGGCCGTCGGCGAAACCGGCGCCACGGCGTCGATTGTGTTTGTGCCCGGCCCTTACGCGAAGGACGCCGCCTTTGAGGCGTTGGAGAACGGGATTCGCCTCCTGGTCCTCATCCCCGAACACGTGCCGGTGGCGGACTCAATCGACATCGTGACGCGGGCCCAGGACCTGGGCGCCGACGTGGTGGGTCCCAATACGTTCGGGGTAATTTCCCCCGGCGAAGGCACGAAGATGGGCATCATGCCCAACCACATCTATCGCCCGGGCGCGGTCGGCGTGGTGGCGCGATCGGGCACGCTGTCGTACGAAATTGCCTACCAGCTGACCAACGCCGGCCTGGGCCAAAGTACGGTGGTCGGCATGGGCGGGGATCCGGTCGTGGGTGGCACGTTCGTGTCCGTTCTGCAGCGGTTTCGCGAAGACGAGGCCACACGGGCCGTGGTGCTGGTGGGTGAGATCGGCGGCAGCGCGGAGGAAGAGGCCGCCGAATACCTGTCGACCCTCGGGAAGCCGGTGGTGGCGTATCTGGCGGGCCGGGCCGCGCCCGCGGGCAAGCGCATGGGCCATGCGGGGGCGATCATCGAACGGGGCCGCGGTACGTTGGACAGCAAGGAAAAAGCGCTGTCCCAGGCCGGGGCGCGGGTTGTCACGGTGCCGTGGGACGTGGCGCCGGCGGTGGCGGAGGTGTTGCGCTAGCGGGGGGTGCCTCGGGGTCAGAAAGGGGGGGAGTGGCATCCGCCTGATGGTGTTGGGCGTCAACCACGTACACGCCGACGTGGCGTTGCGTGGGGAGCTGTCCCTGGATGATCCCTCTCGGCTGGCCGCCATGTACGCACGACTGAAGTGTGAACCCGGGTTCGAAGGGGCGGTGGTGCTGTCGACGTGTAATCGCACGGAGATTTACACTACCGATGCCTTGCCTCTGGAGCGTGTGGCGGTGCTGTGGGGTGAGACGGTCGGGATTTTGCCCGGCCAGTTTGCCGACGCGGTATACCTGCATGGCGGGGATGTGGCGGTGGCGCACCTGTTTGAGGTGGCGGCGGGTCTCGATGCCATGGTGCTCGGGGAAACCGAGATTCTGGGCCAGGTGAAGGCGGCCTATGGTGTGGCCCAGCAGTACGCGGTGGCGGGCAGTCTGCACCGCATCTTTCAGGCAGCCTTCAAAGCCGCCAAGCGGGCGCATGCCGAAACGGCCATTTCCCAGCGGGCGCTGTCCTTGGGCTACGCGACGCGGGAGCTGGCGACAAAAATTTTTGGGAAAGACCTTCCGAAGCGCCGTGTGCTGGTCGTGGGCGCGGGTGCCATGGCCAACAAAGCGCTCCGGCACCTCGGGGATGCGGGCGCGGAGGTTACCGTGGTGAACCGCACGGCGGCCCGCGCCGAAGCGCTCGTGGCGGCGGCTGGGGGCCGGGCGGCCCCGTGGGCCGAGTTGCCCAGGCTGGTGGCCGAGTCCGACGTGGTGGTGTGCGCCACCCGGTCGCCCACCGTCGTGATTCCCGCCAAGTGGGTGCGGGCCGCCGCCGCGCTGCGGCGCGGCGTGCCTTGGCTATTTGTGGACTTGGCGGTTCCCCGCAACATTGCGCCGGCCGTGGGAGGCGTTCCGGGTGTCCTGCGGTACGACCTGGACGACCTCGACGCCGTGGTCCAGAAGAACCGGGCGCGGCGCGCTACCGAGGTCCAGGCGGTGCGGGAGATCTTGCGTGAGGAGGCAGCGCACTTGGCGCGTGAACTGGACACGATGGCCGTGGGACCGGTGATCCGGTCTCTCCGCGCGAAGGCGGAGCACATTCGGTCGGATGAACTGGAGGCCCTGTGGCGGCGGCTGCCGGACTTGAGCCCGGCCGAGCGCGCGGCGGTCGAGCAAACCACGCATCGAATGCTGACGAAGCTTTTGAACGATCCCATGACCAGCATTCGTCAGTGGGCCAGCGTGCCGGATGGCCCGGTGTATCTGGACGCCCTGCGTGAGTTGTTTCGCCTCGACGCCCCGTCCACCCAGCCGCAGCCGGACTAAGCGACGGGGATGGGGCCTTGGCTCGAAGCGGCCACGGCGGCCGCTCTGGCGGGGTCGTCGGCTGGATTTGTGTGGGGATTCTACGATCCCCGCCATGAGCCGTGGGCGGCGGGAGCGCTGGCGGCGGCCTGGCTGTTCACGACGGCTTGGCTGGTGGCCGTCGTGGATCTTCCGTCGCCGTCCCTCACCACGCCGGCGGTCGTTGGCAATATGGTGGTGTGGACGGCGGTGGCCGGGTTTCCGTGGTGGAGTCGGCGGCCCGGCTGGGCCCCGCTCGCGGGGTTTGCGGTGCCGGTGCTCGCGCTGGTGTGGGTAATGAGCCAAGTCGTGGGCCCCCAAACCCCCGCTGTGGCCGCGTGGCCTCCTTTTTGGGGATGGGTGCACCTCGGCCTTCTGGCGGCCGCTATCACGAGTTTGCTGCTCGGGGCTGCTGGCGCGGGGATGTATCTTGAGCACGAGCGAGAACTTCTCCAGAAGACGCCGAGGCTGTTTTACTACCGCCTCCCGCCGCTGGGCGACCTGGACCGTTGGAGCTACCGGCTGACGGTGCTGGGCTGGGCGGGCCTCTCAGGGTCCATGGCCTCCGGGTTGATGGCCGAGCTGGGCGGGGTATATTGGGTTCAGGCCATCGGAGGGGCGGGCATGTTGGCCGTGTGGTTCCTTTACCTGGCCTATGTGGTCCTGCGGGCTCGGGGGTGGCGGGGGCACGGGTCGTCCTGGCTTACGGTGGCGGCGTTTGTGGCGTTGGTGGTCGCCGTGGTGGGGGCGGGCGGCGCGAGCCACAGCGTGGCGGCGGCCGCATGGCACGGCCTATGCGCGTGAGGCGAACTGCGGGGACGGATCCCGAGAGAGGTACGAGAGGTACGAGAGGTACGAGAAAGGAAGGGGTCAGTGGGGGAGGCAATGGGACGCGCGTGGCGCGTCGGTACCCGGTCGAGCCCATTGGCACTGGCCCAGGCGACCTGGGTCGCTGACCAGCTGGCTTTGGGCGGAGCACTCGTGACGTTGCTTCCGATCGAGTCGGAGGGGGATCGGGTGCAAGATCGGTCATTGGACGAGATCGGTGGGCGCGGCGTGTTCACCTCGGCCCTGGATGATGCCTTGGCCGACGGGCGCGTCGACCTAGTGGTCCATTCCCTGAAGGATTTGCCCACGCGGCTTGCCCCCGCACTCCAGCTGGCAGCGGTGACGCGGCGGGAGGATCCCCGCGATGCGGCCGTGCTTGGGCGCCCCGGGCGGTTGGACGCCCTACCTGCGGGGGCTCGGGTGGGCACATCGAGCTTAAGGCGCGCCGCGCTGCTGCGGCAGGCGTATCCCCATCTGGTCGTGTCCCCGGTCAGAGGCAATCTAGGTACGCGCCTGCGCAAACTCGCCGCGGGCGAGTATGACGCGCTGGTGCTGGCTGCGGCTGGGCTGCTGCGCCTAGGCCGGGCTGACGACATTTCAGACTACCTGGACCCGTCGTGGATGATTCCGGCACCGGGCCAGGGGGCGTTGGCGGTGGAAGTTCGGGCGGACGATGTGGACGCCCGCCGCCTGGTGTCGCCGCTCGACGACGCCGCAGCGCATCAGGCCACCGACGCCGAACGCCAAATCCTGGAGGTCATGGGGGGCAACTGTCAGATTCCGCTGGGTGCCTACGCCGACCGCGATCCGAGTCGCGACGAGTGGCGGCTCTTGGTGTTTGCGGCCGGCAGGGGCGCCGCCCCCGCGCGCCTCTCCTGGCAGGGCTCCGCTCTCGACGTGGGCGTGGCGTGGGTACAGGCGGAGTTGGCGCGGTGGGCGGCGGGGCAAGAACGGGAAGGAGGGCGATGATGGGGGTGCCGTTGGTTGGCTGGCCATCTGAGGAGGGGTGTCTCACCAGTGCGCAGGTGGACGCTCTCCTGATGGCGGATGTGGTAGTGGCCGACGATGGGTTCGAGCCGACCGCGCGGGAGCGGTTCGTGCGCGCGGGGGCCGAATGGATGGTGGTCGCCACAGAAGCCGAGGCCGCGCAGATCTTGGCGGAAGAGTCCGCCAGCGGTCGCGCGGTGGTGCGCGTGGTCCCAGCTCACCGCCTGGTGGCTGCGTGGCGGCAAAGTGCCCGCATGCGCTCCGGCGTGGGACCGTACGTGCCAGTGGCTGGCATGCGGCCGCTGGACGTGCAGTTGGCGCGCTGGCAGCTGCCGGCGGCCTCCCTGGCTTTGGATGCCTGGGCCTCCGGCGAGGACGCCGCGCTGCCCGAGGGAGTGGCGTGGGTGCACCGAGCGGGGGATCCGATGCCCGCCTTTCCCGACGCGCCGTCGGATGCGCAGGTGGAGTTGGTGGACCCCCGCGGTGAGCGCGTCTACGCGGGGCCTGCGGCGTCCTTGCCGGGGGCGGTGGGCCCTGAGCCCCTGCTGGCCCGCTGGCAGCCGCGCGCCGCCGTCCCGCGCCCCCGGGTTCTCATCCTGCGCGCGGACAGCCAGGCCGGCCCTTTGCTGAATGCCGTCAGGCGCGAGGGATGGCTGCCCGTCGCATCCCCCATTCTTGCGTTTGAGAGTCCCAGTTGGCAGGCGGTGGATGATCGACTTACCCATCTGGAGCGATATGCATGGGTGGTGTTCACGTCAGCCAACGGCGTGGCGGCATTTTTTGACCGGCTGCGTTTTTTGGGCCAGGACGTGCGCCGCCTCACGGGCCGCCTGGCGGCCGTGGGGCAGGAAACGCGCCGGCGACTGGGCGAACTGTGCCTCACGGTGGACTTGGTGCCGGGCGAGCCCAGCCAGGAAGGGCTGCTGGCCGCGTTTGGGGCGATGAGTCACCTTACAGGGCAGAGCGTATTGCTGGTAGTGGGGGATCGGCGGGGCACGCAGCTTGCCACCGGCCTTCGCGCGGGGGGCGCCCTGGTGGACGAGGCGGTGGTGTACCGAACGGTGCCGCGGCCCTTGGAGCCCGGCGTCCGCCGCGACCTGCTGGAAAATCGGCTCGACGCCGTCGTGTTTACATCCGGCTCGACGGCAGAGTTCTTGTGGGCGGCACTGAGCTCCGCGGAGCGGGAGGCGCTCGCGCGGCTCGTTTGCGTCAGCATCGGGGCCAGTACGTCGCGCACGCTGGACCACCTAGGCTTGCCGCCGACGGCGGTGGCAGCGCGGCCCGATACCCCGAGCCTGATGGAGGCCCTGCGCGGCGGGCTGGCCCGCATCGGCGCCGGGCGGCAGGAGGCGGGGGCATGACGCGCCTGGCGCTGGTAGAGCGCCCGCGTCGTTTGCGGCAGAGTGCCCGGATGCGCAACATGGTGGCGGAGACGAGGCTCAGTCCCGCCCAGCTCATCTATCCCCTGTTTGTGCGCCCCGGGCGCGATGAAGCGCGGCCGATTCACAGCATGCCGGGCCAGCACCAGTGGTCGGCCGACCGCCTGGTGGGAGAAGTGGGCCGCGCGATGGCGGTCGGGGTCGGGGCGGTGATGCTGTTCGGGATCCCGGCCGCCAAGGACCCCCAGGGTTCGGGCATGCAGGATCCGGAGGGCGTGGTGCCGAGTGCCGTGCAGCGCCTCAAAGAGGCGTATCCCGACCTCATCGTGATGGTGGACCTGTGCCTCTGTGACTACACGGATCATGGGCATTGTGGCATTCTCGCGCCGGATGGCCGCGTGGACAACGATGCCACCGTGGAGCGCCTGGCCGCGGCCGCCGTGCTGTTTGCGGCCGCCGGGGCCGACGTGGTTGCACCGTCAGACATGATGGACGGACGCGTCGGCGCGATTCGGTCGGCGCTGGACGGCTCGGGCCACCAGGACACGCTGGTGCTGTCGTACGCTGTGAAATACGCGTCGGGCTTCTATGCTCCGTTTCGCGAGGCCGCCGAAAACCGGCCGCAGTTTGGTGACCGGCGGGGATACCAAATGGACGTCGCCAACGCCCGGGAGGCGGTCCGGGAGGCGCGCCTGGACATGGCCGAGGGAGCAGACCTCCTGATGGTCAAGCCCGCCCTGTCGTCGCTGGATGTTCTGGCGCGCCTGGCTCCCATCGTGGACCGGCCGCTGGCGGCGTACCAGGTGAGTGGGGAGTACAGCCAAATCATGGCCGCCGCCGAGCGGGGGTGGCTGGACGAGCGTACGTCCGCGATGGAAACGCTGCTGGCCATCCGTCGGGCGGGTGCCAGCCTGATTTTGACGTACTTTGCGGTGAAGGCGGCCCAGTGGCTGTCTGAGTGATGGGAGGGCGGCAGGCGCTGCCATCCAGCCAGCCGTGGCGACGCTGGATTTTTGAGAGAGACGCTTGGCCACTTCGGACAGAGGAGGCGCAGCACAGCATGGACGATGGTCAACGGTCGACGGATAACAAGTCTCGGGGCCGCGCGGCCCCATCCGGCCCGCTCGGCGGTCGCGGAGCGCCGCCCACGCCCGACCCCAACCGAGCCGAGTGGCTGGATCTGGCGCACAGCGATCAGGCGTTCGAGGAATGGCCGGCCGTGGTGGAAGACTCGAGCCTCGGGCTCACGCTGACGGAGGCGGAGCATCCGCGGCGGACCGCGGCCCGTCGTCGCCCCGGGGCGCGAGGTTGAGCGACGGCGGCCCTCCGGCCGGGGAACGCCGGCAGGCGTCACTGCGGCAGTTGCCGCAGGTCCATCGGCTGGCAGACAACCTGCCGCATAGCATCGCGGCGGTGTACCGCGTGGCGGCCAGCCAGGCAGTGCTGGATCGCGCCCGGCGCGCTCTGCGCCAGTCGGCCGATCCCTCGACCGCACGGCTCCCGGAACTGGCGGCGGACGCGGCCGCATTGGCAGAGCGGCTGGCGCTTCCACACCTGGCCCGGGTGATCAACGGGACCGGCGTCATTCTGCACACCAATTTGGGCCGCGCGCCCCTGGCCGATGCGGCCCTCGCCCAGGTTGAACGGGTGGCGCGTGGGTACTCCACACTGGAGTGGGACCAAGACACCGGCCGCCGCGGATCGCGGATGAGTCACCTGGAGGAGGTGCTGCCCGCCCTCACCGGGGCCGAGGCGGCGATGGCCGTCAACAACAATGCGGGGGCGGTGCTGCTGGCACTGTTCACGCTGGCCGCGGGCCGCTCGGTGATTGTGTCCCGCGGGCAGCTCGTAGAGATTGGCGGCGCGTTTCGGATTCCCGACGTCATGCGCGTGAGCGGTGCCCGGCTTGTGGAGGTTGGCACCACCAACAAGACGCGACTGTCAGACTACGCCGCCGCGATTGTGCCCGGCGAGACAGCGCTGCTGCTGCACGTGCACCCGTCCAATTTTCGGCAGACTGGCTTCGTGGAGAGCGTTGCCCCGGACGAGCTAGTGGCGCTCGGGCACGGCGCGGGGGTGCCGGTGATGGCCGACCTGGGGTCGGGGGTCTTGTTCCCGCTCACCATCGCGGGCATCCAGGAGCCTGCGGTGCGGAGCGTGGTCGCGGCCGGGGTGGACGTGACGACGTTCTCAGGTGATAAGCTGTTGGGCGGACCGCAGGCTGGCCTGATCGTGGGGCGTGCGGACCTGGTGCGGGCAATGCGGAGCCACCCGCTGGCACGGGCGCTCCGGCTTGACAAGATGACCCTAGCGGCGCTGGAAGTGACGCTACGGCTGTACCGGGAGGGTCGCCAGGATGAGATCCCGCTGTGGCGGATGCTGTCGCAGTCGGAGAACACCCTGGTCCAGCGGGCCAGACGCGTGAGGCGGCTCGTGATGCGCCTGGTGGGGGGGGCTCCCGGAGTGCACCTGGCGGTGCGGCGCGCCACGGCACCGGTGGGCGGCGGGTCGCTGCCGGAGGTGATGTCGCCGACCGCCGTTCTGGTGGTCCGGTCGGATCACCTGTCCGCGGAGGCGCTGGAGGCGCGGCTCCGCGCGGGAACGCCGGCCATGGCGGTGAGAATGGCGGAAGACTCGGTGTGGGTGGATCTGCGGACGGTGGCGCCGGTGGAAGAGCGCGAGGCGGCCCGATGCGTCGCCCAGGCGCTTTCGGCGCGTTAGCTCCGGGCGAAAGTTGCGGGGCGCCGTTCCAGGCAGCGAGCGCGGCCCAAAATACTGAGACCAGAGGGAGACCGGGGAGAGGGTTGGCGGGGATGAAAATTGCAGTGCTGGTGAAGCAGGTGCCAGATACGGCCACGCGCATTCAATTGGCGGCGGACGGGTCCGGCATTGCCACGGCGGGCATTAAGTGGGTGCTGAATCCTTACGACGAGTTTGCCATAGAAGAAGCGCTCAAGCTTCGCGACCAGCACATCGGCGAGGTGGTGCTGGTGTCGTTTGGGCCCGCACGGGTCGAAGAAGCCATCCGCCAGGGGCTGGCCATGGGCGCGGACCGGGCCATCTGGGTGAACAACGGCGGGGCGGAGGACGTCGACTACCTGGGCCGTGCGCGGATCCTGGTGGCGGCGCTCCGCTCGGAATCCGACTGGGACCTCGTGCTGGTCGGCAAGCAGGCGGTGGACGACGACGCGGCGCAGACCGGCCCGTTGGTCGCGGCGCTGCTGGACTGGCCGCAGGTGATGGTGGTGCTGGGACTCGAGGTGGATGTCGCGGGGCGCCGCCTGATCGCCACCCGCGAGCTGGAGGGCTCCACCGAAACCGTGGAACTCCCGATGCCGGCCGTGCTGGGAGCCCAGCGGGGGTTGAATGTCCCGCGGTATCCCACGCTGCCCAACATCATGAAGGCCAAGCGCAAGGGGGTCCGCCAAACCAGTGCCGCGGAACTGGGGCTGGATGTGGCTCAACTTGCGGCGGACCGCCGGGTGGTTGTGGAAGGGTGGGAGTTGCCGCCGCCGCGGCCCGAGCCCAAGGTGTTGGCGGGCAACCCGGCGGAGGCCGCGGCCACGCTCGTGAAGCTGCTGCACGACGAGGCCCAGATTCTATGAGGCTTGCGCGCACTCAAGAGAGGGCCCGCCGAGGCGGCCAGCCCGCACAAAAGGGGATGACAGCATGAGCGGCATTTTGGTGGTGGTGGAGCAGGCAGAGGGACGGGCGCGCCGCGTGGGGCTGGAAGCGTGTGCGACGGCCGCTCGGCTGGGGCGCGGGCCGGTGACGGCTCTGGCCTTCGGAGCCGGAGCCGAAGCCGTCGCCGAGGTGGTGGGCTCGGAGGGGGTGGAGCACCTTCTGGTGCTGTCGGAGGCTCCTTTTGACCGATACAGCTCCGACGCATTTGCCCAGGCGGTCGCCGAGGTCGTGGGACAGGTGCAGCCGTGGCTCATCCTGTTTGGCGCTACGGCGTTTGGCAAGGACTTGGCCCCCCGCGTGAGTGGGCTCTTGAACGCGGGCCTCGCGAGCGACGTGACGGGCCTCGAGCCCGACGGCGACGATGTCGTCATCACGCGACCCGTTTACGCGGGCAAGGCGTTTCAGCGCGTGCGCCTCGTGGGAACCCCGAAGCTGGTGAGCCTGCGGCCTAACGTGCAGCCGATCGGGGCCGGCGGGGGCCAGGCCGCCCGGGTGTCGGCGCCGGCTGTGGCTGTGGCTGCACCGCGAGCGGTCGTCACGGGCACCGAGCGCAACGCAGAAACCGTCGAGCTGACCGAGGCCAGCCGCATTGTGTCGGGCGGTCGCGGCATGAAGGCGCCGGAGAACTTTCGCCTGCTGGACGAGTTGGCGGCGGTGCTGGGGGCGGCGGTCGGGTCGTCGCGGCCCGTGGCCGATGAAGGCTGGGTACCCCATTCGTACCACGTGGGGCAGACTGGCAAAGTGGTGAGCCCAGACTTGTACGTGGCCGTGGGCATTTCCGGCGCCATCCAGCATGTCGCGGGCATCTCCAACTCCAAGTGCATCGTGGCCATCAACAACGACCCCGATGCGCCAATCTTCAAAGTGGCGAACTACGGCATTGTGGGCGACCTGTTTGAGGTGGTGCCGGCTCTGACAGCGGCCCTGAAGGCTCACGCCGCTGTCTCCTGAGTCTGGCCGAGGTATGCTCCCGGCGACCTGGCCATACGGTCAGGCGGAGGGATCTCATGCGCAGGCCCGTTACGAGCTTGCTGCTCCTGGTGTTCCTGGTCGCGACACTCTACGTGGCGCGGCCCGTGCGGGCGCCGGCCATGCTCCCGGCTACGGTACCGGTGCTGAGAGTGCTGGCGGTGCCCGCAGTGGTGGTGGCGCGGCACAGCGGAACCTACCTGGTGGGAGAGCGCCAAGCCTGGCAGGCAGGCGAGGGTGGCCTGCACCTTCGCCCGATCTCGCTACACTGGGTTGAGATCCCCGAGCCGTCGGGGGCAGGCGTCTGGCAACTGGCGGAACTACCCAACGGGCACACGCTGTTTGGACGGGGTGGTCCCGTGTATCCGCGGCCGCAGCGGGCCGAGACACTGCTGCTGGACCCTGCCACGCGCCGCCTCTACGAGGTGACCAGTGCCACGGTGCGCGGAGCGGACCCGCCGGCGGCGGTGGCGCCGACGGTACAGGTTTCCGGGTTGCGCTGGGCGGGCGCCGGCCAGTTTGCCGTGCTCGCGGGGGCGGGGCCCGACGGGGCGGGACTCTACCGCTGGTCCCCGGACGGCGGCACCACCTGGCTGGGCGCAGCGCCCAGCGCGGCGCAGTGGGCCGCGCTGGCGGAGCCCGTCGCGGTGAGCGCCGCAGGCGACATCTGGTGGCTTGGACATGGCCGCTATGCGTTGGACCTCCGTAGCGCCGCCGTGAGTCGGACCGGCACGGTGCTGGGTTTCAGAGGCGACGAGGCGGTTTGGTGGGCGGACGGTCGCACGACGCGCATCCATGTGCCCGGCCTCCCCCTTGCGATGCCGCAATTTGCGCCGAACGGACGATCGGCGGCGTATGTGGCACAGGGGGGCCGCGCCAGTGAGCTGGTCGTGGTGGCAGAAAGCGGCGTCGTCGCGCTGCGCGTGTTGCCAGGCGGCTATGCCGTGGCCACCGGCTGGATTGGGCGCCGTGTGGGAGTGGCGGTGATGACGGGGAGCGATGCGGGCACATACCTCGTGTCACCATAGCCGAGCTGCACAAAAATTGCGCGCCACGGCGCTTGACCGGCCGCACGACGGCCGCTATAATGACGTCCGAGGGCGACCTGGGCGAATAGCTCAGCGGTAGAGCACCTGCCTTACAAGCAGGGGGTCACAGGTTCGATCCCTGTTTCGCCCACCACTTGAACGCGGAGGCGTGGTGTAGCTGGCCTAACACACATGCCTGTCACGCATGAGATCACGGGTTCGAATCCCGTCGCCTCCGCCATTTTGAAAATTAGTGCCGCGGTAGCTCAGTCGGTAGAGCAGAGGACTGAAAATCCTCGTGTCGGCGGTTCGATTCCGCCCTGCGGCACCACTTGCATTTGAAATCCGGTAGCGAGCACTCCTCGGCACCTCTTGGCAGATCCCCTCGCGGGACGTTCGCAGTTGGCCCGGCATACCCGGCGCGGGGTGCCGCCCGTGGGGACGTAGTACCTAGCGGGTTACGGCCGCATGATACACCGCCAACCCACAGTGCTCGACGAGCGGCACTTGCGTCGGCGTACGTTCCGTAACGTGCAGATCCCGGCCCCTATGGCCAGCTAGCCCACCAGATTGTCCGTGTGGGCTGGACCGGCCTCGACGCTCGATCCAGCTTTAGGCTTCGATCTTCTTTTTAGGAACGGTGGACCGGTGGGTTGTGGCTATGGGTACCGCTTCATGGCGGCGGCCATCGCCAGTGCGTGCGCAGGGTGGTGGGATGAGCTGGTGAAGTATACGGTGTCTCCCACGGCCCACTGCAGAGAGGTGTGGCGCGTGCCGCCGCTGGCGTCTACCGTCAGCAGGCCGGTGCTGCTCGGCCAGTGATAGTGAGCGAGGAGCGGGGCGAGCTGGTTGGCGGTGGTGAAGGCCGACGGCCCGGCCACCACCACGCGCCAGCCCGCATCCCGCCAAGCCAGCTCTAAGGGGGCGCTGGCGCCGGGGGCGACCCACTGCTCGGCTGTGATCCCGCCCAGCAGGGGAGCAGGTAGGGGCTGGCCCGGTGGGGTCTGGTACGCCGTGGCCTGCTGCATGGCCGCCAAGGAGCCGTATAGGGTGGCACCAAAGGCCTCAGCCATGTTGGCGAGGGTGCCGCAGCTCCCCACACCGATGGCCGGGCTGTTGACCGCCTCGGCCGTCGGGCACTGATACAGGGCAACCGAATAAGTGTCCGCCGTGATGGACACGGTGGCGCTGTTTCCGCGCGGCAGCACGGTGGGAGCCACCAGCGCGCCGTCAAACGTCATAGGGGCTGCCGTGATCCCTTGGCTCAGGAGCGCGGGCCAGGCGCCGCTCCCCGTCACGCGGTGGTGGCTGGCGGTGATGTCCCCCGCGCGGCCGGTGGGGCTTGCCGGATCGGACGCGTGGCGGGCGTGCGAAGAAAGGCTCGGGGCGGACAGCGGTCCCCCGCACGCCGATGCCGCCACCACGACCGCCATCGACGCCATTGCGGTGGACCAGAGGCGGGGTATCGTCTTCATGGGGGCTCCCTCCGCATCGCGGGCCGGTTCGGCATAGCGACATTCAATCACTGGAAGAAACGCGGCGCAGGCCAAGTTCGTTTCTTCCGCCGCAAAAATATTTCTCGAATCTCGGGGGATTATCCCCCCACCGGGACCGTGGCTTGGGCGGCGATCGCAAAGGCAGCCGTGCTGGGAGCGTAGGGGTCCTTGGCGTAAGCTACCACCCGGTACGTGCCTGCCGCGCTGGGCGTAAAGGTGAAGAAGCTGGCCGTGGCATAGGGACCGCTCTGCGACCAGGTGCCGGAGGGACTTTCCACCCAGAACTGGTAGACCGGGTCCGTGATGAAGGCTGCCTGCGCGCTCAGCGCCACGGGCGCGCCAACGGTGCCCCCGGACGGGGCGCTCAAGGCGAGGGTGCTTCCCACGTTTACCACGGTGGCATAATTGTATGCCTGGCTCCATGCATTGAGGCGTTCCTGGGTCTGATCCAGGGCGTAGGCCGACACGGCGTAACTGCCGGGCTGCAGATTGGCCAGCGCAAATGTGTCGCGCGTGCTGTAGTTTTCCTGCACCTGCCAGGTACCGCTGGGGCCTCGCACCCAAAATTGATAAACCGGGTTGCCGTTCGGATCCACCGCCTGGGCCGTGAACGTGACCGTGGTCCCCGGCGGCTCAACACCCCCGATGGCGGACGACGACACGGACAAGCCGGACACCATGGGGGACGAGGTGGTGACCGAGAAAGTGCCCCGGGCCGTGGCGGCAACATTTGTGGACCCTGCCGGCCGGACGAACGCCACGACTGCATACGTGCCCGGCACCGGTGGGGCAAACGCATAGCGGGCCGACGACGAGAACGTCCCCGATGAGAGCCACACACCGTTCTGAGGCTCCTGCACCCAAAACTGATACGTGGGGTCGGCTACTCGAAGAGACGTGGCGGAGACCGTGGCGGCCGTGCCGAACACGGCCCCGGACGGAAGTGTGAGCGATGCGCTGGGGGGCAGTCCTGTGGCCGCGGCGGACGCCACGGCCGCCATTACCGGTGAGCCTAGGCCGGTCACGGGATTCCAGGTGCCCGGCTTACCATCGGTGGCCCCAATGGTGTAGGCCCCATTGGCCCCGGACGGCGCCTGCGTGAACGACAGGGGCGATGCGGCCGCTAGTCCGTACAGTAGCGGGTTCAGGTTGCCGAGGCCGTGGCCCTGCTGAGCGGCGATGTCGGCCACCCAGCCCGCCAAAAGCGGCGCGCCCTGGCTGGTGCCGCCTCCCACTTCCGCCTCGCCACTGCGCCCGATGAACGCCAGCCCAGACACGTTGGGGTTGGCCAACAGTGCGATGTCCGGCACACCTCGCCCCGTTTGTCCGGCGAGAAATGGGAACTGCCAGGACGGGGCGGGCTCGGTCGTGCTGTAGCCCCCGCCGGTGGCGACGCGCGCCGTGAGTGCCTCCGCCTGGGCTTGGGCCGGCAGCATGGCTAGGTACGTGCCGCCCCACGCGACGGTGGCGGAAGCGCTGGACGTGCCGGCCGCGACGGCCACGGTGGTGCCGCCTACGGCGGTGACTCCGGGCAGGTTCGCTGGATGAGACACGGCCGGAGGCCCAACCGGGGGCGGATTGGTTGTGCTGGGGCTCCCCAGCGAGCCGTAGTCGCCGGCGCTGGCGATGACCGTGACCCCTTCCGCGTTCGCCGCCTGGATGAGGGGCATGAGGCTTTGGTCGGAGCCCGAGCCGCCAAAGGACATGGAGAGCGTGCTCACGCGGGGCGAGGCGGCCACCATTTGGAGCAGGGTGCCGAGGTCAAACTGCGGGTCGCTATAAACCGTGATGGCCGCCCCCGGCGCCGCCGCGGCGGCCGCCTGAAGATCCAGATTTTCCTCGACGCCCCAGCCGGCGGACGGGGGAGACCCGGTGGTGACCGTGACCGTCGACACGGTGGGGGCCGCTGTGTTGTTGGCTGCAGCAAACGCGGACAGCGCCGCAGCCATGCTGCTTGACTCCGGCTCCGCCTCCACCAAGCCGAGGGACGGTGGGGCGGCCGCGTGCCCGATGAGGCCGCTGGCGCCATAAAGTCCATCAACTTGCTGCGCGGACAGCCCCTGCACGGTGGCGGCGCCGGTCCATCCTACCTGGGGGAGGCTGAAGGTGACGGAGGGCGCACCCGCGACCGGGTCGCCATCCGACTGCAGGGCGCCGTACACCGTCACCTGGATGGATGTCGTGAGCGGCGCGTCCGCTTGGAGCCGCATCACGGTGTAGCCACCCGCAAGGTGGTTCAGCGCGCCATACAGCCAGTTGGTGTCGCTGGCGGCCACGCCTTGGCGCGTCGAGATGCCGCCCGAGGTGTCGGGGGTCCCATCGAGCGACGACTGGAACACCCAGTGCATGGGAAGGCCCGTGGGTTTGCTGATGGAGCCTGGAATCTGAAGCGTCACGGTGAGACCCCCGGATGATTCGGTCATCGTGCTGCCAGCGGAGGCGGCTGGGGATGGCTGGGCCGTGGCCAGCGGGGACGGGTGACCGAGTTCCTGGCTGGGTCCAGGGATGCCAGCCGCCGGCGCGAAGTTCGTGAGCCCCGTGATGCCCGTCACCAGCCCGGCCAGCGACGGCGGCACCGCGGCTGGCGTGGCACGGCCGCGAAAGATGCGGCCGTGCCAGGCATAGCGGTCCAGCCGCATTTCAAAAAATGTTTCCCACACTGCAGTGGGCGCCGTGGCCGAGAGCGTCCACGCATCGCGCCCGGCGTGCACCAAAAACCCTTGCTGGCGCAGGCGCTGGGATACGGTGGCGATCGCCTGCGGAGCAGGTCCGTACTGGCGCCACACGCGCCCGGGCGCGAGCCACTGCCGGTAATGGGGGTTGCCCGGAGTGGAGCGGGCAAGCGCCGAGGCGGCCAAGGCACGGGGGTGGCGTGGGGCCAGCACGATGGTGGCCGTCACGGGGGCCGCAGCCGGCCACGCCGCGAGGGGCCGCACGGTGCGGAGAAACGCTGGAGCCGGGATGCGGACCGCCTGCGCCGCCGCGGCGGCGCCGCCCCATCCCAGGACGGGCGCCACGAGCGCGAAACCCAGGGCGAGTGTCGCCGCGCGGCGGCGTGCCGGTGCGGCCGCGCGATCGGATGGATAGGCATATTGAAACATCGGTGGCTATCCTCCCTGCTCGGCGCCACGGGGTTTCGGGTGGGGGCGGCCTCGGCCAAACGCGATCCCGCACGAGTCAGGCGGCTGCCGACGCTCTGACGTCTTTGTTCAGAAATTCGACGGTGGCGGCGTGATTCCTGTTTTCCCGAGGAAGATTGCCCCGGTGGCAATAGCGGCCAGGTGTGATGGTTTTGAATAGCCACGCGCATTCTCGTGGGGGACGCGCGCGAGCGGCGGATCCGCATCACCTCGTCGGGAGAGTCACCCCGGAATCGGGCTCGGCACACAACCCCGGCCGGCCCCGCGTGCGTGCGTGAGCCGGCCGAGAATTGGCGCGATTAGCGGGGATAGGTGGCCACGGTGCCGCGGAGACGCTGAATTTCCTTGAAGAGGCAGCGGTTCATGACGACGGACATGCCTGCCCGATGTGCCGCCTCGGCGGCGAGCTGGCTTACCACGCCTTCCTGGAGCCAGAACACCGGTGCCGGGTGGCGACTGGCTTCTTCCGCTACCGTGGGGGCGTGCTGGGAGCTACGAAACACCTGCACCACGTCTACGGGGTAGGGCACCTGGGCGAGTTGGGCGACACACGGCTCCCCCAAAATGTCCTGGCCGGCGTACGCGGGGTTGACTCCCACGATGCGGTAGCCCAGGCGCTGGAGCTTGCGAGCCACACGGTAGCTGGGACGACCCGTCTGGGCAGATAAGCCCACCACCGCCACCGTGATGGGCGTGCCATCGGGTTTGAGGGGACTGGCGGCGACCTGGCGAATCACCGCCTCGTCATTGAGGAGGCGCGGGCCAGCCGAGCGGCCGGTAGCGAAGGCCAGTGCCTGGTCGAGGTCGGCGAACAGGTCGTCGACATCTTCCAAGCCCACGGAGAGCCGGACCAAGTCCGGGCTGGCCCCGGCTCGCACCTGTTCCTCGGACGTGAGCTGCTGATGAGTGGTGGATGCGGGGTGAATGACCAGTGAGCGAACGTCACCCACGTTGGCCACGTGTGACCAGAGGCCGAGCCGGTCGATGAACTGGCGCCCGGCTGCGACCCCGCCCTCGATGCCGAAGTTGAGCACCGCGCCGTACAAGCCGGCTTTGAAGTACCGGCGGGCGGCCTCGTGCTGGGGATGATCGAAAAGGCCCGGGTAGTTCACCCAAGCGACCGCGGGGTGCTGGCGGAGGCGTTCGGCGAGGACCTGGGCCGTGGCACACTGGCGGTCCATGCGCAGCGCGAGCGTCTCCAGGCCCTGGAGAAGGAGAAACGCGTTGAACGGCGACAGCGATCCCCCGAGGTCCCGTAGCAGCTTCACGCGGAGCCGCGTGGAAAAGGCGAGCCCCCCCATCTCGCGGGCATAAACCAGCCCGTGATAGCTCGGGTCCGGCTCGGAAAACTGCGGGAATGTGGGCCGGTTGTAGTCAAAGCGCCCGCCGTCGACCACGATGCCGCCCATGGCGGTGCCGTGGCCCCCCAGCCATTTGGTGGCCGAGTGGATCACAATGTCGGCCCCGAACTCGATGGGGCGGCACAGGTACGGGGTCGCAAACGTGTTGTCGACCGCAAGTGGCACGCCGTGGGCGTGGGCCAACTCGGCCCAGGCGGCCAGGTCTGCCACGTCGAGCTTGGGATTGCCTAGGGTCTCCACCAGCACTAGGCGGGTGCGGTCGGTGAGAGCCGCGCGCGCTTCGGCCAATCCTTCCGCGAGCCGCACCCGAATGCCCAGGTCTGCGAGCGTCGAGGTCAAAAGCGTGTGGGTGCCCCCATAAAGGTGGCTTGACGCCACGATTTCGTCCCCGGCGCGCGCGACGTTGAAGATGACGGCGCTGGTGGCCGCCTGGCCGCTGGCAAATGCGACCGCCGCCACGCCTTCCTCCAGCAACGCGATGCGCTTCTCCAGGACGTCGGTCGTAGGGTTCATGATGCGGGTGTAAATGTTGCCCGCCTCGTCCAGGCTGAATAGCTCTGCCGCATGCTGCGTGTTTTGAAACGCGAACGCCGTGGTTTGATAGATGGGAACAGCGCGGGCACCGGTCGCCGGGTCGGGCGCGGTGCCGCCGTGCACGGCGACGGTGGCAAAGCGATAGGGACGAAGCGTCTCGTCGGCAGCAAGCGTCATGGGAAGCCTCCTAATGGGATGATTAGGAAGGCCTCTCCGCCATCGCCGGTGCCCCAAGATCCGGGTGCACCGAATCGAGTCCCCTCATCTCTCAGCCACGGCACGGCTGCAGGAATTGGCACCAGACGCGGTGTACCGCCGGTTGCCGGGCTTCATCGGGCCAGTCCCTCCGCCACTCTCCATGAGAGGTCCTTACCTGGAGGCTGATGGTAGCAGGCGCACGCGTCCCTGACAAGGGGGGGCGGCGATGTCGTCTTTCCCTCACGCTCGGGGCATGGCGGGAGGGACCCAGAGGGCCGACCCCGTGGGCGGAGCGGAGCGGGGGCTCGCCGGCAAGCGGGGAGCTCTGAATTGAGCCCCCGGCCGGCCGGGAGAGGGACTCGCCTAGGCCCGATTTGGGGCCGAGTTGGGGCGAATCGGGCCCGTGTAGCGGTGGTACTCCAGTCGAGACGGGTGCTGCCGATCATGATGGACCGTGATGTGGGCCACGGGGCCGTCCACCTCGTCCGCGTTTGAGCCGCCGGTGTGCCAGTTGCGGTCCGCGAGCGGGAAGTTGGACCCGGACACCTCAAGCCGAATTTGGTGGCCCGGCCCGAAGTAGTTGGCCGTGGTCATCCCCTTGATGCGAATTTCGTATATCGTCCCCGGCACCGCGGGCGTTGGGGTGGCCATGCTGTCCCGATAGCGCAGCCGGAGCGC
Organism: Bacillota bacterium; assembly: GCA_021828405.1. The sequence continues at coordinate 18,572 of JAKARZ010000007.1, forward strand.
GCTCCACGCCACGTTGTACGCCGTGCCATCGGGATACACATCCACCAACTTTACGAATACGTCGGCGTCGGGAACATCTACCGATACGTGCAGTACGGCATCCACATCGCCGGCTACGGCCACCCCCGCCTCCAGTGGCGGGGTCGAGTACACCAGGACGTCCTGCCGCGCCTCCGCCGACCGCTGGTCGCAGACCACAGGGTCGGAGCCCAGCGCAAATCCCAGGGACTGCACGGGGTTTCGGGGGTCGGACTGCACCACATCCTGGGCGTGGGTCTCGGCGTCCGCGGCCTCCGTCAGCGTCCCGTCGCCGTACAGGCTCTCAGCATGGCCGCCGCTTTTCAGATACAGCGGCTCCCAGCGGGTCTCGGGGAGCGGCCACCGCTCACCGGTCAGCCACTGGTTCGCGCCCATCAGGAACACCTGCACCTTGGGCATAGGTGTCCAGGCGTCGCCCTCGCCGTTCAGGAACCGGCGGAACCAAGCCCAGATGATGTCGTCGTAGGGAAAGGTGGTATTGCCCACCGGGCGATCACCCAGCATCGCCTGGGGGGACGCCGCCCGGATCATGGCACAGTGGGAACTGGCGGTCATGATCAGGTACTGGTCCGGATGGTGTTGCTGAAACTCGAACAGCTTGACAGATTCGTAGGCGCCCACGTCGAGCCACCCGTTGATGTTGATCTGCGGCGTCGCCCCCGTGTGGTGAGCGTGGATGTGGGAGGATTCCTGCCACACCGCGTCCATGGGCGTGACCCGCATGTAGGTATCGTAGCCAGTCTTGGGCACCCCCATGCGCTTTAACACGTCGCCGCTGGGCGGCTGGCGGCGAATGCGCTCCAAGGTACGCTTGTAGCCGGGATCCCGCGATCCGGGCGACGTGACGACGAAGTTGCGCATCGCGCGCTCCAAGACGTCGGGGTCGTCGGTGTCGGGTAGGCGCGGCCGCTCAAGCACGGCGGACGGATGATACCACGCGGTCCAGGTACTGAGCACAGGAATGCCCCCCTGGTAAAACAGGCCGTTGTTTCCCTCACAGCCCGGTATGTTTCCCACGCCGGCCCCGGGGCTCATCGGCACCCCCGCCTTTAAGGCCGGGTGCCCTTCGGCGGCGACCACCAGTTGGTTTTCCGCCGGCGAGGAGCAGCCGATGAGCCCCACACTGCCGTTCGACCATGATTGCGCCGCGATCCAGGTCATGGTGTCGGCACAGTCTTCCGCGCCACGCCCGATAAGGGTGTACGGCCCTTCGGACCAGCCGGTGCCGCGCTCGTTCTGGATGACCGCGGCCCAGCCGGCGGCAAAGGCTTTTCGGAACACGTTGTAGCCCAGCTCATGCGTGGCGGGGTTATGGTACGGGGTCCTCACCATGATGACGGGCACTGGGCCCGCCGCTCGGGGACGGATGATCACGGTCGCGAGGCGAATGTTGTCCCTCATCGGAAGCATGCGGTACTCGACCAGGTACTTGTCGCCGGTCGCGCCCAGTCCCTGGAGGTGCGTCTCCAATTTCGTTGGAGCGCCGTAGTGGAGTTCCAAAGTGTTCGGGTCGGTCACCAAGCGTTCATCGTCCACTGCCCTATCCCCCCAGCTCGCCGAAATGTCCGTGGGCCGCCTATTCTTGCGGAGCCTACCCGCGGGTTGGCCGCCGCTGGCGGGCGGCGCGACCAACGCCGGGTGGTCTCCAGTGGTCCACAGTTCGCGGGCCGGGCGGGATTCCCTGCCTCCGCCCGAAGATGGGGCTCCTGGCGCACCGTGCTTGACAGGGGTGCGGGATTTCTTTAGCGTGTACCCACTGCCCTTGGCGGGGCAGAAAAATTCATAGCGTGGCCCGATTATCCAGAGCGGCGGAGGGACTGGCCCGATGAAGCCCGGCAACCCAGCTCAGCTGAAGGTGCCAACTCCTGCAGATCCCTCGGGATCTGAGAGATAAGCGGACGGCGGTCGTGCGACTCCGTCAGCTTGCCGGCGGATTTTTTGTGCGCTCGTGCACAGACGGAGGGACTCACGACCACGAAGACTGAGGTGACCGTCGCGAACGACGGAATGAGGTTGGAATTGGGCGGCTGGCTGCCAGCCGTGACGGTGGCGGTGGAGACATGGGGCGCGGCCGGCTGTCCGGTGGTGCTGGTGTGCCACGCCCTCACCGGGGATGCCCATGTGGCGCGCCAGCACGAAGGCGACCGCCCCGGCTGGTGGGATGATTTGGTGGGTCCCGGGCGGCCGCTGGATCCGGCCCGCTTGCACATCGTGGCCACCAACGTGCTGGGCGGCTCTGCCGGCACGACGGGACCCGACCCAGGCAACCCGGCGGCCGCGTTTCCGGCCGTCACCGTAGGCGACATGGTGCAGGTGGAGCGCCTAGCGCTCGACCGCCTGGGCATCAATCGAGTCGCGCTGGTCATCGGCGGATCACTCGGCGGCATGCAAGCCCTGGAGTGGCTGGCAACATTTCCGCAGTGCATCGGGACGGTGGCGGGCATCGGGGTGTCGTCGGGTTTGTCCGCGATGGCCCTCGGCATCAACCATGTGCAGATAGCCACCCTCGAGTGGGCCCTCGCCCACAGTCCCGAGGCAGCCCGGGCCGCCCTGGGCTGGGCGCGCATGGCCGCGATGCTGACGTATCGATCGGAAGGTCACCTGAATACCCGCTTCGGCCGTTCCACGTGCCCTGACGGAGAACGGTCGGTGGAGTCATATCTGGACCACCAGGCCGAAAAACTGAGAGCCCGCTTCCACCCGGCCAGCTACTATCGCTTGGCGGAAGCCATGGGGCGGTGGCAACTGGACGTGGGCCGCGCGGCCGGGGCGACGGCGCGCGTGAGGCTCTTGGGGTTGGCAAACGATTGGCTGTTCCCCCCCGACGAGGTCCGTGAAACGGCGCGGAGGCTCGCCGCCGCCGGTGTCGATGCCGAGTACGAGGAACTTGGCAACTCCGTGGGGCACGACGCGTTTCTCATGCCGGGGTCCGTGGGGTTGCACGCCTGGGTAGGCAAGGTGGTTGAAGAAGCCGTGGGCCACCCAGCCGAGGTGGCGGACGCGGCCGCCGAGGCGCTATGGAACTGACGGTCATCGGGGTGGGGCACGTGGGTGCCGCCGTCCTGCGGCGACTGGACCGCATGCAGGAACAACTCCCGGAGCTGGTCGGCGAGCGGCTGGTGGTGCGCCACGGGGTCGTCCGCGATCCCCATCGGGATCGGGGATGCCCCACCCCCACGCATGGCTATACCACGGACGCCGAGGAGGCCGCGCTGGACCCGGCGGTGGATTTGGTGGTCGAGGTGGCTGGGGGGCGCTCCTGGGCGCCGTTGCTCGAGAGTGTCGTACGCCGGGGGGTTCCGGTCGTCACCGCCAACAAGGAGCTGGCGGCCTGGCATGGGCCCGGGCTGCGGCGCACCGCCCGCGCGGCCGGCACGGACGTGTGGATGGAAGCGTCCGTGGGTGGGGCCATTCCGGTCCTGCGCACCCTGGAGTTCTCGTGGCCGGGCTACTCGTTTCACTATATAGCAGGGGTATTGAACGGGACCGCGAACTACATCTTGGAACAAATGGCGGTTGGCGGCAACCTCGCGGCAGCTGTGGCGGCCGCGCAAGAGGCGGGCTTGGCCGAAGCGGACCCCGAGGCGGATCTGTCCGGCATGGACACGCAGCGCAAACTGGCGGTGCTGATGCAGCTGGCGTTCGGGGTGGCGGTGTGCCCGGAGGACATCCCCACCCGGGGGATAGGGATCGTGGATGCCGACGAGGTCCAGCGGTGGCGGCGGCACGGCTACCGGGTGAAACTGCTGGCCCAGGCGTGGCGTGGAGCCGATGGCGTTGGGGCGGTGGTCGGGCCGGCCGTCGTGCCCGCCGCCCACCCGCTGGGGCAGTTGTCGGGCGCGGAAAACGCTGTGCTGCTGACCGGCCCCGACACGGGCGAGGCTCTGCTGATGGGCATGGGCGCCGGGGGAGACCCGACCGCGTCGGCGGTGGTGGCGGATGTGGTGGCGGCGGCGCGGGTGCGGCGGGGCCACACCGGGCTGTCCTGGTGTCGCCCCATCCAGGACGATGTGGCGTGGGCGGACCGGCCCCTGGACGTGGTGTGGGGCGCTGGGAGTCCCCCGCGCCGGCAGCGAATGTCCCCGCGGGACCTGGAGGACTGGCGCCAGAGCGATCCGACGGCGGCTGAGCCGCTGTGGTGGTGGGAGCGAGGCGCGGGGAATCCGGGGCCGCTTTCATAAGGTTGCCGGCGCGGAGCATGGAGGATTGGGCCGCTTTCGGGATCGGCGCGGCGCGCGGGTCAAACCTTGGCGACCAGCAAGGTGACGGCCATCTGAAGGTCTGCCATGATGTTGGCGAAAGGGGTGGATGCCGTGGCGGATGAGCCGGGATCGCGGGGGCTTTTGGCGGGTCGCCGGGCGCTGGTGATGGGCGTCGCCAACAAGCGGAGCCTCGCGTGGGGGATTGCTCAGGCCTTGGCCCGCGAAGGCGCTGAGCTGGCCTTGACGTACCGACGGGACCGCGTGCGCGAACATATTGGTCAATGGGTCGAAGACTGGCGCACTCCGCCCCTCTTGGTTCGCTGCGACGTCATGGATGACGCTTCGGTGGCCGAGCTCGGCGACACGCTCGGCCGGGCTTGGGGCGGTGTGGACGCGGTGGTGCACAGCATCGCCCACGCCCTGCCGGGAGACTTGGCGGGGCGCTTTCTGGACACCAGCCGGGAGGGTTGGCAAATGGCCACCGAGACGTCGGCGTATTCGCTGGCGCTAGTGGCGCGCGCCTGCCTGCCTCTGTGGGAGGCGCGGGGTGGCGGAAGCCTCACGGCCATGAGTTACATCGGTGCCGATCGGGTCGTGCCGAACTACAACGTCATGGGAGTGGCCAAGGCCGCTTTGGAGTCCTCGGTACGATACTTGGCCAGCGATTTGGGGCCCAGCCAAGTGCGGGTGAACGTGATTTCGGCTGGCCCGGTCAAGACGCTGGCCGCCGCCGGTGTGCAGGGATTTTCGGGAATCGTGCAGCAAATCGCGGGGCGCTCGCCGCTCCAAAGCGGCATCACCATTGACGACGTGGGCAACGCGGCGGTGTTCCTGGCATCGGACTGGGCGCGGCGCATCACGGGACAAGTGCTGTTTGTCGACGCCGGCTATCATGTGACCGGAGTGTAAACAACTGCCTTCAACGAGTAGCACCTGGGAGTCTCATGACCCTGGCAAGGGAGGTTGACGATGAAAGTTGGAGTGTTGGGTGCGGGGACCATGGGGGGCGGCATTGCCCACACGATTGCTCGAGCCGGTGACGATGTGCTTCTCTACGACACGAACCCCACGCAGGTGGAACGGGCGCTGGCCGGCATCCGAGCGCGCCTGGACCGAGCCGTCGAGCAGCAGCGGGAGACTGCCCAGGCGGCGACGGCCACGCTCAAGCGCCTCCATCCGGTGGACATGGACGCGTTTGCCGACGCGGAGGCGGTGGTGGAGGCCGTGCTTGAGGTGATGGACGTGAAGCGGGCCGCGTTTGCCGATCTGGACCATCGGCTCCCGCCGACGGCACTGCTGGCCACCAACACCTCGTCGCTCTCGATCACCGAGCTTGCCCAGGCGACCGGCCGGCCGGGGCGCGTGGTGGGGTTGCATTTTTTCAACCCCGCTCCGGTGATGCGGCTCGTCGAGGTGGTGCGCGGCCAGGATACGTCGGACGCTACGGTGGAGGAGGCTGTGGGGCTGGCGCGCCGCTGGGGCAAAGAGCCCGTCGTGGTGCAGAAGGACACCCCCGGGTTTATAGTGAACCGAGTTCTCATGCCGCTGTTCATCGAGGCCATGCGCATCCTGGAAGAGGGCATCGCGTCGCCGGAAGATATTGACCGCGCCGTCAAATTGGGGCTGAACCATCCGATGGGCCCGCTGGCCCTGGCCGACCTGACCGGGCTAGATGTGGACCTGAATGTTATGGATTACCTGTTCTCGGAAACCCACGACGACCGGTTTGCGGCGCCGCTGGTTCTGCGGCGGCTGGTGCGCGCTCGTCGGCTCGGGCGTAAGACCGGCGAGGGGTTCTACAAATATTGACGGCTTGAGAAGGCACCGGAGCGTCAGTTGCCGACGGCCGGGCGGATACGGCGAGCCTCGCTCGCCCCACTTTTCGGACGGGAGCGCGAACGAGGGGCGCACCGAAAGTTTGTCAGGGATGATGTCGGGTACATACACGTCAATGCAACCGCCGCAAGAAGCAGCGGGCTCCCGTCTACATGCGAGAGCGGGGCCGCCCACAGGCCACGACTCACCATGCTGTCGGGGCGCTGGGCACCCTTGCGGCTGGCTATTGTGGAGGGATTCCTAAGTTACATCCCCGAAAAGGAGCATCCCGGCGTCCGCAAAAAAATTGGTGGGCGGTAGAGGACTCGAACCTCTGGACCTCTCGCATGTCAAGCGAGCGCTCTACCAGCTGAGCTAACCGCCCGTGTAAGTCACTGCCCTCGTCCACACTCGGTTATGAAGGCGACAGTGGAGGCGACGCCCGGATTCGAACCGGGGAATCGGGGTTTTGCAGACCCCTGCCTTACCACTTGGCTACGTCGCCCACAAAAAACTGGAGCGGAAGACGGGATTTGAACCCGCGACCCTCGCCTTGGCAAGGCGATGCTCTACCACTGAGCTACTTCCGCATCCTAGTGCTAGCCTAACAGGTTTGCCGTGGTGCGTCAAGTGCCGTTTGGCTCGCCACCAAAAATGGGGGAGCAGGCGATTGGCCCAACGGCGCGAAAAGTTGCTTTGCCGCGCTTCCGAAGAAAGCCACCGCCCGCACCTGAGAAAAATGACCCCGTTGCGCCGTCGGTTATCCCCCGGGGCGGCGCCGCGCCCGCAGAGGCCGGCGAAACTCGGAGCGGCGCGGGCGCTTCGACAGAAGGTACCTTGGCCGGTGAAAGGTCTGGCGCATGGAGGATGAAGCCGATCGCTCGAAGTTCATCCCGAGGTTTCGCGGGTGAGTGCTTGCAGTCGGCCGGGTGGTCGAGAGGTGCCGCGACCGCTGCTGACGGCTCGCGTCGAAATTCGGTGTGCCCAAAATCCGGTCGACGCTGCGGAAGTTGGGTGCCCCGCGCGGCCGATCCGGGTATGCGGCGCCGAAAGACGTTGGTGCGCGGCTCTCGGCCGCGGGCGCACATAGCGGCGCGCTGAGCCGGCACACTAAGGTGGCGGGCGCAACGGCGGAGGTGGAAACACGGGCGACGCGAACTGGCTGGTGGCGACGGACACGGACAGCCAGGGCGAGTTGGGCATGCGGCTCGCGCAGGCGGTGCCGGGCGAATGGTATGAGCGGCGACTCGGCCGCTGGCCCGCCTATGTCAAGCGCTGTGATAGCGGCCGACGCGCGGTCGAGGCGGCCCAACTGGCCCGGGCCGTGGCTCTCTATCTGTGCCGGGACTACTGGCCGCGTGTGCTGACCGAAGCGGCCGTTGCTGTGGCGCGCACCCCTGCCGAGGACTGGCGGCACCGCCCCGTGATGGTGGCGGACAGCCCGAGACTCACCGAGGCCATCTACACGTATTTGATTGGACACTCACGGGTCGTCATCCCAGGGCTGGTGCATGTCTGGTTGCCCGTGGCCCCCGGGGGGATTTGCGAGCGCCAGGTGTGGGCGGCGTGGTGCGAGGGCCCGGCTACGCAGGTGGCGGTGGACCGCGAACAGGCGACCCAGCGCATGCTGGCGTACTGGTGCCGGCGCCGAACGCCACGGGGTTCAGATCCCGCCAGGCCGCCGAGCCATCAACAGCACCAAGCCATGCTGGGCCCGCCAGGCGGCTGGAATGGCTGACCGGTTTCCAGCGATGAGAACCGGTCGTGTTGCCGTCAGCTTGTGCCCGCGCCGCCGAATATGGAGGCCACATGGGAAGCGGGTTGCCAACCGAGCCTGCGCTTGGTAACATGATGCATGCGACAATGATCAGGATGTGCGACGGACGAGCAATCCCCAGCGAGGCGGGCCGTGGCTGGAAGCCCGCCGGTTGTGACCGTCGCCGACCCCCTGAGAGTTGCTGTCGAGGCCGAGCGATGCGGATAAGACAGCCGGTGCGAGCCGTTAGCGTCGATGCGAGTAGGGCAACCTAAGCAAGGTGGAACCGCGGGCGCTGCCCGCCCTTGTGGGCGGGTTTTTTTGTGTTCGCGAGCGCGTGGCCGACTTGATCGAGAACTGCGAGGAGGAGCGAACGTGGCGGAAGCCGTCAAGGTGCTGGTTCATGACGAGGCAGGCCAGGCAGAGGTGTTGGTCGAATCCACCGAGCCGATCGCAAGCGTGGTGCCGGGTCGAGATCCGTCGGTGCTGGCGGCTCAGGTGGCCGACCGGGTGGTGGACCTGTCGCGGCCCGTGGCGGATACGCGGGAGGTGCGCCTGCTGCGCTTTACGGATGCCGAGGGGCGGCGCGTGTTTAGGCATTCCAGCGCCCACCTGCTGGCGCAGGCCGTGAAACGCCTGTGGCCCGAAGCCCAACTGGGCACGGGTCCCGCCCTGGAGGACGGCTACTACTACGACCTCCACCTGCCGGTGCCGCTGGCGGAGGCCGACCTAGGCCGCCTGGAGGAGACCATGAGGGCGATTGCGGCCGAGGCCCTGCCCATCCGCCGCGAAGAGCTGTCGCGCGACCAGGCGCTCCAGTTGTTTCGGGAGCGAGGGGAAACCTTCAAGCAGCAAATCGTTGAGCGCATTCCCGCAGGCACCCCGATTTCGGTATACCGGCAGGGGGAATTTGTGGACCTGTGTGCCGGCCCGCACGTTCCTCACACGGGCATGCTGCAGGCCATCAAACTGACGAGCGTGTCGGGGGCGTACTGGCGCGGTGATGAACACGAGCCCATGATGACCCGGGTCTACGGCACCTCGTTCCCGTCGCTGGCGCAGTTGGAGGAACATCTTGAGTGGCTTGCGGAGGCTAAGCGCCGGGACCACCGCCAGCTTGGCCAACAACTGGGCCTCTTTCAGTTCCGGGAGGAAAGCCCGGGATTCGTGTTCTGGCTGCCCAAGGGACTTCGGCTGTTTCGGCGGATCGAAGAAGTGTCGCGCCTCTTGCAGGAAGCTTTGGGCTATGAAGAGGTGAGCACGCCGTGGATTTTCAAGGACACTCTGTGGAAACGGTCCGGGCATTGGGATCACTACCAGGACAACATGTTTCTCATCGAGCGGGGCGACGAACATCTGGGGGTCAAGCCCATGAACTGTCCGGGCCACGCCGTGCTGTTTGGCTCCACCGTGCGCTCGTACCGCGAACTGCCCGTGAAGTGGGCGGAGTATACCCCGCTCTCTCGCTTTGAGCGCAGTGGCACCTTGCACGGCCTGCTGCGCGTGCGGGGATTCCACCAAGATGATGCCCACCTGTTTGTGCGCCCGCAGCAGATCCAGGAGCAAATCAGCGAAGTGCTGGATTTGGTGGACCGGGTTTACGCCTTGTTCGGCATGTCGGTGGAAGTGATGTTCTCCACCCGGCCCGACGACTACCTGGGGGAGTTGGAAACCTGGGAGGATGCAGAGAGCCAGCTTCGTGCCGCGCTGGCGGCCTGGGGCCGGCCGTACCGATTGAACCCCGGCGACGGAGCGTTCTACGGACCCAAATTGGATTTCAACGCGATCGACTCCCTCGGGCGCCGGTGGCAGACGTCGACGGTCCAACTGGACTACCAGATGCCGCAGCAACTCGACATCACGTATGTAGAGCAGGATGGCAGCCGCCAGCGGCCGGTCATGATTCACCGCGCGGTGCTGGGCTCCGTGGAGCGGTTTGTCGGGATTCTGACCGAGCACTATGCGGGCGACTTTCCGCTGTGGCTGGCGCCCCTGCAGGTGCGGGTGGTGCCGGTCACCGATGACGAGGCCGAGCGCGGGCGTGAGATGGTCCAGGCCATGCGGTTGGCGGGACTTCGCGCGGAAATGGACGAACGTTCGGAGAAGCTGGGCAAGAAGATTCGCGACGGTCAACTTGACAAGGTGCCCGTGCTACTGGTCGTGGGGGCGCGCGAGCGAGAGGCAGGCACCGTGTCGGTGAGAAGCCGCGCGGGAGACAGCGGGGTTTACGATTGGCCAACGTACCTCGGCGAGCTGGTGGCCGCCGCCGCCATTCCGCCCACCCCGGGCGGCGAGCCGCAGTAGGTGCGGAGGGGAGGGGCAAGCGCCTGCCACGGCCGCTGCTACGGAGGCCGGGCCGGTTTCGTATGCCCCGGACCCGGGCACGGCGAACGAAACCGGGCGCCATTGCACGGCCGTGGCGCGTGTGGTATCCTCGCGCCGTGATAGTAAAGCAGAAGTTCGCTTCTCACCTGACGACGCGGTCGTTCGGGTTATCCGGCGGGACGCTTGGGCGTTCCGTTTGGGGCGGGGAGTGACCCGTCCCGTTTTTGTTTGGGTGGCTAGCTATTTATCCGGGGAGGGATCGCCATAAAGGACCTCAGGGTCAACGATGAAATTCGTGCACGGGAAGTGCGGCTGGTGGGCGATGGCGGCGAGCAGCTGGGCATCGTGGCACTGAGAGACGCACTTCGGATGGCGGTCGAGCGCCGGGTGGACCTTGTCGAGGTGTCGCCCACGTCGCGACCGCCGGTGTGTCGGCTGATGGATTACGGACGCTTCAAATACGAGCAGCAAAAACGCGAGCGCGAGTCGCGGAAGAAGCAGCACGTGGTGTCCGTGAAAGAAATCAAGATGCGGCCAACGATCGACGACCATGACTATGAGTTCAAGAAGCGCAATGCCGCCCGGTTTTTGGAAGAGGGCGATAAAGTCAAGGTGACGGTGACGTTTCGAGGTCGCGAGATTGTCCACTCCGAGCACGCACGGGTTTTGTTGGACAAGATGGCCCGAGAGGTGGAGGCCCAGGGGCTGGTGGAGCGGGCGGCCCGGGTGGAGGGGCGCGCGATGATCATGATTTTGGCACCGAAGAAAAGTGTCAACGCGTGATCGGCGACAAGCGCGACAAGCCCGTATCTAACGTATTTAAGGATGTGGAGACGTGCCCAAGATGAAGTCCCATCGCGGCGCCAAAAAGCGTCTGCGGGTTACCGGCACCGGGAAATTGGTGCACAAGCGCACCGGCCGCAACCATCTGCTCTACGGCAAGAATGCCAGCCGCCGGCGCCGACTTCGCAGCGCAGCCGGCCTTGCCAAGGGCGACGCCGCCCGAACCAAGGCGCTCATGCCCTACGACCAGTAGGTGCCCGCGCGCGGAAAGTTTGAGCATCGCAGGGGTTCAACGGCTCGCTGAGGAGGAAACAGAGTGGCTCGGGTAAAGAACGGCATGGTGCGGCACCGGCGACACAAAAAGATTCTCAAAATGGCCCGAGGGTACCGGGGGTCGCGTCATCGGCTATTTCGGCCAGCGAACGAGGCGGTCTTGCATGCCTTGTGGTACGCGTACAAGCACCGCAAGAAGCGCAAGGGCGACTTTCGGCGCCTGTGGATTATTCGCATTAACGCGGCCGCGCGCATGCATGGGCTGACGTACAGCACGCTCATGTTCGGGTTGAAGCGCGCTGGTGTGAGTCTGAACCGCAAGATGCTGGCCGACCTGGCCGTGCGGGATCAGGAGAGTTTTGGGCGGCTGGTGGGGATGGCCAAGGGTCAGCTCTAGCCGTGGGCGTGGTGCTGCGTCCCCTGGACGATCCCCAGAATAAAGTGGTCAAGGCGGCGGCGCGACTGGGAGTCAGTCGGGAGGCGCGCGAGCGGGCGGGCCAGGCGCTGGTGGAGGGGCCGCACGCGGTCGCCGAGGCGCTGGCTCACGACGTGGCTCTGCGCACCGTCCTGTACAGTGCTCGGCTCCTGGACCGCCCGGGCGGGCGTGAACTGTTGGATCGTACCACGTGGGCACGGGCGCGCATGATTTATGTTACCGACCGCGTGCTGGACACGGTGACCCAGGTGGAGTCCCATCAAGGAATCGCAGCGGTGGTGGCGTACCATCTCCCGTTTGCCACCCAACTGCCGGCCGCGCCCGCCTTGGTGCTGGAGGCCGTGCAGGACCCGGCGAATCTGGGCGCGCTGGTGCGCTCGGCGGTGGCCTTCGGGTTTCGCGTGGGGGTGACGCGCGGATCGGTGGACCCTTTCAACCCCAAGGCGTTTCGCTCGTCTGCGGCCACCATGTTTCGCGCGGGTTTGGTGCGTCTCGACTACGTGTGGGATGTGCCGGAGGGCGTGAGCCTCGTGGTGACCTCCCCTGACGGCACCCTCCCCTACACAGAGTGGGACTGGTGTCGGCCCACCGCGCTGGTGGTGGGTAACGAAGGCGCCGGCGTCTCGTCCGGACTGGCCGATCGGGCGGCGGCCCGCCTCCGCATCCCCATGACGGCGGGCACCGAGTCCTTGAACGTTGCGGCGGCCGGTGCCGTGATGATGGCCGAGGCCTTTCGCCGCCGCCCATCCTGACGTCAGAAGCTGAGCGCCCAAGGAAAAGCCACGCCGCGTCGCTGTGCCACTGGCTATTCTCTCAGCGCGGCCTAGGCTTGACTTTGCGCCACCGCCCCACTATCCTTCGTGAAAACGTGAACTCGATGACCAAGACAAGTAGCCCTCACCCGACGATCAGGAAGCGCTTTCAAAGGGTTCCCCCGGGATTGGAAGAAGCGTGCGGCGGGCCGGCGAAATTCCCTTGCGAGAGGCGCCCTGAACACCGTCGGCGGGCAGCGGAGTAGGGGTGACGGGTGCGCCCGATAGCGCGCGGAGAGCCGGCTCAGGCCGGAAACCAGGTGGTACCGCGAGTGAATCGCCCTGTGGAGGGCGATTTTTGGTTTTGCGAAAGGAAGGTGGGCGCATGGGAGGCGACGACTGGGCCGCAATGGCGCTGAGGGAAATCGCGGCGGCCCCGACCGTGGCCGCCCTGGAGGCTCTTCGGGTCCAGTACCTGGGCAAGCAGGGCCGCGCCACCGTGGAGCTCCGGGCCCTGTCAGATCTTCCGCCTGGGGAGCGGCGGGCCCGAGGGGCGGTGCTGAACGGCTACAAGGCGGAGATCGAGAGCGCGCTCGCCCAGCGGTGGGAGATCCTGGCGCTTGCGGAGCAGTCCGAGCGGCTGGCGGCGGAGCGCCTCGACATGACCCTGCCGGGCGTGTCCCCGGCGTGGGGGACACTGCACCCCATCACACGGGTGCGCCGGCGGTTGGCCGATGTGATGCTGCGTCTGGGATTCACCCTGCGCTCGGCTCCCGAGCTGGAGACCGAATGGTACAACTTCGAGGCGCTGAACATGCCGGCGGACCACCCCGCGCGGGAGATGCACGACACGTTCTATGTGGAGGCGCCATATGTCCTCCGCACGCATACGTCCCCCTTTCAGATACGCGCCATGCAGGAGGCGCGGGGGGAGCTGCCGCTGCGGGTGGCCACGCTGGGGTTTACGTACCGCCGCGACGATGACGCGACGCACACGCCCCAGTTCATGCAGATGGAAGGGCTCGTGTTGGACCGGGGCATCGGGCTTCCCGACTTGAAGGGCGTGGTGCTGGCGGTGGTGCGCGACGTCTTTGGCCCCGCTGAGCGGATCCGGCTTCGACCCAGCTTCTTCCCGTTTACGGAGCCGTCGGCAGAAGTGGACATGAGTTGCCCCTTATGCCTGGGGGCCGGGTGCCGCCTGTGTCACACCGGATGGATCGAAATCTTGGGATCGGGGCTGGTGCATCCGCGCGTGTTGGAGGCGGGGGGTTATGACCCCGGCGAGGTGTCGGGGTTTGCGTTCGGGTGGGGAGTGGAGCGGGTGGCGATGCTGCTGTACGGCCTCGATGAGTTGCGGCCGCTGTATCAAAACGACGTGCGGTTTCTCAGGGCCTTCGACGTGTGGGATTCGGTCTAAGCATGGGGGATGTGGCGGCCAGCGCAACGGCGGGTCGGGCAGGAGTGGCGTGCGTGGGGGGAGGAGGGATGATGTGGACTTGCCGCTGAGCTGGCTCCGCGAGTGGCTGCCGGGCCTGGACACCGAGGCCGAGGGCATCGCGGCGCAGTTGGAGCACATGGGATACGAGCTGGACGGGACGATGATCGCCGAGGCCGGGCTCGCCTCGGTCCAACTGGTGGAGGTGAAAGAGCGGCACCCGCATCCGGCTGCCGATCGACTGGCCGTGCTGCTGGTGTCGGCGGGGGCGGATGACCCGGTGCAGGTGGTCACCGGCGCCCCCAACGGACACCCGGGGGACCGGGTGTGGCACGCGCCGCCGGGCACCACGCTGCCCGACGGACGCCAAGTAGGCACCGAGCACCTTCGTGGTGTGCGGTCGGAGGGCATGCTCCTGTCGGCAAAAGAGCTGGGGTATGTTGGTGGGGGCGAGGGCCTCTGGATTTGGCAGGGACCCGGTCAGGTGGGTGACCGCTGGCCAACGGTCGTAGGATCCGAGACGGTCCTGCAATTGTCCCTCACGCCAAACTTGGCGCAGTATGCCCACTCGGTGCTGGGCGTGGCGCGCGATTTGGCGGCGTTGGGCCGCCGCCCTCTCCCGGGCTGGTCGGCGAGCCCGGAACTGACCGCAGAGGACCCTCTGGTGCGCGTGGAGGCGCCGGACCTGTGCCCGCGGTACGCGGTCGCCCAACTGGCGTGTGCGCCGCCGTCGGGGGCCATTCCGTGGATGTGGCAGCGGCGCCTCGCCCTGGCTGGCGCGAGGCTCATTCACCCGGTGGTCGACGCCACCAATGCCGTGCGCATCGACATGGGCCAGCCGCTGCACGTGTTTGACCTGGACCGGGTGCGGCTCCCTTTGGTGGTTCGGCGCGCCGCGGCGGGTGAGCCCCTCGTGCTGTTGGACGGCCGCACCGTGACCCTGGCCCCGGACGACCTCGTCATTGCCGACGGGGACGGACCGGTCGCCATCGCCGGGGTGATGGGCGGGCAGCGATCGGCCGTGGTGCCCGACACCCGCCGCGTGTTGCTCGAGTCGGCCCATTTTGATCGCGCCAGCGTGTACCGGACCGCCCGTCGGCATCAGCTGGTGAGCGACGCCGCCGCCCGGTTTGGGCGCGGGACCGACGTCGAAGCGGTGCTGCCGGCTGTGGCCCGGTTTGTGAACCTGCTGCAGACCTTTGGGGTCGACGTTGCCGTCGCGGCGGTCCAGGTGGTTGGGGCGGCTCCCGCACGCCGCCATGTTTTGTTTCAGCCGGAACGCTTACGCACGTGGACCGGTCTCAACCTGGACGACGCAGAGCTGGCGAGCGAGCTCGACCGGTCCGGCTTCGTGGTGGACGGGGGCCGTGTGCGTGTGCCCAGTTGGCGGCCGGACATCGAAGGACCGCAAGACTTGGCCGAAGAGTTGACCCGGCTCGTGGGCATGGACGCGGTCCCGGCTCGCCTTCCGGCTCGGACCACCCCAGGGGTGGCGGACTACGACACCCGGCAGGCCGACCAGCTGCGCGACTGGCTGGTGGCGGGCGGGTTCGTGGAAGTGGTGTCGCGCAGCTTCATCCCGGCGGGCGTTTCCGAGCGCCTGGGGCTTCTGCCGCCGGTGCATGTGGTCAAGAACCCACTGCGCGAGGACGAGGCGGTCATGCGCACCAGCGTGTGGCCAGGGCTGTTGGACGCCGCCCGATACAATCGGGGCCGCAGCGGTGAGCGACTGGCGCTGTTTGAGGTCGGGCCCGTGTACCTGGGCACGCCGGTCGCACCCCTCGAACGGGTGGAAGCGGGCCTCGTGGCCACCCTGGGTGAGTGGCCAGCCCTCTTTGGGCCGGCCCGGCAGTCGGTGTACGACTTGAAGGGTCTGGTGGAGGAACTTTCGCGGCGCTTGGGGTGGCGCTTCGGCTGGGGGCCTTGGACGGGGCCGACTGGGGTGCTGCACCCGGGACGCTCGCTGGCCATTGTCCGCGACGGCCAGGTGTGGGGAGCGCTGGGAGAACTGCATCCGGCGGTGCTGCAGGCGTGGCGGCTGCCACGTACTGCCGTCGCACGCTGGCACATGCCGCCGGCATCGGCGGGCCAACGGATCGAGCGCGACCGGCCGGCGCCCCCGCCCCCGTACCCGGCCGTCAGGCGAGACGTCTCGCTGCTAATGCCTGACGATATGCCCTGGGCTCATGTCGCGGCACTGCTGCAGCGGCATGCGGGCGCTGACGTGGAGTCGATTTGGCCCTTTGACCGGTACGAGGACGCCTCGGGGGCGGCCGTGACGGTGGCCATCCGCTATCGGGCGGCGGACCGCACCCTCACCGACGCCGATGTGGACGCCCGTGTGGCCGTGCTGGTTGCGGCACTGGCTGCGGCCGGCCTAACACGCCGCTGACCGGGCGGCCGTGGTGTCAAAAAAAGTCGACGACTGGCAGGAAAGTGGGAGCGCCAGCGAGAATGACTCCCCAACAGGAATCGGGGAGGGATGGCGATGACGGGTTCCGAGGGCGGGACCGTCACCCGCACGGTGGTGACGATCTACGGCGAGGAGTACCCCCTGGTGAGCGACCTGTCCCCGGAGGCGGTGCACGCGCTCGGACGCATGGTGGACACGCGGCTCCGCATGCTCGCGGCCAAGCACCCGCGGGTGCCCTCAACGCGGCTGTCCATTTTGGCCGCGCTCACCCTCGCGGAAGAGCTGGCGCGAGTGAAGGCCGAGCACGCGGAAGCGGTGGCCGCACTGCAGGCGCAGTGGCGGCGCGAGTCCAACCCCCGGCGTGTGGGGCAGGGCGGGCAAAACAACTAGAGGCGCCGCAAGCGGGCCGGCCGAGGCGGGCCGGCTTCGCTGTGGGCGCCCGCCGGTCCGAGGTGACTCACGAGGGGCTGGCGAGTGGCTATCATAGAGATCTTGAGCAATCGGGCCAGCATGCGGCACATGCCGCCCGGGTGGCCGAACACGCGGAGAAGGAGGCGGGCGGTGAGCGGATCCCTGTGGGTGGTGTCCAACGGCACCCGCCTCACGGCGGGCAGATGGCGGGGGGACGTGGATGCTCGCCTGGGCGCGGTCGCCGCGCCGCGCAGCACCACGGCCCGCGCCGCCCTGCTGACGGGGCGGGACCCGCTCAGCGTCACGCGGGAGCCCATGCGGGGGCGGCCGACGCCGGAACTGGCGGCGTTCGTGCGCAAGCATGCCCTGTGGGCGGGTCCGCAGGACATCTGGGCCAACGCGCACCGGCCGGATGACTTTCGCGGCGAGCCATCGGTGATGATGGTGGCCGCCGCGGCGCGGGGGGTGGTGGTACGCACGGTGGGACACCTCCGACGTGGCGAGGCGGTGGCGGGCGACGTGACCGGCGTCGGCCTGATTCGGCGCGGCCATGCGGACCTGGTGCCCGACACCCCCGAGCGCGTGGCGGAGCGCCTGGCCGACTGGGCTGGCGCGAACCACCGCGTGTGGTGGGAGCTTGACCCGCAAGTGGACCGGGACACGGTCGACGCGGTGTTGGCAGCCGTGGGCCGGTGTGGCGTGCCGTGGGCGGCCATCGGACTGCCGGGGCCGGGCAGCGACCTGTGGCCCGACGTGCTCCCCCTGTGGAGCGCGGTCGAGTGGACGCCGCCGTCGCGGCTCACCAACGTGCTCGCATCGTGGTGGGACGCGGCATCTTGAACGCGCATGGGCTGGACAGGCTGGAATGGGGAAGCTTGCTTGAGCGTTTGGCCGCCTATGCGGACACTCCGGCCGGCAAAGCGCGGGTTCTGGCGGCGGTGCCGGATCCGCACCCCGACTGGCTGGCGGAGCAGCAACGCTTGTATGCAGCGGCCGCCGCGCACGTGCCGCTGGGCCAATTGTCGCTCGCGGGTGCGGTGGACTTGGCTCCGCTGGTGGACCGGGCTGTCAAGGGAGGCATGCTGGCCCCGGACGCCCTGTGGTCTGTGATGGCCACGGTGGAGCGGGGCGAGGCTCTGAAGGCGGCGCTGGCCGGGTCGGACAGTGTCGAACTGTCGGCGCATCTCGGCCACTTCGAGACCCCGATGGGGCTTTGGCACCACATCGGGGCGGCCATATTGGAGTCGGGGGAGCTAAAGGATAGCGCCAGTGCGGCCCTTGAGCGCATCCGCCGCGACATGACGCGACTGGAAGCGGAGATCCAAGAGGTGCTGGAGCGACTGGTCCGCTCCGCGACGTGGTCGGAGTATCTTCAGGAGCCGCTGGTGGCTCTGCGGCGCGGCCGGCGGGTGGTTCCGGTGAAGCGCTCGTTCGTCCACCAAGTGCGCGGATTGGTTCATGACCAGTCGGGCAGCGGGCAGACCGTGTTTGTCGAGCCAGCCCCGGTGGTGGAGCGACAGAACCGCATTGCCGAGCTGTCGGCGGCAGAGGAAGAGGAAATTCTCCGCATCCTCCGCCAACTGACGGCGGAGGTGGCCAGTCACGAGGCCGCGCTTCTGGCCATGAACCGCGCCATCCTGACCACGGACGTGCTGCTGGCGAAGCTTCGCTGGGCGCGCCGGGCGGAGGCGGCGCTGCCGCACCTAGTCGGCGACACGCTGTCGCTGGTGGACGCCCGCCACCCACTGCTGGATGCGCCCGTGCCCCTCACGGTTTGCGTCGGCGGGGCCCAGCCGGTGCTGGTGGTCACGGGCCCAAACACCGGGGGTAAGACCGTCGCGCTGAAGACGGTCGGGTTGCTGGTCGCGCTGGCGCTGTCCGGGTGGCCGGTGCCGGCCCACCCCGACAGCCGCGTGCCGCTGTTCCACGAGATGTTTGCGGATATTGGCGACGAGCAGAGTCTGGAGCAAAACCTGTCGACATTCTCGGGTCACGTGCGCCAATTGGTGCCGGTGGCCGCGGGCGCTGCGCCGGGCGTGCTGGTGCTGCTGGACGAAATCGGCGCGGGCACCGACCCGGAGGAAGGCACTGCCCTGGCCCTGGCTCTGGTGGACCACCTCTTGGAGGCGGGGGCGACGGCCGTCGTCACGACGCATTATGCCCGCGTCAAGCTTTTGGCCTACCGCGACCGGCGGGTGCAGAACGCACGGATGGATTTTGACCGGGAGCGCCTCCTGCCGACGTACCGCCTGGTCATGGGGCAACCGGGTTCGTCTCAGGCGCTTTATATTGCGCGGCGCCTGGGGCTGGATCCCCATCTGCTGGACCGGGCGGAGCGGCATCTGGGGCAGGAGGGCGTCCGGGTGGACCATGCCATTGGCGAGCTGGAGCGGGTCGAGCGCGAACTGGCGCAGGCCCGTGATGGGGTGGCGGCGGCGGAGCGGGCGCTCGCGGCGCGAGAAGCCGCACTGCAGGCGGCTGAGGCGCGGCTCGGGGCCGAGCGGACGAAAGATCGCGAGCGGCTCAGGCAAGAGGTGCGCCGGCGCCTGAGCGAACTGGAGTCGCGGGCCGGCGCCGCGATTGCGGCCGCCCAGGCCGAGACGCGTGCAGAGCGCGAGCAGGCGCTACAGTCGCTCCGGGCGGAGATCAAGAGCTGGGGCAGTTTCGAGCGGGAGCTCAGCACAGGCGCGCCACCAATTGCCAACAAGGGCGGCCCGCTGGCCGTCGGGCAGCGGGTGACGGCGCCGGCTCTGGCGGAGCCGGGCCACATCCTGTCGATGGAGCGCGGGCAGGCCACGGTCGAGTCGGCGGGACGGCGCATTGTGCTGCCGGTGGCGAGCCTAGCGCCCGCGCCCGAGCATCCGCACACCGGGCGGGGCCGGGGAGCGGCGACGGCCCCCCGGCGCCTGGATTCGCCGAACGCGGAGGGAGCCGGGGACATTGGGATGGAATGCGACCTTCGCGGGATGACGGTGCTGGAGGCGGTGGATGAAGTGGAAGTGTATCTGGACCGAGCGGCACGGGCGGGCCTGCCGTTTGCCCGCCTAATCCATGGCAAGGGCACGGGCTCGCTTCGGCGCGCGGTGCAGGAACACTTGGTGGGTCATCCGCACGTCGCCGGGTTTCGCCTGGGCCAGGCAGGCGAAGGGGGCGACGGGGTGACGGTGGTGCAGTTCCACCCATAGTGGCTGGGACGCCCACCGGCTTCGCACGACTGACATGGGGGCGATGGACATGGGGATCGGAGTGGCGTTTGACGATTCGGGGCGGCTGGGGCCCACGTTTGTGGGCACGGTGTATCCCGCGCAGATGGATCATATGGGACACATAAACATGCAGTCCTACGTGGGGCTGTTTGACCAGGCGTCGTGGGGTTTCTTTTCGTGGATGGGGCTCACCGAGGAGCGCGTTGCCGCCGAGCAGGTGGGCATGGCGGGGCTGGTGCAGGAAAATCGATTTTTGGCGGAACTGCATCCGGGGGTGAGCCTGGAGGCGTGGACGCGCGTGCTCGCGACCTCGGAGAAGACCGTGCGCTTCCAGCATGACCTGCACCGCCGGGTGGAAGGAGGCCCGCTGGTGGCCACGAGTGTCGTCACGGCGGCCTGCCTTGATCTGACACGCCGCCGCGCCCGCCCGCTGCCGGAGGACATCCGGCAGCGCCTCGAGGAGGCGGTTCGCCGGGGCGCACCGCGCAAATGATTGTCAATCGCCGTGTTGCGGGAGTGCTATTGTGCTCCGGCCGCCTATGCTATGATGGCGCCAATTGTTATCCTGCCACGCACAGCGTGACATCTCTTGGGAGTGGTCCCAGCCTTTTGGGACACGGACCGGAGGGAGTTGGACTGCACCCGTGAACGACGTGTCTGCGGTGGCGCCGCCGGCGCCCGTGCAGCGAGAGGCCGCACGCCAGTTGGAGTGGCTGGCGGCGGGCGCCGTCGAAGTATTGCAGCGCGGGGAGCTTTTGACCCGCCTGGCTGAGTCGCTGGACACCAATCGCCCGCTTACCGTCAAACTGGGCTTGGATCCGACGGCACCTGACATTCACCTGGGCCATGTGCTGGTGCTCGACAAATTGCGCCAATTCCAGGACTTGGGCCACCGGGTCGTGCTGATCATTGGGGACTTCACCGCCCGCATCGGCGACCCGAGCGGGCGCCATCAGACGCGCCCGGCGCTCTCGAGCGAGGCGATTGACGCATTTGGGCAGACATACCTGGAGCAGGCCACCAAGATCCTGAAGCCCGACCAGCTGGAGTTGCGTCACAACCACGAGTGGCTGTCGCCGCTGGGGCTGGCCGACCTGATGGCGCTGATGTCCCGCATCACCTTGGCCCGTATGCTAGAGCGCGAGGACTTTCACAACCGCATGGCCGCCCACTTGCCGCTGCACCTGCATGAACTGCTGTATCCGGTCATGCAGGCGTACGACTCGGTGGCCATCGCGGCGGATGTAGAGCTGGGCGGGCTGGATCAAAAGTTCAACCTGATGACGGCGCGCCAAATCCAGGAGGCGTCGGGCCAGGCACCGGAGGTGGCCCTGCTGATGCCCATGCTGGTGGGGCTGGACGGCGTCAAGAAGATGAGTAAGAGCCTGGGCAATTACGTGGGCATCACGGACGCACCGGCGGAGATGTATGGCAAAACCATGTCGCTGCCGGACGAATTGGTGGCGTCCTGGGGCGAGGGCGTGCTGGGCTGGGAGCGGGGGGCGGCTGAGCAGCGCCGGGCCTCCGGCGAGCATCCCCGCGACCTCAAAGCCTCCCTGGCGGAGCAGGTCGTGGCGCGCTTTCACGGCGCGGGCGCGGCCGCCGAGGCCGCGCGGGCGTTCTCCCAAACGTTTCGTGAGGGTGACGTCCCCGCCGACGCGCCCCACGTGGCCCTGCTGCCCGGGGCTGCGGCGGGAGTGGCCGCGCTGGATTTGGTGGCGGCGCTTCCGGGCGTGGGGTCGCGCGGCGAGGCGCGCCGCCTCCTGCAGCAGGGCGGCGTCACCGTGGATGGTCGGCGGATCGATGTCGCCGATTCGGTCCAGGTCGGCCGAGGCAGTTGGGTGCGCCTCGGCCGTCGGCGCTTCTTTCGTTATCAATAAATGTGAGGTGACGGCACGTTGGCGGCACGCGAGGAAGAAATGCTTGGATGGAAACGGCTGGAACAGGGACAGTTGGAGCGGGCAGAAGGCCACTTTCGGCGCTGCCTGGAAATGGACCCCGACCGCG
This sequence comes from Bacillota bacterium, assembly GCA_021828405.1. Next base: position 40,425 of record JAKARZ010000007.1, read on the forward strand.
TGGAAGCCTTGAATGGCTTGGGTCAAGTGTATATGGCGTGGGACGAACTGGACGAGGCGGCGGAGCTGTTTCAGATGGCACTGTCCATCGCGGAGCCCAAGTTGCCGCGCGGCAAGCGCCGCACGGGCTGGCATGACCCCCATGTGCGTCCGTACCTCCGGAGCCTGCATCTCTTGGCCATGACACGCATCCGGCGCGGGGCGTACGCGGCGGCCGCCGAACCTCTGGAGACGATGCTCGCCTGGGACGCCACCGGCGTGGATGGCGAGGCGTATCTCCTGCTGGGCCAGTGCCGCCAGCGGCTGGGGGAAATCGAGGCCGCGGACGCGTGTTACGAGAAGGCGCGACTGAAGCACCCGCACGCCTGGTATTTGTACGGCCTGACGCGGCTTTTGTTGGGCCATGCCCCGGAGGCGGCCCACTGCTTCAAGTCGGCAGTCGATGTGGTGCCCGAGGTGGCACCGCTCTTGGCATTCTATCCGCGGGTGCGGGGCATTGGCGGGGAGGGGGCGCCACGCCACCGCCAAGCGGTGCAATTTGTGAACGCCACGGTGGACCTGTTCACCCGCGACAGCCGGGACCTGCTGCGGTCGCTCATGACCGGCGAAGTGGCCAGTGGTCAGTGATGTTTCGCGGGCGGGTGGGGGCTGAGTCAGGCCGCGACCCACGAAGGGAGGCGCCGAGGAGGATGGACGCCAGCAGGGCACCGGAGCACGCGCTGCGCGTAGGGCTTGCGCAGATCAACACGGTGGTGGGAGACCCGGCAGCCAACGCGGCCCGCGTGTTGGCCGCCGTCGACGAGGCGGCGGCGCAGGCGGTTGACGTGCTGGTGTTCCCGGAATTGACGCTGACGGGCTACCCTCCGGAGGATCTGCTGCTGCGCGCGGACTTTGTCGCCGCATGCGACCAGGAGCTGGATGGGCTGGCCGAGGCCTGTCGTGCTGTGCCCCTGGTGCTGGTGGGATTGCCGCATCCAGGGCGCGCGGGGCTGGAAAACACGGCCGCGGCGCTTGCGGGGGGCGCGGTGCGGGCGCGCTACGCGAAACAGCATCTGCCCAACTACGGCGTGTTTGACGAAGCGCGGTACTTTGTCGGCGGGCAGACCCCCTTGATGCTGGCGCTTGGCGGCTGGCGCATTGGCGTCACGATCTGCGAGGACATCTGGGTGGCCGACGGCCCATGGCTGGCAGAGGCGCGTGCCGGCGCCGAGTTGCTGGTGAACTTGTCGGCTTCGCCGTTCCAGCGCGGCCGGCCGCGCGTGCGCGACCAGATGCTGGCCGTTCGAGCCCTTGACGGCGAGGCGTACGTGGCGTCGTGCAATCTGGTGGGCGGCCAGGACGAGCTGGTGTTTGACGGCACGTCGGGGATTTACGATCCCGATGGGACCCCCCGGGCCCGCGCCGCCAGCTTTCGGGAGACAATGGTGGTGGCGGACCTGGATCCCACCCGGGTGGGTCATCGCCGTCGGCTGGACCGCCGGTGGCGCACCGGAGAGTCCGTGCCGGTGGCGGAGCTGCCCTGGGAGGTGAGTCCCTCGGCGCGGTCGGCGGCCGCCTCGACGGTGGCCCCATGGTCAGACCTTGTGTCCGAACTGCGCGAAGCCCTGGTTTTGGGCCTTCGGGACTACGTGGCCAAGAACGGGTTTGGTGGTGTGGTGCTGGGCTTGTCGGGGGGCATCGATTCATCGGTAGTCGCCGTCCTGGCGGCGGAGGCCCTGGGACCCGCGCGGGTCCACGGAGTGTTTCTTCCCTCGTCCATTACGTCGTCGGAGAGCCGGGAGGATGCGGCGCAACTGGCGGCCGCCCTCGGCATCGACTATCGCGAGATTGCGATCGCCGAGGCGTTTCACGCGGTGCAGGCGGCGTTGGCCCCTTCGTTCGGCAACCGCGGGTGGGATGTGACCGAGGAGAACCTGCAGGCGCGCCTCCGAGGATTGCTGTGGATGGGTCTGTCCAACAAGTTTGGGTGGCTGGTGCTGGTGACCGGCAACAAGAGTGAAATGGCCACCGGGTACGCCACCCTGTATGGCGACATGGCCGGCGGACTCGCGGTCCTGAAAGATGTCTACAAGGAAGACGTGTACGCGCTGGCCCGCCACCTGAACATCCGCGAGATGGTGATTCCACCGCGGGTGCTGGAAAAGCCGCCGTCCGCCGAGCTGTCTCCCAACCAGCGGGACGCGGACAGTCTGCCCCCGTACCCGGTCCTGGACCCGATCCTGCGCGCCTACGTCGAAGAGGACTTGTCGCCCGATGCCCTGGTGGCGCGGGGCATGGATCCTGCTGCCGTCGATCTGGCGGTTCGCCTCGTGAATCGGTCTGAGTACAAGCGCCGCCAGGCTCCCATCGGGATTCGGGTAACTGGGCGCGCATTTGGGCGCGATCGCCGCATGCCGGTGACGGGGCACTATCCTCGGCGTTGACGCTTCGCCTCCAACGATCGTCCGGTACAATTGATGGCATGAGGTGACCGAACCACGTGCGTTGGGTAGGGCGCGCCCATACGGCGAACACCTGAAGGGAGGAACCCATGTCCGGTCATTCCAAGTGGGCCAACATCAAGCGTAAGAAAGCCAGAGTGGACGAGGCCAAAGGGGCCACCTTCTCGCGCCTGACAAAGGAGATTGCCTCGGCGGCCCGACAGGGCGGGGGTAATCCCGATACGAATTTTAAGCTGAGACTGGCCGTGGCAAAAGCCAAAGAGCAAAATGTGCCCACCGCCAACATCGAGCGGGCAATCCTGCGAGCCACCGGCCAGATGCAGGGGGTCACGTACGAAGAGGGCATCTACGAGGGGTATGGCCCGGGTGGCACCGCGCTGCTGCTGGAGATCCTAACAGACAACCGCAACCGAACGGCTGGGGAGGTGCGCCACCTGTTCAGTCGGAATGGGGGGGCGCTGTCGGAGAGCGGATCGGTGCAGTGGATGTTCGCGCAGAAGGGCCGGTTGTCGGTGCCCCGCAGGGCGGCCCCCAGTGAGGAGGCGCTGTTGGAAGCCGTCCTGGAGGCGGGGGGCGAGGATCTCGAGGAAGACGGCGACGAGTGGGAGATCTTGACGGCGGCCGACCAGCTAGACGCGGTCCATCGGGCTCTGGAGGAGGCCGGTGTCGCCATCGACGCGGCCAGCCTGGTGCGGGTGCCCACCACGACCGTGGAGGTGGAGGGGGCCGACCAGGATCGGCTGTTGCGCCTCATGGATCTGCTGGAGGAGCACGATGACGTGCAGCGCGTGTACACCAACGCGCTGTTCTCGGATGAAGACGGCGGCGCGTGAGCCGGGTCTTTGGGATCGACCCCGGAAGCGCCCGCCTGGGCTATGGCGTGCTGGACGAGGTGCGGGGCGGTCGGGTGCGCGTGGTGACCTTCGGTGTGATCACCACCGAGCCGGGGGATGTGGGTTGGCGTCTACAGCGGTTGTTTGACGGTCTCGAGGCGCTGCTGGCCGAGACATGTCCAGATGTGGCGGCGGTGGAGCAACTGTTTTTCGGCCAGAACACCACCACCGCGCTCGGGGTCAGCCAGGCGCGGGGGGTGGCGTTGCTCGCCTTGGCTCGAGCCGGTGTGGCGGTTCGCGAAGTGACGCCGTCCCAGGTGAAGCAGGCGGTGGCGGGCTGGGGTCGGGCAGACAAGCGGCAGGTGCAGGCGATGGTGGCGCGGCTCCTCAGCCTTTCGGCCGTCCCTGAGCCGGATGATGCCGCCGACGCGCTGGCGGTGGCGTGGAGTGCTCTCGGTGGCAGGGGGGACCAGGCTCCGTGATTCACTACGTGAAGGGGACGGTGACGGCCCGGGACGCGGGCCGCGTGGTCGTCGAGACCAGCGGAGGCTTAGGTTTGGCCGTGATGGTGCCGTCGTCCACGAGCGTCCGACTGCCAGAGCCTGGCCACCCCGTGAAGCTCTACACTCACTTGGCCATCCGCGAAGACAGTTGGCAGCTCGCGGGCTTTCTGACCACCGAGGAGCGTGATGTGTTTCTGGCGCTCCTGGGGGTCAGTGGAGTGGGGATGAAGGTGGCGCTCGCGGTGCTGGGGCACACCAAGGCGGCGGGGCTCAGGGCCGCCGTGGCCAGCGGGGACTGGAAGGCGCTCACCGCCGTCGTCGGCGTCGGCCCGAAGTTGGCCCAGCGCCTAGTGGTGGAGCTGCGAGGTGTGCTGGCGGACGGGCCTGAAGATATCCCGGCTCCTGCGAGCCTGGTGGTGGCGGTCGACGAAGTGGTCGAAGGACTCATGGCGCTCGGCTATACTGGGGCCGAGGCGGCCTGGGCGGCCGCAGGCACGGAAGGAACGCCGGCGGCGGCACGCCTGCGCGCGGCGCTGCGGCGACTGGATTCCGGGAAGGGGGTGGCGGTGGCGGATGGCGACGGGCGCGGCGGGAGTTCCTGAGAGGACGATGTCCGGTGAGCCCCTGCCGACCGATGAGCCGATGGATCCGACGCTACGGCCCACGCGACTGCGGGAGTACGTGGGTCAGCGGCGAGTGACCGAGCGGCTCGGCGTGTTCGTCGAAGCCGCTTTGGCACGCGGCGAAGCGCTGGACCACGTGTTGCTGTACGGCCCGCCGGGATTGGGCAAAACCACGCTGGCGCACATTATCGCCAACGAGTTGGGGTCCGGCATCCGCATCACCAGCGGTCCCGCGATCGAGCGGGCCGGAGATCTGGCGGCGATTCTCACCAACTTGGATGAGCGGGACGTGCTGTTCATTGACGAGATCCACCGCCTGAACCGGGCCGTGGAAGAGGTGCTCTACCCGGCCATGGAGGATTACGCCCTGGACCTGGTGCTGGGCAAGGGCCCGAGTGCCCGGTCGGTGAGACTCGACTTGCCGCGGTTCACGCTCGTGGGGGCCACCACCCGCGCCGGGATGCTCACGTCTCCCCTGCGCGACCGGTTTGGGGTGATCCTGCATCTAGACTTTTATCCGGTCGACGAGCTGGCGCAGATCGTCGCCCGCACGAGCCATATCCTGGGCATGGAGCTCGCGGCGCCGCTGGCCCAGGAAGTGGCGCGCCGGAGCCGCGGGACGCCGCGGGTGGCCAACCGGCTCCTGCGGCGGCTGCGCGACTACGCGGAGGTGAGGGGCGACGGGGTGCTGACGGCGGCCGTCCTGGAAGAGGGTCTCGCGCTGCTGGAAGTGGACCAGTATGGGCTGGACCGGGTGGATCGGCGAGTTCTGTGGGCGATGGCGGATCGCTACGGCGGCGGGCCGGTGGGATTGGAGACGCTGGCCGCCTCCGTCGGCGAAGAGCCGTCGACCTTAGAAGATCTGGTCGAGCCCTATTTGCTGCAGGTGGGGCTGCTGGAACGCACCCCGCGGGGGCGCCAACTGACAGCCACGGGACTGAAATATCTGGGCCGGGACCCACGCGGGCGTGCGCAGCTGGCATTGCCCGACCCGGACATCCCCTCGTGATCCGTGGGCCTCAAATCGCCGGAGGGTTGCGTATTTGTGTAGGAGACGGTGAGGTGAACCAGCGTGGGCCTTCACTTCGGCGGCCAGTCGCACGGCGATGAGATGCTGAGGCGAGCCCGTCAGGGGGACCGCGAAGCGCGTGATGCCCTTCTCCGGGACTTCATGCCGTTCATTCTCCGCGTGGCGAGTCAGGTGGGCGGTCGATACATCCGAACCGGCGAGGATGAGGAGGTCAGCGTGGGCCTCTTGGCGTTCAATGAAGCAATTGATGCGTACGTGCCGGAGCGGGGTGTTTTCCTGAGCTTTGCTCAGACGGTGATCACTCGCCGACTTATTGACCATTACCGGCGCCATCGCAAGGAGTCGGCGGTGCCGCTCTCAGAGCTGGAGGCGGAGGAGGGTGCCGAGCATGCCCTCCCGACGGTTCTGGACCTGGCGGCCACCTCCGCGTGGCAACAGCGCGAGCAGGACGAGGCCCGCCGGGCGGAGATTGGCGAGTTGTCCACCGCGCTGGCTGCGTTCGGCATCCGGCTAGACGACCTGCCCAAGTACTGCCCGCGCCACCGGGACGCGCGCGAGCGCGCCATCAAGGTGGCGGAGGCGCTGGCGGAAGACCGCGACATGGCGCAGCGGCTCCTGACGACCGGGGTCCTGCCGCTCACGGCCCTCGCGAAAGCCACGGGCGCCACGCGCAAGACACTGGAGCGCCAGCGGCGGTACATCATCGCCGCCGCGCTGATTTTTGTCCATGAGTGGCCGGAGCTGAAAAGCTATCTGCGGCCGACGGCTGGAGGGAAGCGGGGGAATCGGCCATGACGCGGCGCGGCGTGGTGTTGTCGGTGCGGGGCCGGGCGGTCACGGTGCTGTGCCCCGGCGGCGAGGTCAGAACCGTGCCCTGGACCGGACAGATGCCGTCGGTGGGCCAGGAGATTTTGGTCGGGGCGCCGGGGGCGGGGCAGTGGTCGGCGTGGGGGGCGGCCGCCGCCGTGATGTTGCTCGTGGTGGGGGGGGTCTGGCACGCACTGCGTGCTCCGGCGGCACCGGCCGCCTCGCCGACGGCTGTCGTAGCGGCGGTGAGCGTGGACATCAACCCGAGCGTCGAGTTGATGGTGAGCCGCGCCGGACGAGTCGTGGCCGTGCGGGCCTACGACGCCGCTGGCACCCGCCTGGTGCGCACGGGCCCGCAGCTCAAGGGGGAGACGCTGGTGGGGGCGGTGGAGGCCGTGCAGGCGTGGGCTCGCAGCCACGGCTACCTGACAGCGTCCCACCCGGTCGTGATGCTGGCCGGGTGGGCCGACAGCCCCCGGGAGGCCGAGACGGTCGCGGGAGACCTCCATGCGCTCATGGTGGCGCTGCAACGCCACACGGTGCCTGGATCCGTGCTGGCGCTGCCGTTGGCCACGGGCTCAACACTTGGCGCGTCGGAGCGCGCGGGGCTGTCGCTGGGTCGCTATCTCCTAGCGGGGATGCTGGGGAAGACCCCGGCCGCCGTCGCCAAGGTGCCTTTGGCGCAATTGTTCCAGGCGTGGCCCCCGAGAGAAACCGCCTCGCTCTCCTCCCATCACCCGAAAGCGCCCGCCGTAAGCGCCGGCTCGTCTCATGGTCCCGGGCATGGCACGGAGGCGTCGGCCGGCAGCAACCCAGCATCGAATAAGCCCGCGCAGCAATCTCCCGTGGTGCCGGGGACCGGGGCCCAGCGCACCGTGTCAGGGCAGCTGACGGGGCTCGGTCCCGATGATGTGCTGGTGAGCGGCCACGCGTATCCCCTGACCTCCTCGGTGTCCATCACGATCGCCGGGGCCGCCGTACGATTTTCCCTGGGGCGGGTGCTGGGCAACCTTCAAGCGCCGGTGGTGCTGACCCTCAACAGCGCGGGTCAGGTGGTGTCCATTGCGGTGCAGGGCGGGTCGGCCCACGGCCGGTAGGCTCCGGGGCTTCCCCAGCTCAAATGCCTTCGTGGCTTGGACTTCCCGCCGCCCTGCCTTAGACTCCTTGTTGCCGGGTGTGCGGCCGCAGGTTGCCCTCGGGCAGGCAATTCCGCGGGAAGGAGGGGAACGACGACGAGCACATCATCATCGGGCCAACTGCTGTACGTCCTGCTGATTCTCATTGTGGGCGGCATGATGGCCTTCACCTTGCTGCAGCGGCGCCAGGCGCAGCGGCAGCGGCAGGCGCTCCAGCAAGGGGTGCGGCGGGGCGATCGGGTGGTTACGCTCGGGGGCATCGTGGGGCGCGTGGCCTCGGTGGACGGCGACCGGGTACGGCTCACCGTGGCCGACGGGGTCGACGTGGAGTTGATGCGGTGGGGGATCGGCCAGGTCCTGGACCGCTAGGCCGCGTGCATGGGCGCTGTGCTATAATGGCGGCACTTTCCGGTCTCCGGTCCTTAACGTGAAGGAGGACTCAGTGCGTGGCGGATGCCAGTCTCAACCCGTACTTGCGTGCACAGCAGGCGTTTAAAGAAGCGGTCGATACCCTGGGCTTGGAACCGGGCGTATACGAACTGCTGAAGCAACCCCTCAGGTTTTATGAAGTGGCGGTGCCCTTCATTCGCGACGACGGCACCCTGCAGGTGTTTCCCGGCTATCGTTCGCATCACAATGATGCTTTGGGCCCCACCAAAGGTGGCTTGCGCTTTCATCCCGACGTCAATGCGGACGAGGTGAAGGCGCTTTCTATGTGGATGACGGTGAAGTGTGCGCTGCTTGGGCTCCCGTACGGCGGGGGCAAGGGGGGCATTGCCTGTGACCCCGAGCAGCTGTCGGAAAGCGAGCTGGAGCGGCTGTCCCGCGAATACATTCGCGGAATTGCCCTGGTGATCGGGCCGGACAAGGACATCCCGGCGCCGGATGTGTCCACGAACCCACAGATCATGGCCTGGATGGTGGATGAGTACAGCCGCATCCGCGGCGAGAACAGCTTTGGCATGATCACGGGGAAGCCGCTGGTGATCGGCGGCTCGCGGGGGCGACTGGAAGCGACCGGGCGCGGCCTGGTGTCCGCCGTACGCGAGTTGGCTCGCCAGGTGAACCTAGACTTCGCAAAGAGCCGGGTGGCTATCCAGGGATTTGGCAACGTGGGATCGGTAGGAGCGGCCACCGCATACGACATGGGGGCGCGCGTGGTCGCGGTGTCCGACAAAGAGGGGGGCATCTACAATCCCGACGGGCTGGATGTACCCGGGGTGCTGGCGTACAAGCAGGCGCATCGCAATGTAGTGGGGTTTCCGGGGGCGGAACCGGTCTCCAACCACGACCTTTTGGAGCTCCCGTGCGACATCCTCCTGCCGGCAGCGCTGGAGAACGTCATCACGGCCGACAACGCGGATCGGATTCAGGCGCGCATCGTGGGAGAAGGGGCCAACGGGCCCACGACTCCCGAGGCGGATCAAATTTTGTTTGAGAAGGGCGTCATGGTGGTGCCGGACATCCTGGCGAATGCGGGCGGCGTCACCGTGTCGTACTTCGAGTGGGTGCAGAACCAGAGCCGCTGGTACTGGACCGAGGCCGAGGTGGACGAGCGGTTGCATCAGATGATGGGCTCTGCGATCGAAGCGATGCATGAGATGCACGAGCGGTATGGCGTGAGCCACCGCCGGGCGGCGTACCTGGTGGCCGTCGATCGGGTTGCGTCGGCCATGCGCGTGCGCGGCTGGCTGAAATGAGCGCGCCGGGGCCCGAAGGGCCGGCGCACCGCCCGAACCTGCCGGCCGAAACGTTGTCGGGCATCCCCGTCGACCAGGTGTATCGGGAATCGGCGACGGGTGCGCTGGGCGAGCCTGGCCAGTTCCCGTTCGCGCGAGGCATCTACCCGACGATGTACCGCGGGCGGCTGTGGACCATGCGGCAGTACGCGGGCTTCGGCACGCCGGCAGAGTCGAACCGGCGCTATCGCTATCTGTTGGGCCAGGGGCAAACGGGCCTATCCGTGGCCTTTGACCTTCCGACCCAGATGGGGTTCGACTCTGACGAGCCGGCCGTGGCGGGGGAAGTTGGCAAGGTGGGCGTGGCGATCGACTCGCTCGCGGATATGGAGATTTTGCTGGAGGGGCTGCCGCTCGACCGGGTGACGGTGTCGATGACCATCAACGCGCCCGCCGCGATTCTTCTGCTGATGGTCTTGGCCGTGGCCGAGCAGCAAGGCGTGCCGTGGGATCGGGTGTCAGGCACCATCCAGAACGACATCTTGAAGGAGTACGCCGCGCGGGGCACGTATATCTTCCCCCCGCGCCCATCGATGCGGCTCATCACCGACACGTTCGGCTGGTGCGCCAGCCATGTGCCCGCCTGGAATACGATCTCGATCTCGGGCTATCACATCCGCGAGGCCGGCTCCACAGCAGCCCAGGAAATCGCTTTTACGCTCGCCAACGGCATTGCCTACGTCGAAGCAGCCCTGGCGGCCGGGCTCGGGGTGGACCAAGTGAGCCCACGCCTGTCGTTTTTCTTCAACGCCCAGATCGACCTGTTTGAAGAGGTGGCCAAGTTTCGCGCCGCGAGGCGCATGTGGGCGCGGATCATGCGGGATCGGTTTGGCGCCGCCGATCCCCGATCGCAGATGCTGCGCTTTCACACGCAGACGGCGGGATCCTCGCTGACCGCGCAGCAGGTCGACAACAACGTGGTGCGGGTGGCCATCGAGGCGCTGGCAGCCGTGCTGGGCGGGACGCAGTCGCTGCACACCAACTCGCGGGACGAGGCGCTGGGGCTACCCACGGAGGCGTCGGCGCGGCTCGCCCTGCGCACCCAGCAAGTGATGGCGTATGAAACGGGAGTGGTCAATACCGTGGATCCGCTGGCAGGCTCGTACTTCGTCGAGGCGCTGACGGATCGGCTGGAGCAGGAAGCGCAAAGTTATCTGGATGAGGTGGACCGCCGCGGCGGCGCGGTGGCGGCCATCGAGTCGGGTTATGTACAGAAAGAGATCCAAGATGCGGCGTGGCGGTATCAGCAGCAGGTTGAGCGCGGGGAGAAGATTCAAGTGGGAGTCAATCTGTTCCAGGCCGAAGAGCAAGAGCCGGTGCCGGTGGCGGTGGTGGACGCAGAGGCCGAGGCGGTGCAGCGGCGAAGCCTGGCCAGCGTGCGGGGTCGGCGCGACGGCGAGCGGGTGACGCGAGCTCTGACGAAGTTAGCGGAGGTGGCCGCGGGCAGCGGCAACTTGCTGCCGCCGCTGCTGGACGCCGTGCGCGCGTACGCCACGCTGGGGGAAATGGTGGGGATATTGAAGAAGCAGTTCGGGCAGTACCGCCCGCCGGTGGTGCTGTGAGCTGGGCCCAGGGTCTCGGGATGGCTCGCGGCTGGCCGCTGGACCATGTCGGCGTGGCGGTGGCAGATTTGGACGCGGCTCTTGCGGCTTGGGCGCTGTTGCACTTCCGGCCGGCGATGATCGAGGAAGTGCCGGCAGACCATATTCGCGTGGCGTTTTTGCCATGGGATGCCGGCGCGCTTGAGCTCATGGCGCCCACCGGACCCGCGGGGGCCGTCGGCCGCTTCTTGGGCAAACGCGGACCGGGATTGCACCACCTGGCGTTCCGCGTTGAGAATCTCGCTGCCGTGCTGAAGCAGCTCGCGGCGGAGGGCGTGCGGTTGGTGGACGAGGCGCCGCGGCCGGGGTCGCGGGGCACGCGGGTGGCCTTTCTGCACCCGAGTGCCTGTGAGGGCGTCTTGACGGAACTGGTGGAGGCGCCCGATGGCCGATAGCGACAAGATTCAGGAGCTGGTGCGGCGCCTGGCGCGGATCCGCGCAATGGGCGGGCCCGACCGGGTGGCGCGCCAGCACCAACTGGGTAAGTGGACGGCCCGCGAGCGGCTCGACGCGTTGCTGGACCCGGATACCTTTCAGGAGCTGGGAGCGCACGTTGTGGCCCGCGTCGGGGATCCCGCGCCCGCGGACGGCGTGGTGACCGGTGTCGGTCGGGTGGCTGGGCGGCCGGTGTATGTGTACGCGCAGGATTTCACGGTGGTGGGCGGGTCGCTGGGGGAGATGCATGCCCAGAAGATTCAGGCCATGCAGGATTTAGCGCTCAAGGCTGGATGCCCCATGGTTGGACTGAACGACTCGGGCGGCGCGCGCATTCAGGAGGGCGTGGACGCCTTGTCCGGCTACGGCGCCATTTTTCGCCGGAACACGCAGGCATCGGGCGTCATCCCGCAGGTTACGGTGATCATGGGACCAAGCGCCGGCGGCGCGGTGTACTCCCCAGCGCTGACGGACCTGGTGGTGATGGTGCGCGGCACGGCCCAGATGTTCATCACCGGCCCGCAGGTGATTGCCGCCGTGACCGGAGAGCAGGTGACCGCCGAAGAATTGGGTGGGGCGGACGCCCAGCTGACCAAGTCTGGGGTCGCCCACTTTGCGGTGGACAGCGATGCCGCGGCGCTTGCGCTCACCCGCGAGCTCCTGGCGCGGTTTCCCGCCAACAACGTGGAGGACCCACCGCGCCGGCCCGCCCACCCGGCGGCGGCGGTGGATCTGAACGGACTGGTGCCGAGCGATCCGAACAAGCCGTACGATGTCCGCCGCGTGATTGCCGGCTTGGTGGACGAGGGGAGCTTTTTGGAGTGCCAGGCGGGATACGCGGACAACGTGGTGGTGGGGTGGGCGTACCTCGATGGACAGCCCGTCGGCGTCATTGCGAACCAGCCGCGGGTGCTGGCGGGAACCCTTGACATTGATGGCTCGGACAAGTTGGCCCGGTTTGTGCGGCTGTCCGATGCGTTCAATTTCCCGCTGCTGACGCTGGTGGACACGCCCGGCTACCTGCCGGGCACCGCGCAGGAGTACGGTGGGATCATCCGGCATGGGGCCAAGGTTCTCTACGCGTATGCCGAGGCCACCGTGCCAAAAATCACGGTGATTCTCCGCAAGGCCTACGGCGGTGCGTATCTGGCGATGTGCAGCCGGTCGCTCGGCGCGGACCTGGCTGTGGCGTGGCCCAGTGCCGAAATTGCCGTCATGGGCCCGGAGCCAGCCGCCAACATCATTTACCGGCGGGATCTGGAGGCGGCGGAGGATCCGGCCGCCGCCCGCCGCGAGAAGGTGGAGGAATACCGCGAGCGTTTTGCCAATCCCTACGTGGCCGCGGCGCGGGGTTATGTGGACGCCGTGGTGGAGCCGGCGGAAACCCGCGCTGCGCTCGTCCGCATGCTGTCGGCCCTCGTGTCCAAGAGAGAGACGCGGCCCAGCAAGAAGCACGGAAACGTGCCGCTGTGAGCGGGCAGCGGGAGCCCACGGCAGAGGGCCGGCGGCGCGTGGCGGCCATGGTCGCGGCGCTGGTGGCGTCCGAAGAACCGGGGGTGGGAGTGGTGGTGCGCGTGCGCACCATCTGGCCGGAGCCCGGGCCGTGGACATGGGTGGGGCGCCGTGATGCAATGCGGGGAGGGGGACGGTGGTGATGCCGAGGCGTTTTCAAGTGAAAGTGGACGGCCATACATACGAGGTGGAGGTGGCGGAGTTGACCGACGCTGCCCCGGCAAGCCCGGCCGTGGCCGCGCCCAAAGTTGGGGATGCCACGCCGCCGGCGCCACCAGCGCCACCAGCGATTCCCAAGGGCCAGGCCAGCGTCGGCACCATGACGGCGCCACTTCCCGGGGTGGTCTTGGACGTGAAGGTGGGTGTGGGGGACCGGGTGTCACCCGGCGACGTGCTGGTCATCCTGGAGGCCATGAAAATGGAAAACGAAATCGCCGCCGCAAGCCCGGGGGTGGTGCAGGCGGTGCATGTGGTCCGCGGTGCCAGTGTGGCCGCCGGCGATCCCCTGGTGACCTTCGAATAGCCTGACGGGCAAGCGGCGGCTCACTGTGACACCCGATGTCAAGGACGCAGGCGAGCCTGGCGCCTATGCCGCCACGCGGCCCGCCCGCGCGTGGGGCAGCTCGGCAGTAGGGCCGGTGCGTCGCTCCAGTCGAGAGGCGTGAGGCGGGTTCCTCCGGTGGGGGAAGTCGCCGCGGCTTGGATCGCCAGCATCCGATCACGAAGGAGCCTGCCGCTCGAGGTAGGCGAGGCTTCCGTCGTAATGAGGCTGTGGGTGTCCTTTTCTCATTGACTAGCGCGGTGGGCGCGGCGGCGGGGCGAGTCCACCGATCCTTGGACTGACCAACGCACTGCGCACCCCGTCGCGTTGCCCCCACCCCTCGTGAAGGCGCCTCGGGTGGATCATCCCGTATTTCTCCGACCTGCTGGTCTCTGTCCGCGGCGAGGGGAAGCGGAATGGGCACGCGCCTGTCTCCATCCGCGAGAAAAGCGCCAGCCTCACCGTGCAGGGTCGCGCGGGGTGGCGAGCGCGTCACGGGTCGCGACTCTTTTCGCCGGCGGCGCCGATCATGACAGATGTCATGCCGAATCGGTGACAGCGGGCACTGGGCCTGGGATGCGCCCTTCGGTATCCTCGCGCCAAGAGGTGGGCGAACGGAGGAGGGGGACCATGGCGAGGGCAGAGCCAGCTCCGGCCGGAGCACTCGCGGCGGAAGAGGTCTCAAAAACCTATGGGGGCGGGCACACGGCGCTGCACCGCGTGAGCCTGGCCGTGCCGCGCGGCGCGGCCACGGCGATCCTGGGGCCCAACGGCGCCGGCAAAACCACGCTTATCAAGCTGCTGCTGGGATTGATCACTGCCACCGGAGGGCACGTGTCGGTTATGGGCGAGGGGCCTCGGGCAGCGGTGGCCCGCGGGCGGGTGGGAGCCATGCTCCAGGAAACCACCCTGCCGAGCCTGGTGACGGTTTCGGAGCTGATCCACTATCTCGGGTCGCTGTACCCCCGCCCGCTGTCCGTCGGCCAGTGCCTCGCCGAGGCGGGCATTGTCGACCTGGGGGCGCGGCGGGTGGAGCGCCTATCGGGCGGGCAGCGGCGGCGGGTGGCGTTTGCAGCCGCCATCGTGGGCCGGCCGGCCGTCATCTTCCTGGACGAGCCCACGGAGGGCATGGATATCGAAGCCCGGCAGGGCTTCTGGGACCGACTCGCGGAGTTTCGGCGCGATGAGGCGACGACTGTGCTGTTTTCCACCCACGACCTGGCCGAGGCCGATCGCCATGCGGACCGGGTCGTGCTGCTGGCTCAGGGCAAGGTGGTGGCGGACGACACCCCGGCCGCGCTGAAGGCGCAGCTGGGGCGGCGCCGCGTATCATTTCAAGCGCCCGCGGGCAGCACGCCCGCCGACCTGTCGGCCGCGCTGGGGGTGGAGGTTACGGCGGGGGCGCAGCCAGGGCACTTCAGCGCCTGGACCCCCGACACCGACCGGGTGATTCGCCGATTGGCCGTGGACTCTCGCTATCACGACTTCCAGATCGTGGCGGACGGCCTGGATGCAGTATTCCGGAGTCTGGTCCGGGACGCCGAGTCCGAAGCAAAAGGGGCGGGCGCATGACGGGGAGACACATCACAGCAGCCGTGGCGCTGGACGTGCGGCGTATCCTGCGCAACCCGCGCTACCTCGTTTTTGCCATTGGGATGCCGCTTGGCTTTTATCTGCTTTACAGCGCGCAGTTTGGCGGGGCGGCCCGGCCCTTTGCCGGAACGACCTGGGGCGCTTACTTCCTCATCTCGATGGTGGTGTTCGGCGGGGCCGGGACGACCCTCAACGTGACCGGGACCCAGACGGCGGCCGAGCGGGACCAGGGGTGGCATCGCCTGTTGCGGGTCACGCCCTTGAGCGCGGGACAATATGTGGCCGCCAAAGTGATCACAGCCATGCTGATGTCTCTGGTGGTGTCGGTGGCCATCCCCGCCGCCGCCGCGCTGAATGGGGTGGCGGTCGCCCCCTTGGGCGTCTTGGAGGCGGCGGCGGCGGTGTGGGCCGGCAGCCTCGTGTTTGCGACCATCGGGCTTGCGCTGGGGCAGTGGCTAGACGGCACCAGTGTCACCTACGGGGTGACGTTGGTCTATTTGGGCACCGCGTTTCTCGGAGGGCTGTGGACCCCGGTGCAGGTTTTGCCACGGGTGTTCACGTCCATTGCGGAGTTCATGCCTTCGTACCGAGTGGCCCAACTTGGGTGGGACCTCTTGGCGCATCGGGCGCCGCCCCCCGCGGACCTGGCCATCCTGGCGGCCTATGCGGTAGTGTTCGGGGTGGTGGGAGGGGTGCTGTATGCCCGGATCGAGCCCCGTCGGCCCTGATGCGGGGCCGGGCACCCGCGCCTGGTGGTGGTTCAGCTTGGCGGGTGTCTGGCTGTTGTACCTGCTGTATCCCGTGGGGGAGTTCATGGGCCGCCGTGCGTCGGGAAGTCAAACTGCCTTGGCCCTTCTGCTGCTGGCCCTGTTTGTGGCGGCATACGCGATCACCTGGCGCCAGCCGTTTCACCTCTCCGACCTCGGTCGACTGGGCTGGGCGGGCATGCTGGCCGCCCTCTCGGTGCTGGCGGCGTGGTTGCTTCACTTGCCCGACGCACTGGGGGGACTCATCTACGTGAGCCCCGTGCTGGGCTTCGCCGTCGACCGGCGAGTAGCCATCGGAGGGACGGGGGTAGGAGCGGCGGTGCTCGCGGGAGCCTGGCGGCTCGTGACGCCCCACGCGCCTTTGCTGCTTTGGACCTTGCTCGTGCCGTATCTGGCGGTGGCGGTGGCCATGCAGGCTTGGGTCGGATTTTGGCGCATGGGGATGCGCCTGCGGCTGGCCGAGACCCAACTCCGGGATCTGACGGTCGCCAACGAGCGGCTCGCGCTGGCGCGGGACCTGCACGATGTCGTGGGTCACAGTTTGTCGGCGCTCGCCGTGCGGGCCGACCTGGCCGCCCGGCAGGCGGCCGCGGCGGCGCCCGCGAGCGCGGACGAGATGCGGCGGGTGGCCCAGCTGGCGCGCGAGGCGCTGGCGGACGTCAGGCACATGGTGTCGGAGTGGCGCGCCGTGTCGTTGCAAGGCGAGTGGATCCAGGCCCGAGCCATTCTGGAGGCGGCGGGCCTCCGCGTTTGGGAAGAGGGGACCGAAGTGCCGCTGCCCCCCGAACTGGACCGCGGGCTGGGCTTCTTCGTGCGGGAAGGTGTCACGAATATTCTTCGCCACAGTGCTGCCACCGAGTGCCGCCTGACGCTGGCCATCACCACCGGCCGGCTCGTGGCCGAGCTGTGCGACAACGGCACGGCGCCCCTCCCGGGCGAGGCGGGTGGGGCGGGTACCGGCCTGTCCGGCCTGCGCGAGCGGTTTCTGCAGCTTGGGGGCCGACTGTCCAACGAGGCGACGCCGCAGGGGTTTCGGCTTGCGGCGGAGGTGCCATGGCATGATGCCTGACGGCGGCGAGGGGCTTATCAGGGTGGTGTTGGTGGAGGACCAGGAGCTCGTGCGCGACGCCATTGCCCGGCTCCTAAACTGGGAAGGTGACATCGCGGTGGTGGCGACAGCCGCCGATGGGCGGGAAGGCCTCTTGGCCGTGCGAGCGCACCAGCCCGATGTGGCCCTGCTGGATATCGAATTGCCGGCCCTGGATGGCCTGGCGCTAGCCGAGGCGGTGCGCACCGAGAGTCCCCGCACGGTGGTGGCCATGCTGACCACGTTCGGGCGCCCGGGCTACGTTCAGCGCGCGCTGGCGGCCGGCGCCCGTGGGTTTCTGCTGAAGGAGCAGCCCGTCGCCCGCCTGGCGGAAGACATCCGGCGCCTCAAGGACGGTGCCGTGGTCATCGACGAGGATTTGGCGGTGGCCGCGCTGGCCTCGGGAGCCAATCCCCTGACGGAGCGGGAGCGCGAGATTCTCGGGCGCGTGGCCGAGGGGAGCGACGTGCCGGGCATCGCCGCCGTGCTGCACCTGTCCCCTGGCACGGTGCGCAACTACCTCTCCACCGCCATCCAAAAACTCGGGTCCTCCAATCGGTTTGAAGCGGTGCGGCGCGCCCGCGAGCATGGGTGGCTCTGATACGCGCGCGACGCTTGTGAAAAAGCTCTCGGGCAACAGGAATTGGGCGGCGGCATGGAGAAGTCCTCCCCAAGTTGCCGGTGGCCGCGGCTCCAGGGGCTGGCCGGCCAAATGGGGAGGCTAGGAGCATGGCCAGCGTCAATTCCCGCGGCTCCGATGATACAGGATTCATGGGTCTCATGATGGACGACATTCCATTGACCACGAACTGGATCCTCCGGCGGGCCGCTACGGTGTTTGGGGACCGGCCGGTGGTTACGCGGACGCCGGACGGCGGGCGCCATCGCTACACGTATCGCGCGATGGCCGAGCGGGCGCGCCGGCTGGCCGGCGGCTTGAGCAAGCTGGGCATTCGGAGCGGCGACCGGGTGGCCACGCTGTCGATGAACCACTATCAGCATCTCGAGGCGTATTTTGGCGTGCCGGGAATGGGAGCGGTGCTGCACACCATCAACCCGCGGCTGCATGCCCAGGACATCGTCTACATCGCCACCGAGGCGGAAGATCGGGTGATGATCGTGGACCAGCCGCTGTGGCCGGTGTGGGCGGCCATCCGGGACCGGGTGCCGGTGGTCCACACGGTGGTGGTGGAGGATGGCAGTGGCCCCGTGCCGGCGGGAGCGTTGGCGTACGAAGAGGTCATCGCCAGCGGCGAGGACCTGCCTCTGGACGACCGGGTGGCCGATGACCGCCTGGGGGCGATGCTGTGCTACACCTCGGGCACCACCGGCCGCCCCAAGGGCGTGGTGTACTCCCACCGGAGCCTGGTGCTGCACGCCCTGGCCGCGGCGGGCGTGGACTCCATCGGATTGGCCGAGCGGGACATCGTGTTGCCGGTGGTGCCCATGTTTCACGTCAACGCCTGGGGGCTGCCGTACGGGGCGGCGCTGCATGGCAGCGGGCTGGTGCTTCCCGGCCACGACCTTTCGCCCGTGGGTCTGCTGACGCTGCTGGCGGAAACCCAGAGCTCGGTGACGGCCGGGGTGCCCACCATCTGGATGGGCATTCTGGCGGAGTTGGATGCGCATCCCGATCGCTATGACTTGTCCCGGCTGCGCGCGATGCTGGTGGGGGGCGCTGCCGTGCCGGCCGCCGTCCTCCAGGGGTACCGAGATCGGCATGGACTCAGCGTGCTGCACGCGTGGGGCATGACCGAAACGACGCCGCTGGGGTCGGTGGCGCACGTGCCTGCCGGGGTGGACGCGGGGCCAGGGCCGGAAGGGGATCACTACCGGCTGTCGCAGGGTCGCCCCGCCGCGCTGGTGGAGGTACGGGCGCGAGGGGAATCGGGGCTGGTGCCGTGGGACGGTGCCACCGCCGGTGAGCTGGAGGTGCGCGGGCCGTGGGTGGCCGCCCACTACTACGGCGGCGATGACGACGGGAAGTTCACGCCCGACGGGTGGTTCCGGACGGGTGACGTGGTGACCATCGATCCGCTTGGCTATCTGGTCATTCGAGACCGGACCAAGGACCTGGTCAAGTCCGGCGGCGAGTGGATCAGCTCGGTCGCGCTGGAAAACGCCCTCATGAGCCATCCGGGGGTGGCGGAGGCGGCCGTCATCGCGGTGCCCCACCCCCAATGGCAGGAGCGGCCCGTCGCGGTGCTGGTGGCTCGGGGCGCCGAGCGCCCGTCGGACGAGGAGCTGGCCGGCTTTCTTGCCTCCCAGTTTGCCGGGTGGTGGCTGCCGAACGCCTATCGCTGGGTGGAAGCCATTCCGCGGACGGCCACCGGGAAGTTTCTCAAGGCAGCCCTGCGCGAGCAGTTTCGCGACACCCTGCAGGGTGATGCCCCGGCGGCCGAGGAGGTGCGGTGATGGTGCAGCAGGTCTCGGAGGGCGTGGACTGGGCCGACGCTCCCGTCATGGTGTTTGGCGGAGGCTCGGGATTGGGGGAGGCCAGCGTCGCCAGCCTGGCTCGCCTGGGGGCTCGCGTGGCGGTCGTCGATGTCAACCCGTCGGCCGCCGCGAGGGTGGCCGCGCCACTGGGGGCGCGCGGCCTCGCGTTGGTGGCAGACGTGACGGCGGCCGAGCCGGTCGAGGCGGCGGTGGCCGCCGTGGTCGAGCGATGGGGCTCGGTCCGGGGCGTGGTCCATACGGCCGGCATTGTCATTGCCGAGCGGATCCTGGGGAAAGGCGGCCCGCACGACCTGGAGCGGTTTTCTCGCGTGGTGGCGGTGAATCTGGTTGGCACGTTCAACGTGCTGCGCCTCGCGGCGCGCGCCATGGCGGCCAATGCGCCCGATGCCGAGGGCCAGCGCGGGGTCATCGTGGTGACGGCGTCGGTCGCGGCCTACGAGGGGCAGGTGGGTCAGGCAGCCTACGCGGCGTCCAAAGGCGGGGTCGCGTCCCTGGTGCTGCCGGCGGCGCGGGAATTGGCCCGGGAGGGCATTCGGGTGGTGGGCATTGCCCCGGGGATCTTTGAGACTCCTATGATGGCCGGGCTGCCTGAGGCAGCCCGGCAGTCCCTGGGCCAGCAGGTCCCGTTTCCGCCCCGGCTCGGGCGCCCCAGCGAATATGCGGACCTTGTGCACCATATTTTCCTGAATCCGATGTTGAACGGTGCGGTCATCCGACTGGATGGCGCCATTCGGATGGCCCCTCGGTAGAGGCCGGCCAGCGGGGAGGGGCGCGGTGCGCGATGCGCGATGCCGAAAGGGTTCTGACGGTGTTCCTGTCCAGCTACAAGGACATCGTGAGCGCGGATCAGCTGGAGCACAAGCTCACCGCCATTGCCGAGGCGCTGGTGCGGGCCGGGCTGTTTCGACGGGCGGCGGTGCAGGTGTACGCCTCACTCTACGGCGAAAAACTTTTCGGCTTGGCGGGACTCACCCCGGAGGAGGAGGATTGGCTCCGAGCGCACGACGTGCTGCCGGAGCAGGAGTACGCCCGGGTGCAGGAGCACGGCATCCGCATCGAGGAGATGTACTACGTGCCGCACGACCGCCTGCGCCGGGTGTTGCCCAACATGGAGGACTTCTTGCTGTCGGACGCGTCCATCAGCCGAGAAGACTGGCGGGAGGGCCAATGGCATCCCGACGACATGCTCTACATGCCCCTCATGGCATCGGCGGGGTACCCGCTCGGCAACATCACGGCCGACGCGCCGTTCGACCACCGTGTGCCGACCGTCGCCACCGCCGCCCTACTGGCGCCGTTCGTGGCAATGGCGGCGGCGACCGTGGAGCAGGAGTTAAATCGGCGACGCGACTACATGACGCAGTGCTTCAATGGACAGTTTTTCCGTGACGAGGTCAGCCGGCGGATGACATCGAGGAACCGTCCGCTGGGCTTGGTGTTTGTCGACATGAATGGGCTGAAGGCGGTCAACGACCGATTGGGGCACGACGTCGGCGACCGCGCCATTCAGGACACCGCCGAGGCACTGCGCACGCTGGTGGAGGCGCTGGCCGGCACGGTGTTTCGCGACCCTGTGGTGTGCCGGCTGTACGGGGACGAGTTTGGCGTGCTGTTCCACCCGGATCCCCCGGTCGCGCCCGACGAGGTGGCCCGCGCGCTGATGGAGGCGTGGCCGCCCGATGTCCTCCCATCCTCGGTCGGCGTGGCGGTGCGATTGCCGGATGACTCTCCGCGCACGCTCGTTCGGCGGGCCGAGGAACGCATGTACGCGGCCAAGCGGGCCATGCGCCCCCCAGGGGCGAGCGAGGAGCGGCGCGCCACCGAATAGGGGGGCGCGCACGTTTTGTCGTATCCTCAGGGGGTCACAGACGGCTCCGAAGGCGAGGCGTGTCATCGGTGTCCAACAGCAACGGCTACCCCCGTGCGGGCTCTCCCCTGCGAATTGACCTGGACGACGTTACGGTGAACGTGGGCGGCTTGGCGCGTCCCGCCCTGGACCGGGTCGCTCTCCATCAGGGGCCGGGGTGTCTGACAGTGCTCGGGCCGCGGGGATCGGGGAAATCCACCCTGCTGAACGTGGTGGCCTCACGCGTGGCCCCCTCGTCAGGAGCGGCGCGCGTCGGGGCGGCCGATGTGGCCAAGGATCCCCTGGCGGTGCGCCGCCTAGTTGGATATGTACCCCAGGCGGTGAATGTGCCGGATGATCTCACCCTCTTCGAATATTTGCTGGAGCTTGCGCGCCTGGATGGGTTGGGGCGGGAGTCGCATGACCGCGTCGAGGCCGCCGTCGCCGCAGTGCATTTGGGGGCGTCGTCCCACCAGCGCCTGAAGGCGTTTTCCGGGGGCATGAAGCGCCGGGCGCTGCTGGCGCAGGCGCTCATGAAAGATCCGGCCGTGCTGGTCGTGGAAACCCCGACCGCCGGCCTTGACCCCTATGAACAACTGATGACGCTGGAACTCCTGCGATCGCTCGCGGAGGAGCGGCCTGTGCTGCTTTCCACCACGGTGGTGGATGACGTGCAGGATTTGGGAGGGCATGTGGCCGTGTTGGACCGAGGCCGCCTGATCCGTCGCCTGCCCGCGCGGGAGCTGGCCCTCATGGCGCGGGGGCTCGTGTGGGAGTTACCGTGGAGCTTCCGCGCGCGCATGGAGGGGCTGGTCTTTCCCGGCCCGCGGCCAGACACGGTCGCGGTTCTCGCGGAGGCCTCGCCCCACCAGGTGGCCCGCCCCGTCGATCCCACGCCCGAATACGGCTATCTGGTGCTTTTGTGGAACAGCCGGCGGGAGTCCCAAAGCGCGTGAGCGACGTGGCCATGAAGGTGCGGGGGCTGGTTCAGTACGGCCGCGGCTTCCCGCCGCCGGAAATTTTACACGAGGTGACGATGGACCTGCGGACCGGGCTGACTGCGCTGGTGGGGCCCAACGGAGCCGGCAAAACCACGCTGCTACGGTCACTGGCCGGGATCCTGCCCTTGGAGGAGGGACACATCGAGGTGGGGGATGTGGCCATGCAGGACCGCCCCGCCGCTGTCCGCCGCCGCGTCGGATATCTGCCGCAGTTTCCCGGCGTGTACCGCCGGCTCACCGTACGGGAGCACGTGTGGCGGCAGCAGGCGTGGCTCTTGGGCCATGCCCCGCAGGAAGAAGATGTCCGGACCGCGCTCCGGCACTTTGGCCTGATGCACCGCGCCGACTGGAATGCGGGGAGGCTGTCCGCGTCCGAACGCCGGTGGCTGGCGCTGGCCATGCTGTGGGCCCGCCGCGTGCCCGTGATGCTGCTGGATGAGCCCACGGCCGGACTCGACCTGGAGGAGCGCCTCGCGCTGTGGGATGTGCTGGCCTCGCTGTTGCACGAGCCCGACGGGCCCCGGGCCATCCTGGTCACGACGCACCTGCTCGATGAGGTGGGGCGCTTTTGCAGCGATGCCATGATGCTCGTTCAGGGGCGCATGGTGTACCAGGGATCCGTGGCGGGCCTGGCCGGGCGCGCCCAGGGCCGCACCTGGTACGTGCCGCGGGGCATCCCCGTCTCGGACGCCGTGGAGGTGGGCGTTGACTTAGCGGAAGACCGGCGGCTGGTGGTATCGGTCGGTGAGCGGACCGAGGGGCTGGCGCCGTACACGCCGCGCCCACCCCGGCTGCTGGATGGCTATCTGGTGGTGGAGCGCCAGTGGCTAGAAGGGAGGTGGGCCGATGGCCGTCGGGCTCCCCGGCGCTAGGGGGGGTCGGGCGCGTCGGTCGCGGGCCGCCGCCGTCTGGGTGCTGGCCGGCGACACCTGGCGCCAGAGCTGGCGGGAAGTGGTGGTGCGCACCGAGTTGTTCGCGTTGCTCGTCCTGTCCCTGATAGCAGGTGTCGCCGCGGTGGGCTCGCCCACCGCCGGCGCCGGCGCCGTGCAGATGCTGGCGCTGTGTCTGATGCTGGTGCCGTTTGCCGTGGTGCTCGCCGCAGGTCAGGTGTGGCGGAGCGCAGACGCCGAGGTGGCGGTGTTCGCGCGGCCGGTCACGGCGGCCGGCTACGTGGTGGGCCGGGCGCTTGGACTGGTGGCCGTTGGGGGCGCCATGCTGCTGGCGGTGGACGTGCTGGGCTCACTTGCTTTGTTTGGCCTCGCCAAGCTGCCGCTCGTGTCATCGGCCGCGTGGGTCGCGGCGTGGTCCCTCCTCGCGGTGGGACCGAGTCTCGTGCTGGCGGCATCCGTGGCGACGTGGCTGGTGGGGCGCACTGGAGGCGGGGCGCGCTACTTCACGCTGGGTATCTTGGGCAGCCTGGTGGTGGCGTTTGTCGAGTACAAGTGGACGGCGCTGGCGGCGGCGCTGGACCCGCACCTGCTGCTGTGGAGCCCTTTCCCGGGTATGCTGACCCTGGGGCTCGCGCTGCCGCCGGAGCTGCTGGGACCCACACCGGGCTGGCTGTGGGCCAACCGCAGCGTGTGGCTGGCGGTGGCCACCGTCCTATTGGCCGCGGCCATTCGGCAGCGTGGCCGCGGCCGCGCTACGCCATCCGGCAACCGAGCGCGGGACCGGCACTTGTACCGCGGCGCGGCGGCGGCTCTGGCCGTGGGGCTGGTGTGGCTGGAGGCCGCGGCCCTGTCCCTGTCGCCCGGCGTGCTCCCGCCCGGTGCTGCCGCCACTGCGGCCCGCAGCACCGGCCTCGCCGCCGCCGGACCGCTCGCGCTGTCGGTGGTGGTCAACCAGGATAGCGGGGTGCTGGCCGGCACCGCCCAAGTGCCTGTGGCCACCACGCGGTCCTCGCCTCAGACACTGTGGTTTTGGCTAAACCGGGGCCTCAGAGTTCAGCGCGCCACGTGGAATGCCCAGTCCATCCCCATCGTTCATGCGGGTGGGCGAGTGCTGGCCGGCACGGCCGCCCGCTTGATGGCCGTTCGGGTGCCCGGAGGAGCCGGCACTCTGGTGCTGACCTACGGTGGCAGGCTGCTGCCCCTGGCTACGTGGCTGCCCACCCCCCCGTTTTACCCCGGGCAAAGTGCCGTGGCCGCGTACGCTGGTGGCGGGCGGGTGTTCTGGTCAGGGGCCGGCGCCTGGTATCCCCGGCTTCTGGCGGTGCGGGGCCAAGGCGCCCCGGTCTTTATGCCCACCTCGCTGTCCTGGCACCTCGCGGGGACAGCAACTCGCTTCCCGGCCTGGAGCGGTCTGCCCAGCGCCAGGGCGACGGGGATGCTTCCATCCGTCCTGTGGCTGCAGGGACCCTACCACGAGACGGTGGTGGATGGCGTCGGCGTGTACGCGCGACGCAGGGTCGGGGCCGTGCAGCGGGCGTCGCTGGCGGAGTATGCGGCCGCCCTCAAGGTGCTCGGCCCCTGGCTCCCGGGCTGGTCGGGCCGCGTGCCAGTGATGGTGGTGGACCCGCTGCTGACCAATCCGGCCATGACGCCCGCGTTTGTGGCGCTGGCCGGCAACCAGCCGTACTGCACGCCGGCGGATCCGGTGGTGGGGGCATGCACCACGTCAGAGCCGACCGGGCCCGCGCCCTGGTTGCGCCTGGCGACCATGGCTTGGGAGAACGCCCTGGGGCTGGCACCAGGAGGCGCGGTGGCGGCAACCCCAGCATGGCCGGCGGGGGACCAACGCCAGCAATTGCTGGTCGTGCTGGCCGCCGCTACCGTCATTCGGGCCGATGCGGGCGGGCCGATGGCGAGCGCGGTGGCGCTGGCCGGGTATCAGCGGAGAGCGGCGCTGCCGGTGGTGGGGCGCCTGTCAGCGGCGCAGTCGGCGGATCTGAAGCAGCTGGCGGGCTGGGCGGCGGGTGCGAGTGCCAGCCAGTGGACCACCATGGTGGCGCGGGTGACCGGCGCTGCAGCGCGCGGTGCGCTGACGTGGTCAGCGGTCTCGGCGGCGGAATCGCCCTAAGACAGGGAGGGGAGAATCATGGCGCAGAGCGTGGAGCACCCGGGCCGGCTGGGCCGATGGATGCGGGTCCAGCGCCTCGCGCTGGAGCTCAAGCTGGCAGGTGGGGTGCATTGGATCCTGGTGCCCCTGGGTCTTTTGGTGCTGACGCTGATGCACACCGGCCTTGGGGGCGGCTCGGCCCAGTGGGCTCCCCATTGGGTCGAGAACTGTGAAGCGTTCCTCCCGCTCGGCTTTGGGATTGGTTCGGCCTCGCTGTTGCTGGTGGAGCACGACGAAGGCATGCTGGAGATGGCGTCCGCCCTGCCACTGCCCCGGCTGGCGCGGACACGGACCCTGGCGCTGGTCGGAGGCGGGTGGCTACTCGTACTGGCTTGGCTCCTGTTGCTCCGGGTCCTTTGGGGTCCGGTGCCTTTTTGGGCCGGTGTGGGGGCGGCCCTGGGGCCGGGGTTGCTCCTGGGCGGGGGATCGGCGCTGGTGGCGAGCTGGTCCGGACGGGTGGCGCTGGGATACCTGGTGGCGATCGGGGTGCCGGTGATGGACCTCGTCCTGCAGCTGCTGGGCGTGTTTTACCGGCTGTGGCCCCTGGAACTGGGGAACGTGTTCGCGTATCGGTGGGCCACGCCTGAGCCCGGGTGGGTGGTCGTGAAGATTGTGATGGGACTCGTAGGCGTGTGGCTGTATCGGCGGGCCATGCTGGGATGGCGGGATGCGAGTGCGCACTTGCTGTAGGCCAGCGGGCCGAAGACACGTGCGGAGACGAGACGTGACGAGAGGTGGGTCCACGACCGAGGCAACAAAGCGAGGGGCGCGGCTTCTCGTTGCAGCGGTTTCAACGTGTCTTGGGTATGCGCGTCCGCAGCGCATCCACGCTGTCTGATTCATCAGGCGTCGATTCGGGGCTGTGTCTGGGGGTCCGCCCAACAGGAATGCGAAAACCTCCCTTGAAAAATAGGTGGGACGTACTACCGCTAGTGGGGTCCCAGTTTCCGACGTACTACCGCTAGAGGCGACGCCCCGACCGGTCAGCCGGCCGCCGGGACCCGGGGTGCGAGGGTCACGTCGTACCCCAACGCCTCGAGACGCCGCGTTTCCCGCCGCACCACCGCCGCGCGGTCCCGCGGGTCGCAGGAGTCCGCGCCGAGGTCCTGGTAGACCGTGTCCGGGGTCCGGAGACTGTGGTAGGCC